>NZ_BAAAMB010000005.1:138775-155464 GCF_039528855.1 Brevibacterium sanguinis | reverse complement strand
CGGTCGGGCCCTTCTGTGTGCCGTCGTCCGGGACGGCCGGCCACTGCTCTTCTGGTCGACCACCTCGGCGGGGATCCAGTCGTACGGGATGGTTGGCCGCCTCGGCGAAGTTGCGATCCATGTCACTCCGGTTTGCGGAATTCGACGGATTGCTCAACAGTTGTGCAGTGAGTTGAGTTTTCCACGGGCGCCGCTGTGCCCGTGCCACCGTCGAAAGGAACCATATGAGACTGCCGGCTTGGTCGAAGTCGTTCGGGGTGCAGGTGACGATCGCGCTGATCGCCGGTGTCGTCCTCGGGCTCGTCGCCCGTTCGTGGGGACCTGTGAGCGAGACGCAGGACAACTGGCTGGGGACGACGCTCGAGACCATCGGGTCCTCGTACGTCACCCTGCTCAAGGCGGCCGTCGTGCCGCTCATCATCACCGCGATCATCGCGAGCATCGGCAACCTGCGCAAGGTGACCAATGCCGCGAAGCTCGCCGTGTCGACGCTGCTGTGGTTCGCGCTCACCGCGCTCATCGCCGTCATCATCGGACTCATCATCGGCGTCGTCATGCAGCCCGGCGCGCACGCGGACGCCGCGTCCCTGCAGGGCGGGGCGCCGTCGAGCGAGGGCAGCTGGATCGGCTTCCTCACCGGGCTCATCCCGGTGAACTTCCTCGGCCTCGAGGTCGCGACGGCACCTGATGACACGGGCGCGCTGGCCTCGGAGGTCAACTTCAACGTCCTCCAGCTCATCATCGTCTCCGGTGCGCTCGGCATCGCCGCGGTCAAGGTGGGCAAGGCGGCCGAGCCGTTCCTCGAATTCGCCGAGGCGGCCCTCGCCGTCGTCCAGAAGGTCGTGTGGTGGATCGTGCGGATCGCCCCGATCGGCACGCTCGGCCTCATCGGCAACGCCGTGAACTCGTACGGCTGGTCGACGATGGGATCCCTGCTGTGGTTCGTCGTCGCCGTCTACATCGGACTCGCGATCGTCTTCTTCGTCGTCTACCCGCTGCTCGCCCGCGTCAACGGACTCTCCGTGCGCCAGTACTTCTCCGGTGTGTGGCCGGCGACGCAGATGGGCTTCGTCTCCCGTTCCTCGATCGGGACGATGCCGGTGACGCAGAAGGTCGCGACCGACAACTTCGGCGTCCCGCAGGGGTACGCGGCCTTCGCCGTGCCGTTCGGGTCGACGACGAAGATGGACGGCTGCGCGGCCATCTACCCGGCGATCGCCGCGGTGTTCGTCGCCCAGTTCTTCGGCATCGAGCTCGGACCCATCCAGTACCTGCTCATCATCTTCGTCTCCGTCATCGGGTCGGCCGCGACCGCCGGGACGACGGGTGCCACGGTCATGCTCACCCTCACGCTGTCGACGATCGGCCTGCCGCTCGAGGGTGTGGGACTGCTGCTCGCGATCGAACCGATCGTCGACATGGGCCGTACCGCGCTCAACGTCTCCGGTCAGGCGCTCATCCCGGCGATCGTCGCGAAGCGCCACGGCATCCTCGACGTCACCCGGTACGACGCGAAGCGCATCGACGGCTATGTGCCGGTGACCGAGGACGTCGCTGACGGTGCCAGCGCGGACGGTGTCTCGGGTGCGGACGGCGCCACGGGTGCGGTTGCTCCGGTAGCCGGTGGCTCGAACGTCGTCGGCGATGCGCAGAAGTCCGTCGCCGACTCCGGAACTGCGGGTGCTGCTGAATCCGCTGCCGGGGCGCGGACTGAGAGCTCGCGCGTCTGAGATCTCGCGGGACTGAGATCTCCTGCTGCGCCCGCCCCTGAACGGGGGCGTCCGCTTGAGTGAGCACCATCGACCGTCCGGCCTCCGGGCCGGACGGTCGCGTGCGTTCTGCACGTCCGCGACACGCGCCTCACCGCAGATCGGTGTCTCGATTCGCGCGTCGACTGCGCATAGTCGCCTGACATCGGCTACATTGGGAGATGTTCCACTTCGCGGGTGTAGTTCATCGGTAGAATGAGACCTTCCCAAGGTCTAGAGGCGGGTTCGACTCCCGTCACCCGCTCTCATCGCTCGAGGCCCTGTTCGCCGCTTGAACTCAGGGACTCCTGGCTTCCGGCAAGTGCTCGTTGTCAAGTTTTCTGAAATCCTCGCACCCCCGGCGCACCTCGTTGGTCTCGCGCTCTCTCTGCGGTCCCCGACTCACTGCATGAATCGCGTGTGCGCCACCTCGGCGGCGATTGTGCGCCACGCCCATGGCGAAAATGAGTGCGATTTCGCCATGACCCTGGCGCAGAACCTCAGGGGCCGTCATCTACCTGGCGCAGAATCCCAGGGGTCGCCATGAGCTTGGCGCGAAATCACGAGTCTGCGGAGGCCACTGGTGTCAATTGCACGAAGCTCCGCAAGCGTACGGATGCACTGCTGCTGAGTCGTGCCGAGAGTGGCGTCTGTGCCGACCCGAAAGTGCTGAACGTGCCGCGATATCGCAGGCGCGATGCAGGGACACGTCGCCGTGGTACCGGATGTGGGACTCGAACCCACACGTCTTTCGACAACGCATTTTGAGTGCGCCGCGTCTACCGATTCCGCCAATCCGGCTCGTCGAGAACACCGTTCCCGACATCGACAACTCTACGGCAGGGCACGCGGCATCGCCCAATCGCCTTGCCCCATGGGTGGCTGTCCTCACAGGGGAAACGGCTGATGCGCAGGCATGCCTGGTCTAGACTGGTGCCGTGCTTTCCAACAGCGAACAACCCACCGCAGATGAATCCGTGCCCGTCCGCCGCGTCGTCGTGGCCGAAGACGAGGCCGTGATCCGTCTCGACATCGTCGAAATGCTCCGCGAAGTCGGCTACGACGTCGTCGGTGAAGCCGCGGACGGCGAATCCGCGATCCGGCTGGCCGAAGAGCTGCGTCCCGACCTCGTCGTCATGGACATCAAGATGCCGATCCTCGACGGCATCGCCGCGGCCGAGCGCATCGCCAAGGCCCGCATCGCCCCCGTCGTCCTCCTCACCGCGTTCTCGCAGAAGGAACTCGTCGAGCGCGCCCGCGACGCCGGAGCGATGGCCTACGTCGTCAAGCCCTTCACCTCGGCCGACCTCATCCCGGCGCTCGAGATCGCGCTGTCGCGCCACGCGGAGATCAGCTCGCTCGAATCCGAGATCTCCGACCTCACCGAGCGCTTCGAGACCCGCAAGCTCGTCGAGCGCGCGAAGAGCCTCCTCCAGACCTCGATGGGTCTGAGCGAACCCGAGGCCTTCCGCTGGATCCAGAAGACCTCGATGGACCGCCGTCTGACGATGCGCGAAGTCGCCGAAACCGTCCTCAAGCAGATCGGCGCGAAGAAGGACTGACACCTTCCCATCGGGCGGTTGCCGGCTGATCGGCGCCGACCCCGGCTCACGTTGAGACGACTCGGCCCCGGACGCGGAGAGAACCGCGACCGGGGCCGTCGTGCGTGCGGAAACGATCACCGCGCCGAGGCGGTCGACCGCCTCGGCGCATCACGGTGAGCGCTGCCCATCCGGCAAGCATTGCCCACCCGGTGAGCGGTGCCCACCCAACGACCCGACCGCCGGGCGGCCTACTGCGCCTTCGAGGCGAGGATCATGTTCGTGATCCGCACGATCGAGAGCAGCCGACCCTCCTCGTCGGTCATCCTCACCTCGTGGGACATGAGCGTGCGGCCGCGGTGGAGCACCTCGGCGCGCCCGGTGACGAGCTCTCCGCGCATCGCCCGCAGATGGGTGGCATTGAGGTCGACGCCGACGACGTTCTTCCCGCCGCTGGTGAGGAACGCATGCATCGAGGCGAGCGATTCCGCGAGGACGACGTGACCGCCGCCGTGGAAGAGGCCCATCGGCTGCGTGTTGCCTGCGACCGGCACGGTCGCGCTCATCCAGTCGAAGCCGATGCCGGTGAACGCGATGCCCATCCGGTCGGCGAGCCCACCCCCGGCGCCCTGGGCGTTGAGCTGGTCGAGCAGACCCTTAGCCTCGTCCTCGGTCGTCTCTGCTGTCAGCGATACGTGCGGAACCACCATCGATCTCCTTCTCATGTCCGTGATGAACGCTAGGCTAAGGCATGTGAGTCACGCTAACGAATCCCTCCTGCTCATCGACGGTCACTCGCTGGCCTACCGCGCCTTCCACGCCCTCCCGGCGGAGAACTTCTCCACGAGCACCGGCCAGACGACGAACGCGATCTTCGGGTTCATCTCGATGCTCATCAACGTCCTCCGCGACGAATCGCCGAGCCACGTCGCCGTCGCCTTCGACCTCGGCCGGGAGACGTTCCGCCTCGAGGAGTACCCGGAGTACAAGGCGGGGCGGGCGAAGACCCCGCCGGAGTTCCACCCGCAGATCGACCTCATCAAGGACATCGTCACCGCCATGGGCATCCGGGTCGTGACGAAGGAGGGCTTCGAAGCCGACGACGCGCTCGCGACGATGGCGACAATGGGCACCGAGGCCGGCGCCGCGGTCGAGGTGATGACCGGGGACAAGGACTCCTTCCAGCTCTCGACCGACACCGTGACGATCCTCTATCCCAAGCGCGGGGTCAGCGACCTCGTGCGGATGACGCCCGAGGCGATCGAGGAGAAGTACGGGGTCACCCCCGCCAACTACCGGGGCCTGGCCGCGCTCGTCGGGGAGAAGGCCGACAACCTGCCCGGCGTGCCCGGAGTCGGGGACAAGACCGCCGCGAAATGGCTCAAGGCCCACGGCGACCTGCCCGGCGTGCTCGAGCACGCCGACGAGATCGGCGGCAAGGTGGGGGAGAAGCTGCGCGACCACATCCCCGAGGTCGAACGCAACTACCGCCTCAACCGGCTCCTCGACGACCTCGACCTCGGCCTCGACTTCGCCGACCTGAAATGGGGCGAGGGCGACCCGGCCGAGCTCAGCAGCCTCTTCGACCAGCTCGAGTTCCAGGCCCTCGGCAAGCGCCTGGCGGCGATCTTCGGCGACGCCGCGACCCCGGAGGCGGCGGAGTCCGCCCCCGCCCGGGAGGTCGAGATCGCGACGGTCGCTGTGCCCGCCCTCCTCGACTCCATCGCCGAGGCGGATGTCCTCGCGCTCGACACCGACGGGACGTACGAACTCGGACACGGCGATGTGCGCTTCCTCGCGGTCTCCGCCCAGCCGGGGACCGCCTCGGTGGTCGACCTGGGAGAGGCGAGCGACGCCGACCTGGCCGCCCTTGAGGCCGCCCTGCGGAAGGCCGCGCTCATCTTCCACTCCTCGAAGGTGCAGATCAAGGCCCTGCGCTCGGTGGGCATCGACCTCACCGACGTCGCCGGGGACACGGCCCTGGCCGCGTACCTCCTCGTGCCCGACCAGCGCAGCTACGAACTGCGCGACATCGCCGCCGAGCGCGCCGGCATCGACCTCGCCCCCGCCGAAGCGAAGGACGGTCAGCTCGCCCTCGACCTCGACACCGACGCGACCGCGCGCACCCACGGCGCCAACGCCGCGGCCCTGCTCGAGGTCCACGAGATCCTCGCGACGGCCATCGACGAGGCGAACATGACCCAGGTCTACCGCGACATCGAGTTGCCGCTCGTGCCCGTCCTCGCCGGCATGGAGCTCGCCGGCATCGCCATCGACGAAGCGGGGCTGGCCGAACTCGTCGAGGACTTCACGAAGCAGGCGCAGGCAAGTGCCGAACTCGCGTACGAGGCGATCGGCCACGAGGTCAACCTCGGCTCCCCGAAGCAGCTCCAGACGGTCCTCTTCGACGAACTCGACATGCCGAAGACGAAGCGGACGAAGACGGGATACACGACCGACGCGGATGCGCTGGCCGAGCTCTTCGTCAAGACCGAGCACCCGTTCCTCCAGCACCTGCTCGCCCACCGCGACGCGACGAAGCTCAAGCAGACCGTCGTCGGCCTCGGCAAGACCGTCGCCGAGGACGGGCGCATCCACACGACGTATCAGCAGACGGTCGCGGCGACCGGCCGCCTGTCCTCGCTCGACCCGAACCTGCAGAACATCCCCGTGCGCACGGAGTCGGGCCGGCGCATCCGGGAGGTCTTCGTCGCCGACCCGCACGTGCCGGGCGGACTGCTCCTCACCGCCGACTACTCGCAGATCGAGATGCGCATCATGGCGCATCTGTCCGGGGACGCCGCGCTCATCCAGGCGTTCAAGGACGGCGAGGACCTCCACTCCTACGTCGGCTCGAAGGTCTTCTCCGTCGGCATCGACGAGGTCGATGCGACGATGCGCTCGAAGGTCAAGGCGATGTCGTACGGCCTCGTCTACGGACTCTCCGCATTCGGACTGTCGAAGCAGCTGGCGATCGGCGTCGATGAGGCCCGCGGTCTCATGGACCAGTACTTCGAGCGCTTCGGCGCCGTCAAGGACTACCTCGACGAGATCGTCGAGCAGGCCAGGGACAACGGCTTCACCGAGACGATCATGGGCCGCCGGCGCTATCTGCCGGCACTCCACAGCGACCGCCGGCAGCTGCGGGAGATGGCCGAGCGCGCGGCGCTCAACGCCCCGATCCAGGGCTCGGCGGCCGACATCATGAAGATCGCCATGCTCAAGGTCGCCGACCGCCTCGAGGGCTTCCGATCCCGGATGCTCCTCCAGGTCCACGACGAGATCATCGTCGACCTCCACCCCGAGGAGGCCGACGAGGTCAAGGCCATCGTCACCGAGGAGATGGGATCGGCGTACGAACTCGACGTCCCGCTCGACGTCAACGTCGGCACCGGCGTCTCCTGGCACGCCGCCGCCCACTGAGTCTGGCATGCCGCCGCCCACTGAGGGCGGTGTGGCGTGGGCACGAGCAGGATCGTGCGCCGAGGTGGTGGTCCGAACCTGGCTAGACTGTCGACATGGACGGGCGATTGACCGAGAACTTCGCCGAGGCGGCCTGCTGGGTCGAGTCCCTCGTCGACCGCATCGACCCGCGCGCATGGGACGGACCCGGCCTGGGCGACTGGAGTCTCCGTGCCCTCGTCGGTCACACGAGCAGGTCACTGCTCACCGTTGAGGCCTACCTGGTCGCTCCCGCCGACGAGGTGGCGCTCGAGAGCCCGGAGGCCTACTTCGCCTTCGTCGCCACGCAGACGAGCACCGATCCGGGCGCCGTGTTCGAGCGGGGCGTCGCCGCCGGTGAGGCCCTCGGCAGCGACCCCGGGCGTGCGCTGAGCGCGATCGCCGACCGGGTCATCCCGCTCGTTCAGTCGGCTGAGGACCGCGTCATGACGACCGCCGCCGGCCCGATGCTGCTCAGTGCCTATCTGCCGACGCGGACGTTCGAACTCACCGTGCACGGTCTCGACATTGCCGCGGCTGCCGCAATCACCGCCTCGGCGCCGGACGGTCCCTTGGTCGAATCGCTCGGTATCGCAGCCCGACTGGCTGCCCTCGGAGGCGACGGAGAGCGCGTGCTCCTGGCGCTGACGGGCAGAACCGCGCTCGGAGACCGTTTCTCCGTCCTCGACTGACGAGGTCCTCGACCGAGGTTCGCGGCCGCCCCGCTCTCGATCTCGCGGCAGCGCGGAAATCGCGTTGGCGCGCTCTCGATCAAGCCGGAGCACGGATAGCGGCCCGTGCACGACCCGCTATCCGCGCTGCCCCTTGATCGAGGGGCAGCTGCCGCGTGATCGACGGAAGTTCGCGCCGAGGCGGTCCGGCGGCCCGGCAGTCGCGTAGTAGGGGCACGGGTCAGGCCCCGGGCAGAATTCAAACCTCGGGCAGAGGTCAGGCCTCGGGCAGGGTTGTCGAGAAGATCACGGTGCCGGGCATGAGAGCACCGCGCAGGGGCGACCAGCCGCCCCACGCCGTCTCGTTGGAGTCGGGCCACTCGGGTTCGGTGACCGCGTCGATCCGGAAGCCGGCGGCCACGAGGAGGCTCACCCAGTCGCCCATCGTCCGGTGGTGCTCGGCGTAGACGGGCTGACCGTCGGCGGCGATCTCGACGTACGGGGTCCGGTCGAAGTACGAGTACTCGACGGTCAGCCCGTTCTCCCCGGGCACGTCGGGGAACATCCAGCGCATCGGATGCGTCGTCGAGAACACCCACTTCCCGCCGGGACGGACGACGCGGGCCACCTCGGCGAGGACCACCTCGGCGTCCTTGACGAAGGGGAGGGCCCCGTACGCGGAGAACGCGATGTCGAAGCTGTTCGAGGCGAACGGCAGCTGGCGGGCATCGGCGCGGACGAACGTCGGGGGAGTGGCGTCGGCGCTCAGCGGATTCTCCCGCTGCAGGCGCGAGGCCTGCTCGAGCATGCCCGCGGAGACGTCGATGCCGGTGGCGATCGCCCCCTCCTCGGCGAGCCAGCGGGAGCACTGGCCGGCCCCGCACCCGACCTCGAGGATCTGGCGGCGGGCGACGTCACCGAGGAGATGGACGTCGGATTCGTGAATTCCCTCGGGACACCAGATGAAATCGGAGGCGCCGAGGAAGCTGCCGTGCTCGGCGAGGTAGTCCTCGGCGGAGTTGTCCCAATAGCTGCGATTGGCGCGCACTGACGCCTCTTCGTCGATGGGCAGGTACCCGCCGCTGATGACCTCTGTCGAATAGCTTCCGTCGCTCATGAGTCCTCCGCGGTCGAACGGGCAGATCACCTCGGATTCCGAGGGTGCATTCACGCCCTGAATGATGCTAGTATTGACAACCGTATGTGCGTATGCATACAAGTCCATAATCGTAATCGAGACCGGATGCGATTCCCCACAGGCTGTGTCACAGCAGATCAAGGGTATCGGATCCGGGACACAATTCCATCGGAGTCCCTACCTATATGACCACCACCACGCCGGAATCGGTGCAGCCGAAGCAGGTCGCTGTCAATGACATCGGAACCGCTGAGGACTTCCTCGCCGCCGTCGACGAGACGATCAAGTACTTCAACGATGGCGACATCGTCGAAGGCACCGTCGTCAAGGTCGATCGCGACGAGGTCCTCGTCGACATCGGATACAAGACGGAAGGCGTCGTCCTTTCGCGTGAACTCTCCATCAAGCACGATGTCGATCCCGGCGAAGTCGTCGAGGTCGGGGACCCCATCGAGGCACTCGTTCTCCAGAAGGAGGACAAAGAGGGCCGTCTCATGCTGTCGAAGAAGCGTGCGCAGTACGAGCGCGCCTGGGGCGACATCGAGAAGATCAAGGAAGAGGACGGGGTCGTCACCGGCACCGTCATCGAGGTTGTCAAGGGCGGCCTGATCGTCGACATCGGCCTCCGCGGCTTCCTCCCCGCCTCGCTCGTCGAGATGCGTCGCGTCCGCGACCTCGCCCCCTACATCGGGCAGCAGGTCGAGGCGAAGATCATCGAGCTCGACAAGAACCGCAACAACGTCGTCCTCTCGCGCCGCGCCTGGCTCGAGCAGACCCAGTCCGAGGTCCGCCACGACTTCCTCCAGACCCTCCAGAAGGGTCAGGTCCGTCCGGGCGTCGTCTCCTCGATCGTCAACTTCGGTGCCTTCGTCGACCTCGGTGGTGTCGACGGACTCGTGCACGTCTCGGAGCTGTCCTGGAAGCACATCGATCACCCGGGTGAGGTCGTCACCGTCGGTGACGAGGTCACCGTCGAGGTTCTCGACGTCGACATGGACCGGGAGCGCGTCTCGCTCTCGCTCAAGGCGACGCAGGAAGATCCGTGGCAGCACTTCGCCCGGACCCACGTCATCGGCCAGATCGTGCCGGGCAAGGTCACCAAGCTCGTTCCGTTCGGTGCGTTCGTGCGCGTCGAGGACGGCATCGAGGGCCTCGTCCACATCTCCGAGCTCGCCGTGCGCCACGTCGACCTCCCGGAGCAGGTCGTCTCCGTCGACGAGACGATCTACGTCAAGGTCATCGACATCGACCTCGAGCGCCGCCGCATCTCGCTCTCGCTCAAGCAGGCGAACGAAGGCGTCGACCCCGAGGCCGAAGAGTTCCTCGACCCCGCTCTCTACGGCATGCCGCAGGAGTACGACGAGGACGGCAACTACAAGTACCCCGAAGGCTTCGACCCCGAGACCAACGAGTGGATCGAGGGTTTCGAGGCGCAGCGCGAGGTCTGGGAGCAGCAGTACGCCGCCGCCCAGTCGCGCTGGGAAGAGCACAAGAAGCAGGTCGCGAAGGCGATTGCCGCAGACGCCGAGGCCGGCGCCGCGGAATCGGGCTCCGACGCCGCTCCCGCCACCGGGTCCTTCTCCTCCGAGGAGTCGGGCGACGAAGGCACGCTCGCCAGCGACGAAGCACTCGCAGCCCTGCGTGAGAAGCTTGCAGGCAGCTGACATCAGCGCAGTGAAGGGCTCCCGGCCGACAGGTCGGGAGCCCTTTGCATTGGCGCGACTGCGACCCTGGGCGTGGTACGCCCTCGCCCTCACGCTCGGCAGCATCACCGTCTTCGGCGGGGTCGCCGCCGACCCGGGCGGCACCGTGTCGGCCGGCAACGACGACTCCTCCCTGTTCATCTGGTGGCTCGGCCACGGCGCCGAGGTGCTCGCGGGCCTCCTCGGCTTCGGCGGGGGTCTCGCCGGCACCGGCGACGGCTTCCTCTACACCGAGGCGATGAATGCGCTGGCCGGCGGCGTCAACGGCGCCTGGAACACCTCGCTGACCGGCATCGCCATCCTCCTCGCCCCGCTGACGTGGGTGGCCGGGCCGATCATCGCCTACAACGCCCTCATCCTCAGCCTCCCGGTGCTCAACTCGCTGGCGTGCGCGATCCTCTTCCGCCGGTTCCTCAAGCGCGGACCCGCGTTCGCGGCCGCGGCCGGCATCGGCTTCTCCTCCTACGTCATCGCGCAGCTCTCGGGCCACCCGAACCTCGCGTTCGCCGTCACCCCGCCGCTCGTCGCCGCCCTCGTTCTCGCGCTCCTGTCCGGTCCGCGCACCGGCCGACCTGGCGGACGCCGCTTCTGGCTGCTCAGCCTCGGCCTCGGCGTCGTCCTCGGATTCCAGTTCTACGTCTCCACCGAGGTGCTCGCTGGGACCTTCCTCGCGTTCCTCTGCTTCCTCGCCGCCCTCATCGTCTGCGGCCGTTCCCTGCTGTCGCCGGCCGGCTGGCTGCGGCTGGGAGCCGGCGGCCTCCTCGGCGCCGGCATCGCCCTGCTCGCGGCCCTGCCGCTGCTGATGACGATGGCCGGGCCCAACGCGCCGTCGGGGGCGATCCGTCCGCACGGCGTGTGGAACACCGATCTCCTCGACCCCATCGTGCCGGGCCTGCCGACGCTCTTCGGGACCGGGGAGTCGCCGCTGCCGCGCGTCATGGACCTCGACGGCGCGGAGATCGGCGCCTACGTCGGCCTCCCCGCGCTCATCGCCGCGGCCCTCATCATCCTCACCCTCGGACGGCGGGGGAGATGGGTCGTGCCCGTGCGCATCGCCGCCGTCTCCGGGACCCTCGTCTTCCTCCTCTCCCTCGGATCGCCGGTCCTCCTCGCCGGTCAGCCCCTCCTCGGCGCGGGACCCTTCGCCCTCGTCGAGGCGATCCCGGTCCTCAACAACATCCTGCCGATGCGCCTCGTCCTCCATTCGACGATCGCGCTCTGGGCGATCCTCGGCTGCGGGCTGCAGTGGGCGCTCGAGCGCCGCAGCACCCGGGCGGGCATCGGCATGCTCGCCCTCCTCGCCGTGTCCGCCGTCGTCGTCCTGCCCGGCGCCCAGCCGACCCGTGAGGTCTACGTGCCCGACTTCTACACCGGATCCATCGCCGAGGTGATCCCGGAGGGGGCCGTCGTCAAGACCCTCCCGCGCCCGCTGGCCTGGGCGGCTCCGCACGCGGACGAGGCGATGGTGTGGCAGTCGGTGGCCGATTTCCGCTACCGGGAGACCGGCGGGTACTTCATCGGCTCGAGCCCGAGCTCGCCGATCATCTACTCCGCACCCGAGGACGACCTCGATGCCGCGCTGCGGGCGACGATCTTCAACGGCGCCCCGGTGCCTGCCGCCTCCGATCCGGCCGTCACCGCCGGGGTCGAGGGCCTGCGCGCCGATGGCGTCGACTTCGTCGTCCTCGCGCCCGAGGCGCCGCTGACCCCGGGCGGGACCGGTGAGCTCGAAGGCCTCCTCGATGCCGCGCTCGGGGAGCCCGTGTTCTCCGGTGAGGGCGTCGTCGTCTACCGGGTGAGTCGGTGACGCCGTTCGCTGAGGACGCGGTTCGCTAAGCTGGCCCCATGCTGAGAATCGGACTGACCGGGGGGATCGGCGCGGGCAAGTCGACGGTGGCGAACCTCCTCGCCGCCCACGGTGCGGAGATCATCGACGCCGACGTCATCGCCCGGGAGGTCGTCGCCCCGGGGGAGCCGCTCCTCGACGCCCTCGCCGCCGAGTTCGGGCCCGCGATCCTCGCCGCCGACGGCAGCCTCGACCGGGCCCGGCTGGCCGCCGTCGCCTTCGCCGACGCAGAGTCGACGAAGCGCCTCGGCGAGCTCATGCACCCGGTCATCCGGGATCGAACGGCCGGCCGCTTCGCCGCCGCGGACGCCGAGGTGGTCGTCCACGATGTGCCCCTCCTCGTCGAGAACCACATGGAGGTCGGGTACCACCTCACGCTGCTCGTCGACGTCCCCGCCGCGGTGCGCCTGGACCGGCTCGCCGAGACCCGAGGGATGGACCGGGCCGATGCCGAATCCCGCATCGCCCGGCAGGCCACGGACGAGGTGCGCCGCGCCGCCTGCGACGTCCTCATCGACAACACGGGAACGCCGGCCGCCACCGCGGAGATCGTCGACGCCCTCTGGGACTCCCGGCTCGCCCCCTTCGCCGCGAACCTCGCCGCGCAGCGTCCCGCCGCGCGCAGCGGCGACGACCGTATACGGCGCCGGGAGGGCGACGCGGAGCGGCTCGTCGCGAAGCTGCGCCACGGCACGGGGGAGACGCACCCGATCACCGCGCAGGACACCGCCCCCGATGCCCCGCTCTCCTTCGTCCTCGACGCCGGGGACGCCCGGACCGCCGAGGCGCTCGCACCGCAGCTGACCGCGCTCGGGTTCCCGCCCGCGGAGTCCGGAGGCGACACCGGAGTGCGGGCGAGTGCCGATCCCGGCCAGCCCGCCGAACTCCGCGTGCGCACGACGGCCGGGGATGCGGGGGCGGCGGTGGGCGCGGAACCGGTGGGCGCGGAAGGAGCCCGGGACAGCGCGGAATGACCGTCCCGCCCAGTGCCGTGTCAGGGCCGAGGTCTAGGCTGGGGGCATGAGCGAAACCCGTCCCCTGCCCGCGATCGGGCACCGCCCGGACGTCACCCGCACGGTGGCGCCCTTCGAGGTCGTCTCCGAATACTCCCCCTCGGGCGATCAGCCCACCGCCATCCACGACATCTCCGACCGCCTCGAGTCGGGAGAGCGCGACATCGTCCTCCTCGGCGCGACCGGCACCGGCAAGTCGGCGACCACGGCGTGGCTCATCGAACAGGTGCAGCGTCCGACGCTCATCATGGCGCCGAACAAGACGCTCGCCGCGCAGCTGGCCAACGAGTTCCGCCAGCTGCTGCCGAACAACGCCGTCGAGTACTTCGTCTCCTACTACGACTACTACCAGCCCGAGGCGTACGTCCCGCAGACGGACACGTTCATCGAGAAGGACTCGTCGATCAACGACGAGGTCGAGCGGCTCCGGCACTCCGCGACGAATTCGCTGCTGACCAGGCGCGACGTCGTCGTCGTCTCGACCGTCTCGTGCATCTACGGCCTCGGCACGCCCGAGGAGTACGTCGACCGGATGGTCACCCTCCACAAGGGGCAGGAATGCGACCGCGACGAACTCCTCAAGCGGTTCGTGTCGATGCAGTACTCGCGCAATGACATGGCCTTCACCCGCGGCACCTTTCGGGTGCGGGGCGACACGGTCGAGATCATCCCGCAGTACGAGGAGCTCGCCCTGCGCATCGAGTTCTTCGGCGACGAGATCGAATCCCTCCAGACCCTCCACCCGCTCACCGGGGAGATCGTCCGTGACGAGGACACGATCCACGTCTTCCCCGCCTCCCACTACGTCGCCGGGGAGAACCGGATGGGGCGGGCGATCAGCGAGATCGAGGACGAGCTGCAGTCGCGGCTGAGCGAATTCGAAGCGCAGAACAAGCTCCTCGAGGCCCAGCGCCTGAAAATGCGCACGAGCTACGACCTCGAGATGATGGAGTCGATGGGCTTCACCTCGGGCATCGAGAACTACTCCCGGCACATCGACGGACGCCCTGCGGGGTCGGCCCCGAACTGCCTGCTCGACTACTTCCCCGAGGACTTCCTCCTCGTCATCGACGAATCCCACGTCACCGTGCCGCAGATCGGCGGCATGTACGAAGGCGACATGTCCCGCAAGCGCACCCTCGTCGAACACGGCTTCCGCCTGCCGAGCGCGATGGACAACCGGCCGCTGAAGTTCGACGAGTTCCGCGAGCGCGTCGGACAGACCGTCTACCTGTCGGCGACCCCCGGCGACTTCGAACTCGAACGGTCGGAGGGCACCGTCCAGCAGATCATCCGCCCGACCGGTCTCGTCGATCCCGAGGTCGTCGTCAAGCCGACGAAGGGCCAGATCGACGACCTCCTCGACGAGATCAGGACACGGGTCGAGAGGAACGAGCGCGTCCTCGTCACGACCCTGACGAAGAAGATGGCCGAGGATCTCACCGACTACCTCCTCGAGCACGAGATCCGCGTCCAGTACCTCCACTCCGACGTCGATACGCTGCGCCGCGTCGAACTCCTCACCGAGCTGCGCGCCGGTGAGTTCGACGTCCTCGTCGGCATCAACCTGCTCCGCGAGGGCCTCGACCTGCCGGAGGTCTCGCTCGTGGCGATCCTCGACGCCGACAAGGAGGGCTTCCTGCGCTCGGCGACCTCGCTCATCCAGACGATCGGACGCGCGGCCCGCAACGTCCACGGCGAGGTCCACATGTACGCCGACACGATCACCCGGTCGATGCAGGAGGCGATCGACGAGACGAACCGCCGTCGCGAGATCCAGATCGCCTACAACGAGGAGCACGGCATCGACCCGGCGCCGCTGGTCAAGAAGATCGCCGACATCACCGAGCGCCTGCAGCGCGAGGACGCCGACACGCGCGAGCTCCTCACCGAATTCGACTACGGCAAGGGCAAGCGCGGCTACAACTCGACGCTCACCGACGAACAGCGGCAGGCCGCTTCGAGCGGCGGCGGCTCGCTGCGGCCACCGGCCGCCGATCTCACCGAGCTCATCGAATCCCTGACGACGCAGATGCATGCGGCGGCCGCGGAACTCCAGTTCGAACTCGCCGCGCGGCTGCGCGATGAGCTCTCCGACCTCAAGAAGGAGCTGCGGGCGATGAAGGAGGTCGGCCACGCGTGAGCCGGCCGCCGCGCGTGCTGCGTGCCCGGCGGCCACGCGGCAGGCGGGCTTGACGGGAATCCCGTCCGCGTCCTGAGAGGCGGATGCGCACAATCGCGGCAACCCGACTATACTGGTGAGGCTGGCGAAAGGGAGTATCCCGTCCATCCGTGCTCGTCACCACGACCCGTCTGCGGGTCCGGGCACGGAGCGCACGCCGCCGCAGGCTCGCCCGCCGCACCGCGAACATCGCGGTCGGCCGACGACTCCGCGGTCACAGCGTGGGAGAGACTTTCGACACGGGTACAGTCCGTCATCACGAAAGGCCCCAATTGGATACCCTGTCCTCCACCCTCGCCGCCGGCGGCAATGCCGCTGCATCGACAGGAGCAGTCATTCCCGGCTGGTTCATGATCACCTCCGGGATCATCGTCGTCGCGATCCTCATCTTCGACCTCCTCCTCGTCATCAAGCGCCCCCACGTCCCCTCGATGCGCGAGGCCGGCATCTGGGTCGCGTTCTACGTCGCCCTCGCCCTGGCCTTCGCCGGTTCGCTCTTCTGGATCGGCGACGCCCAGCACGGCAGCGAGTTCCTCACCGGTTGGCTGCTCGAGTACTCCCTGAGCATCGACAACCTCTTCGTCTTCATCATCATCATGAGCAGCTTCCAGGTGCCCCGGAAGTACCAGCAGGAAGTCCTCATGGTGGGCATCATCATCGCCATCATCTTCCGCGGCATCTTCATCCTCGCGGGAGCGGCGATCATCAACGCCTTCGTCGAGGTCTTCTTCCTCTTCGGCCTCTTCCTCCTCTTCGTCGCCTACCGTCAGGCCTTCAGCAGCGACGACGAGGGCGACGGCGAGAACGCGCTCATCCGCTTCCTCCGCAAGCGGATCAACGTCGTCGACGAGTACCACGGCAACAAGCTGCGCGTCGAGCTCGACGACGGCAAGAAGTACTGGACGCCCATGTTCATCGTCTTCCTCGCGATCGGCTCGACGGACGTCATGTTCGCCCTCGACTCGATCCCCGCGATCTTCGGTGTCACACAGAACGCGTTCCTCGTCTTCACCGCGAACGTCTTCGCCCTCATGGGTCTGCGCCAGCTCTACTTCCTCCTCGGCGGACTCGTCGACAAACTCGTCTACCTCCACTACGGGATCGCGGCGATCCTCGCGTTCATCGGCGTCAAGCTCTTCCTCCACGCCCTCCACGAGACCGATGTGTCGTGGCTGTCGTGGGGCAACTCGGTGCCCGAGGTCCCGACGTGGCTGTCGCTGACGTTCATCGTCGTCGCCATGGTCGTCGCGACACTCGCCTCGCTGTGGAAGATGAAACGCGAGGGCAAGTCGTTCCGGGACGCCGGAGCGACCGAAACGGAAGCCAAGCAGGACTGAGCCCCCGCTCCCGCAGGCGGCACGCGCCGCAGCGGAGACAGCAGTGCGCGGGTGCCCCCGTCAGCGGTG
>NZ_BAAAMB010000005.1:93404-138756 GCF_039528855.1 Brevibacterium sanguinis | reverse complement strand
TGTGTCGTTCGGACGGGCGAGTCCGGGAGCGGCTCAGTCCTCGGCGAACGCCCCGAACATCGGATTCCACTCTCGGATCCGGGTCTCGGCGATGACACCGAGGTCGTGGTACGGATCGCCGGTGAGCATGTCGCGGGCGGCATCCTGATCGGCGGCGCTGACGAGCAGCAGGCCGCCGGGCTGCTCATCGTCGGTGAACGGGCCGGAGGCGAGCATGGCACCGGACGCGTTCTGCGCGGCCTGCCACTGACGGTGTGCGGGCCTGTGCGCGAGACGCGTCTCGGTGTCGGGGCCATAGACGTAGGTGACGGCGAAAACCGGCATCTGCCACTCCTTGAGGGATTCGAGGTCAATAGGATGGACATCAGTCTAGAGCGAAAGGTCAGTGCACAGTGGTGACGAGGCTGCAGGAGATTCCGGCGGAGTTCGCCGACGAGGATGCGATCTTCGAGGCGTTCGCCGAGTACTGCCGCGAACTGGGGATCGAACCCTACCCGGCGCAGGAGGAGGCGATGCTCGCGATCCTCTCCGGGGACAACACGATCGTCGCCACCCCGACGGGGTCGGGGAAGTCCCTCGTCGCGCTGTTCGCGCTCTACTGCTCGTTCACCCGCGGCATCCGGGCGTACTACACCGCACCGCTCAAGGCGCTCGTCAGTGAGAAGTTCTTCTCCCTCATCGACGCGTTCGGGCCCGAGAACGTCGGCATGATCACCGGCGACTCGACGGTCAACGGCGATGCGCCCGTCATCTGCGCGACCGCGGAGATCCTCGCCAACCAGGCGCTGCGCGAGGGAGGACTCCTCGACGTCGGCATGGTCGTCATGGACGAGTTCCACTACTTCGCCGATCCCACCCGCGGGTGGGCCTGGCAGGTTCCGCTCCTCGAACTCCCGCAGGCGCAGATGGTGCTCATGTCGGCCACGCTCGGGGAGACGGCGGAGATCCGGGCGACGATGACGGAGACGACGGGCCGCGACTCCGCCCTCATCACCTCGGCGTCGCGTCCCGTGCCGCTCGAATACGAGTACTCGACCGAACCGCTCTCCGACACCCTCCGCGCCCTCGTCCGCCACGACCGGGCACCCGTCTACGTCGTCTCGTACTCCCAGGCCGGTGCGATCGACCTCGCCACGGGCCTGCTCTCGGTCGATCTCGCGAGCAAGGAGCAGAAGGCGAGGATCGCCGAGGAGATCAGGGGATTCACGTTCTCGAAGGGATTCGGCCAGACGCTGCGCCGGCTCCTCCTCCACGGCGTCGGCGTCCACCATGCCGGGATGCTTCCGAAGTACCGCCGCCTCGTCGAGCAGCTCGCCCTCAAGGGCGTCCTCCTCGTCATCTCCGGCACCGACACCCTCGGGGTGGGCATCAACGTGCCCATCCGCACCGTGCTCCTGACCGGGCTGACGAAGTTCGACGGGCGGCGGATGCGCAAGCTCAGCGTCCGCGAGTTCCAGCAGCTCGCCGGGCGGGCCGGTCGCGCCGGCTTCGACACCCGCGGGTTCGTCGTCGCCCAGGCCCCCGAGCACGTCATCGAGAACCTCCGCGCCGAGGCGAAGGCCGCCGGCGATGAGAAGAAGCGGAAGAAGGTGAAGAAGAAGTCCGCACCCGCCGGTTTCGTCGGGTGGTCCGAGGAGACCTTCGCCAAGCTCATCGAGTCCGCGCCGGAATCCCTGCGGTCCCGGATGCGCATCGACCATTCGATGATCCTCAACCTCATCGCCCGCCCGGGATCCGATGTCTCGACGATCAGCCGGTTCATCGATGAGACGCACGAGAGCCGCGAACGGCACCTCGACCTCAAGCTCACGGCGCTGAAGATCGGCCGTTCCCTTTTCGACGCCGGACTCATCGAGCGGCGCGGGACCGAACTCGTGCCGACGGAGGACCTCGGTCCCCAGTTCGCCCTCAACCAGCCGCTCGCCCCGTTCGTCCTCGCCGGACTCGACCTCCTCGACCCCGATTCCCCGACGTGGGCGCTCGACGTCGTCTCCCTCGTCGAGGCGACCACCCCGGTGCCCTTCGCGATCCTCAAGGGCCAGCTCGACCGGATCAAGCGGGAGACGCTGGCCGAACTCAAA
The DNA here is from genome assembly GCF_039528855.1 of Brevibacterium sanguinis. Lineage (NCBI taxonomy): Bacteria > Bacillati > Actinomycetota > Actinomycetes > Micrococcales > Brevibacteriaceae > Brevibacterium > Brevibacterium sanguinis. The sequence continues at coordinate 136,675 of NZ_BAAAMB010000005.1, read as the reverse complement.
TCCGAGGGCCTCGAGTATCCGGAGCGGATGGCCATCCTCGACGAGGTGACCGGGCCGAAGCCGTTGGCCGAGATCCTCGAGCCCGCGTTCGACCACTTCCTCCTCGCCCACCCGTGGCTGCGGGCCGGCGACTTCGAGCCGAAGTCGATCGTGCGCGACATGGTCGAGCAGGCGATGGGCTTCACCCAGTTCGTCGGCTACTACGGTCTCGCCCGTGCCGAAGGCAGCCTCCTGCGCTACCTTACCGACGTCTACCGGGCGCTGACCCACAACGTCCCGGCCGACCGGCGCGGGGAGGAGCTCCAGGACATCATCGAATGGCTCGGGGAGACGGTGGCCCGCACCGACTCCTCCCTCCTCGACGAATGGCGCACCCTCCAGGGACTGAGTCCCACGGACTTCGGCGACGAGGAGCTGCCCGACCTCGACCGCGCGTTCTCGGCGAACACGAAGCTCTTCACCGCCGAGATCCGCAATGCGATGTTCCATCGCGTGCTGCTCGCCGAACGCGCGGACTACGCCGAGCTCGGCCGCCTCGACGCGGAGTCCGGGTTCGACGAGAAGGCCTGGGAGACCGCGATCGAGGACTTCTACGACGAATACGGCGACCTGCTCGTCGACCAGACCGCGCGGGGACGGGAATATATCGACATCGTTCCCGGTTCGACCACCTGGAGTGTGCGTCAGATCCTCGCCGATCCCGACGGCAACCGCGACTGGGCGATCGATGCCGAGGTCGACGTCGCCGCGAGCGATGAGACCGGGGACATCGTCGTGCGCATCCTCGCCGTCGGAGAGATCGCCGAGAACCATGTCAGGGCCGAGTGAGACACTCCTCGCAGGCGCTGCCTCCTCCCGCCGCGACCGTCATGTCAGGACCGAGTAATACAGTGGACAGGTGATGAAAACGAACAGTGCGAACAGCGCGCAGAACCCCTCCGGCGTGTCCCACCTCGACACGCTGTGGGTCAAGGGCGCCCGCGCGCACAACCTCAAGAACGTCGAGATCGCGCTGCCGCGCGACTCCATGGTCGTCTTCACCGGACTCTCGGGGTCGGGCAAGTCGTCGCTGGCGTTCGACACGATCTTCGCCGAAGGACAGCGCCGGTACGTCGAATCCCTGTCGTCGTACGCCCGGATGTTCCTCGGCCAGATGGACAAACCCGATGTCGACTTCATCGAAGGGCTCTCCCCGGCGGTGTCGATCGATCAGAAGTCGACCTCGCGCAACCCGCGGTCGACGGTCGGCACGATCACCGAGGTCTACGACTTCCTCCGCCTCCTCTGGGCGCGCATCGGCGTGCCCCACTGTCCGATCTGCGGCGAGATCATCACGAAGCAGACCCCGCAGCAGATCGTCGATCAGCTCCTCGAGCTGCCGGAGCGGACGAAGTTCCTCGTCCTCGCGCCCGTCGTGCGCCTGCGCAAGGGCGAATTCGTCGACCTCTTCACCGACCTGCAGGCGAAGGGCTTCTCCCGTGCCATCGTCGACGGTGAGCAGATCAGCCTGAGCGACCCGCCGACCCTGGACAAGAAGTACAAGCACACGATCTCCGTCGTCGTCGATCGCCTCGTCGCGAAGCCCGGCATGCGCCCGCGTCTCACGGACTCCGTCGAGACCGCTCTCGGACTCGCCGACGGCCGCATCGACATCGACCTCGTCGACGAGGGCGTGACCCGCACGTTCTCCGAGCACATGTCGTGTCCGAACGAGCATCCGCTGACGATCGACGAGATCGAACCCCGGACCTTCTCCTTCAACTCGCCCTTCGGCGCGTGCCCGACGTGCGACGGCATCGGCACCCGGCTCCAGGTCGATGAGAGCCTCGTCGTCCCCGACGAGGACCTCAGCCTCGGCGCCGGCGCGGTCGCTCCGTGGTCGGGCGGCAAACAGGTGTCGAAGTACTTCAACCGCCTGCTCACCGGTCTCGGCAACGAGCTCGGCTTCACGCTCAAGACCCCGTGGAAGGACCTCACGAGCGCACAGCGCACCGCGATCCTCACCGGCAAGGACTACGAGGTCCACGTCAAGTACCGCAACCGCTTCGGGCGGGAGCGGACGTACTCGACGGGCTTCGAGGGCGTCTTCCAGTACATCCAGCGCAAGCACGACGAAACCGAGTCCGACTGGTCGCGTGAGCGCTACGAGTCGTACATGCGCGAGATCCCGTGCGCCTCGTGCAACGGCACCCGGCTCAAACCCGAGGCCCTCGCCGTCAAGGTCGGTGACCGCTCGATCGCCGAGGTGGCTGAGCTCGCCCTCGACGAGGCGGCCGGCTTCCTCTCCGGACTCGAGCTCAGCGGCCGTGACGCGGCTGTCGCCGCGCAGGTGATGAAGGAGATCAACGCCCGCCTCGGCTTCCTCCTCGACGTCGGCCTCGAATACCTCAGCCTCAACCGCGCCGCCGGGACCCTGTCCGGCGGTGAGGCCCAGCGCATCCGCCTGGCCACGCAGATCGGCTCGGGCCTCGTCGGCGTCCTCTACGTCCTCGACGAGCCCTCGATCGGCCTCCACCAGCGCGACAACCGCCGTCTCATCGACACGCTCATCAAGCTCAAGGACCTCGGCAACACCCTCATCGTCGTCGAACACGACGAGGACACCATCGGCGCCGCGGACTGGATCGTCGACATCGGCCCCGGTGCCGGCGAGCACGGGGGAGAGGTCATCTACTCCGGTCCGGTCCCCGGGCTCAAGGACGCCGAGCGCTCGATCACCGGTGCCTACCTCGACGGACGCAAGTCCATCGCGATCCCCACCGTACGCCGGCCGATCGACCCCGAACGGATGGTCACCGTCGAGAAGGCGAGCGAGAACAACCTCCGCGACCTCACCGTCTCCTTCCCGCTCGGCGTCCTCACCGCGGTCACCGGGGTGTCCGGGTCCGGCAAGTCGACGCTCGTCAACGAGATCCTCTACACGCAGATGGCGAACGTCCTCAACGGCGCGTCCCGCGTGCCCGGTCGGCACAAGCGGGTGACGGGGCTGGAGAACCTCGACAAGGTCGTCCACGTCGACCAGTCGCCGATCGGCCGCACCCCGCGGTCGAACCCGGCGACGTACACCGGCGTCTTCGACCACATCCGCCGGCTCTTCGCCGAGACCGAGTCCGCGAAGGTCCGCGGCTACCAGCCGGGCCGCTTCTCCTTCAACGTCAAGGGCGGCCGCTGCGAGAACTGCAGCGGTGACGGCACGATCAAGATCGAGATGAACTTCCTCCCCGACGTCTACGTCCCCTGCGAGGTGTGCGGGGGAGCCCGGTACAACCGGGAGACGCTCGAGGTGACGTTCAAGGGCAAGACGATCGCCGAGGTCCTCGACATGCCCATCGAGGAGGCCGCGGAGTTCTTCGCCGCGATCCCCGCGATCTCCCGGCACCTGTCGACCCTCGTCGACGTCGGCCTCGGCTACGTCCGGCTCGGACAGCCGGCGACGACGCTCTCCGGCGGTGAGGCGCAGCGCGTCAAGCTCGCCGCCGAACTCCAGAAGCGCTCCCGCGGTCGCACCGTCTACGTGCTCGACGAGCCGACGACCGGTCTCCACTTCGAGGACATCTCGAAGCTCCTCCACGTCCTCCAGGGGCTCGTGGAAAAGGGGAACTCCGTGATCGTCATCGAGCACAACCTCGATGTCATCGCGAACTCCGACTACGTCATCGACCTCGGCCCCGAGGGCGGTCGCGGCGGCGGTCAGGTCGTCGCCGAAGGCACCCCGGAGGAGGTCGCGAAGAACCCCGCCAGCCACACCGGGCGCTTCCTCGCCGAGATGCTCGATGCCTGATCCCGCGAGCTACCGTCCGGCCACCGGCAGCATTCCCACCTCGGCCGGGGTCTACAAGTTCCGTGACCCCGACCGGCGGGTGATCTACGTCGGCAAGGCGAAGAATCTGCGGAACCGGCTCAACTCGTACTTCGCCAACCCCGCGCAGCTGCACCCGCGGACCTCGACGATGGTCCACACCGCCGCCTCGGTGGAATGGACCGTCGTCGACACCGAGGTCGAGGCCCTCCAGCTCGAGTGGACGTGGATCAACGAATTCAATCCGCGGTTCAACGTCATGTTCCGCGACGACAAGTCCTACCCCTATCTGGCGATCACGATGAACGACGAGGTGCCCAGGGCGTTCATCACCCGCGGCAAACGCCGCCGGGGCGTGAAGTACTTCGGCCCGTTCGCCCAGGTGTGGGCGATCAGGGACACCCTCGATCTCCTCCTCAAGGCGTTCCCCATGCGCACGTGCACCCCGGGGGTGTTCCGCCGTGCCGAACGCAGCGGTCGGCCGTGCCTGCTCGGGTACATCGACAAATGCGCCGCCCCGTGCGTCGGCAAGATCAGCATCGACGAGCACCGGGACCTCGCCCGCAGCGTCGTCGACTTCATGTCCGGCAACACGGGGCGCTTCATCAGCGAGCGGAAGAAGGAGATGGCCGCCGCCGCCGCCGACCTCGACTACGAACAGGCGGCACGGCTGCGCGACGAGCTCACCGCGCTGCAGAAGGTCCTCGACAAGTCCGCCGTCGTCCTCTCCGTGTCCGCCGACTGCGATGTCTTCGCCCTCGTCACCGAGGAGCTCGAAGCCTCCGTCCAGGTCTTCCACGTCCGCGGCGGCCGCATCCGCGGCCAGCGCGGGTGGATCATCGAACGCTCCGACGACCACACCCCGGCCGAGCTGACCACCGACTACCTCCGGCAGGCGTACACGGGACTCGACGCCGATGCGATCCCCAAGGAGATCCTCGTCGACACCGTGCCCGCCGACCTCGACTCGCTCGAAGCCTGGCTGAGCGAACAGCGCGGCGCCAAGGTCACCGTGCGGGTGCCCGAACGCGGCGAGAAGAAGGCCGTGCTCGAGACGGTGACGAAGAACGCTAAGGAAGCGCTCGTCCAGCACAAGCTCAAGCGCTCCTCCGACCTGACGACCCGCAGCACCGCGCTCAAGGAGATCCAGGAGCACCTCGACCTGCCCGAGGCGCCGCTGCGCATCGAGTGCATCGACATCTCCCACACCCAGGGCTCGAACGTCGTCGCCAGCCTCGTCGTCTTCGAGGACGGCCTGGCGAAGAAGCGCGACTACCGGCACTTCGCGATCCACGGCGAGGCGGCGACCGACGACACCGCCTCGATGTACGACGTCGTCTCCCGGCGCTTCAGCCGCTACCTCGAGCAGATGGCCTCCGACGAACCCGACGACCGCTTCGGGTACCGTCCCAGCCTCCTCGTCGTCGACGGCGCCGGACCCCAGGTCGCCGCGGCGACCCGGGCGCTGCACGACCTCGGAATCGTCGACATCTCCGTCGTCGGCCTCGCCAAGCGGCTCGAGGAGGTCTGGGTCCCCGACGACCCGTTCCCCGTCATCCTCCCGCGCAACTCCGAGGGACTCTTCCTCATGCAGCGCCTGCGGGACGAGGCGCACCGCTTCGCGATCACCTACCACCGGTCGAAGCGGGCGAAGGCGATGACGAGCTCCGTCCTCGATGAGATTCCCGGCCTCGGCGAGGCGAAGCGGACGGCACTCCTCAAGCACTTCGGCTCGGTGAAGCGGACACGTGCGGCCAGCGTCGAGCAGCTCTGCGAGGTCAAGGGGATCGGGCCGGCCCTGGCGGAGAAGATCGCCGCGGCCCTGCAGACGGACTGAACCCCACCATCCCGAGCTGAACGGGCACTGAGATCGGCGCCCCACAGGCGTGCTCTACAGTAGTGTTCGATATGAGCGACCGTGCGCGGTCGCCGCCAGCCGGGGACACGAGGAGGACGCATGACCACACAGGCCGACGACCACCCCATCGAGGTCGTCCTCGTCACCGGCATGTCCGGGGCCGGGCGGACCACCGTGGCCAATGTCCTCGAAGACCTCGACTGGTACGTCGTCGACAACCTCCCGCCGCAGATGATGCGCACCCTCGTCGAACTCGTCGCCCGCGCCGACGGCGCCGTGCCGAAGATCGCGATCGTCACCGACTCGAAGGGCCGGGCGAAGTACACGGAGCTCGAGGACACGATCTCCGACTTCCTCGACCAGGGACTGTCGCTGCGCATCCTCTACCTCGACGCCGCCGACGAGGTCCTCGTCCGCCGGTTCGAATCCACCCGCCGGCCGCACCCGCTGCAGGGGGAGGGAACCCTCCTCGAGGGGATCGAGGCCGAACGCGAGGCCCTTGAATCGCTCAAGCACCGTGCCGACATCATCATCGACACCTCCGACCTCAACGTTCACCAGCTCGGCGCCGAGGTGCGCAAGCGCTTCAGCGCCGACGACGCCCCGCCGCTGCGGCTGACGGTGATGAGCTTCGGCTTCAAGTACGGCCTGCCCAAGGACGCCGACAACGTCGCCGACGTCCGCTTCCTGCCCAACCCGTACTGGATTCCCCACCTGCGCGGACACAACGGACTCGACTCCGACGTCGCCGACTACGTGCTCGGACAGAACGGCGCCGAGGAGTTCATCGAACGCTACACCGCCACCCTCGACACGATCGCGCAGGGCTACCTCCGGGAGGGCCGCGGCTACGCGCTCATCGGCATCGGCTGCACCGGCGGCAAGCACCGGTCGGTGGCGATCAGCGAACGCATCGCGAAGGGGCTGGCCGCCCGCACCGGCATTCCCGTCACCGTCCGCCACCGCGACCTGGGGAGGGAATGACATGGAGACCGAGGATCTCCCGCAGATCACCCCGGCCGTCATCAACAAGGGCCCGAAGATCGTGTCCTTCGGCGGCGGTCACGGTCTCTACGCCGCCCTGCGCGCGTTCCGGCTGCTCACCGAATCGCTCACGGCCGTCGTCACCGTCGCCGACGACGGCGGCTCCTCCGGTCGGCTCCGCGACGAGCTCGGCAGTCTGCCGCCCGGGGACCTGCGCATGGCGTTGGCCGCGCTCTGCGACGACGGGAACTGGGGCAAGACGTGGCGCGACGTCATCCAGCATCGCTTCGAATCGAGCGGGGAGCTCAACGGCCACGCCGTCGGCAACCTCCTCATCGCCGCCCTCTGGCAGATCCACGGCGACCACGTCGCCGGCCTCGACTGGATGGCGAAGCTGCTGCGCGCCCACGGCCGCGTGCTGCCGATGTCCTCGGTGCCGCTGACGATCGAAGCCGACGTCCAGTTCCCCGGCTCGTTCCAGGTCGTGCGCGGACAGTCGGTGCTCGCCTCGACCCGCGGTCATGTCGAAGCCGTCCGCCTCGACCCAGCGGACCCGCCGGCCCGCTATGAGACCGTCGAAGCCGTCGCCGAGGCGGAGGTCCTCAACCTCGGGCCCGGCTCGTGGTACACCTCGGTGATGCCGCACCTGCTCGTGCCCTCCCTCTCCGATGCGATCGTGCGGTCGAACGCGGTGAAATCCCTCACGCTCAACCTCTCGTCCTCGGACGGGGAGACCCGGGACCTCAGCCTCGGCGAACACCTCATGTCGCTGCACCGCCACGCCCCGGCCCTCACCCTCGACTACGTGCTCGTCGACGAGGCGTCCGTGGTCTCCGAACCGGAGCTCGAACACCATGCGCGGGAGATGTTCGACGCCAAACTCCGGGTGCATCCGCTCAGCTCCCGGCGGGCAGGGCAGCATGACAGCCTCAAGCTCGCAGCATGTTACCGTGACATGTTGGTTGACGCCGGGATCGACGTCGACGAGCAGTGGTAGGACCGATCCGTGCAGGAGGACGAACAATGGCATTGACCGCTCAGGTCAAGGACGAGCTGGCGAGGGTGAAGATCACCCGGACCTCGGCTCGGAAGGCCGAAGTGTCCTCGATCTTCCGCTTCTCCTCCGCCCTCCACCTCGTCAACGGCTCGATCGTGCTCGAGGCCGAACTCGACACCGCTCAGGCCGCGAAGCGCCTGCGCAGCGAGATCAAGGATCTCTACGGCCAGTTCGCCGACATCGTCGTCATCAACGCCGCCGGCATCCGCCGCTCCAACCGCTACCTGCTGCGCGTCACCCGTGACGGCGGCGCACTGGCCCGCCAGACCGGGCTCGTCGACAACCGCGGCCGACCCGTGCGCGGTCTGCCCTCGGCGATCGTCAACGGCTCCGTCGCCGACGCCGAGGCCTGCTGGCGCGGGGCCTTCCTCTCCCACGGCTCGCTCACCGAGCCCGGCCGCTCCTCCGCCCTCGAGGTCACCTGCCCGGGTCCCGAGGCGGCACTCGCGCTCGTCGGAGCCGCCCGACGGCTGGGCCTGAGCGCGAAGGCCCGCGAGGTCCGCGGCGTCGACCGCGTCGTCATCCGCGACGGCGACGACATCGCCGCCCTGCTCACCCGCATGGGCTCCCACAACGCGGTTCTCGTGTGGGAGGAGCGGCGGATGCGCCGCGAGGTCAGGGCGACGGCCAACCGGCTCGCGAACTTCGACGACGCCAACCTGCGCCGCTCCGCCCGGGCCGCCGTGGCCGCCGGCGCGCGCGTCGAACGGGCGCTGGAGATCCTCGGCGAGGACGTGCCCGAGCACCTCCGCTACGCCGGACAGCTGCGCGTCACCCACAAGCAGGCCTCCCTCGAGGAGCTCGGACAGCTCGCCGACCCGCCGATGACGAAGGACGCCGTGGCCGGACGCATCCGGCGGCTGCTGTCGACGGCGGACAAGCGAGCGGAAGAATTGGGAATTCCTGGGACTGAAGCAAGTCTCACTCCCGACATGCTCGAAGACCGATAGGATTCGAGCATGAGACGAATCGCAATCAATGGCTTCGGCCGCATCGGTCGCGCCCTCTTCCGCCTGTCCCTCGAACCCGGTGCCGACTTCGAAGTCGTCGCCATCAACGACCTCACCGACACTGCGACGCTCGCCCACCTCCTCGCCTACGACTCCGTGTGGCCGCGCTTCGACCACACCGTCGAGGCCGGAGAGGATTCGCTCATCGTCGACGGCCGCGAGATCGCCGTCTTCTCGGAGAAGAACCCCGCCGACATCGACTGGACGTCGAAGGACGTCGAACTCGTCGTCGAATCGACCGGCATCTTCACCCGCCGCGACCAGGCCGAGGCCCACCTCGGCGGGACCGTGAAGACCGTCGTCCTCTCCGCCCCCGGCAAGGACGTCGATGCGACCTTCGTCATGGGCGTCAACGAGGACACGTACGACCCGGACAAGCATGAAGTCGTCTCGAACGCCTCGTGCACGACGAACTGCATGGCGACCGTCGTCAAGGCCCTCGACGACGCGATCGGCGTCGAATCCGGACTGCTCAACACCGTCCACGCCTACACCGGCGACCAGAAGCTCGTCGACGGTCCGCACCGCGACCTCCGCCGCGCCCGCGCCGCCGCGATCAACATCGTGCCGACGACGACCGGCGCCGCCCGCACCGTCGGCAAGGTCATGCCCCACCTCGAGGGCAAGCTCGACGGCTTCGCGATCCGCGTGCCCGTGCCCGCGGGATCGATCATCGACTTCACCTTCACCCCGAAGAAGCCGGTCACCCGCGACGAGGTCAACGAGATCCTCAAGGCCGCCGCGGAGGACTCGCCCTACCTCGACTACACCGAGGCCGCCCTCGTCTCCACGGACATCGTCGGGACCACCGCCTCGGCGATCGCCGACTCGGAGCTGACGATGGTCCTCGGCGACCAGGTCAAGGTCGTCGCGTGGTACGACAACGAGTGGGGCTACTCGAACCGACTCAAGGACATGGTCAGCTACCTTCTGCGCGAAAGGCCCCAATGAGGACATTCACGGACCCGGAGATCTTCGCCCACCGGACGGTGCTCGTCCGCAGCGATCTCAACGTTCCCATGGACGGGACGACGATCACTGACAACGGACGCATCCTCGCATCCGCGGCGACGATCCGATCCCTCGCCGAGGCGGGGGCCCGGGTGATCGTCATCTCCCACCTCGGCCGCCCGAAGGGCGCACCCGATCCGCACTTCTCGCTCGCCCCGATCGCCGGCGAACTCGCCGCTGCGATCGGCCGTGACGTCGCCTTCGCCTCCGACACCGTCGGCGAGGATGCGCAGGCGAAGGTCGCAGCGCTCGGCGACGGGGACGTCCTCCTCCTCGAGAACCTCCGGTTCAACCCGGGGGAGACCTCCAAGGACGAGGCCGAACGGCGCGCATTCGCCGAACAGCTCGCCGAGTTCGCCGACGACTTCGTCTCCGACGGATTCGGCGTCGTCCACCGCAAGCAGGCCTCGGTCTACGAACTCGCGCAGCTCCTGCCGCACTACGCCGGTTCGCTCGTCCAGGTTGAGGTCGAGGTCAGCGACCGTCTCCTCAACTCGCCGCAGCGGCCCTTCACCGTCGTCCTCGGCGGTTCGAAGGTCTCCGACAAGCTCGGTGTCATCGACAACCTCATCGACCGGGCCGACAACCTCCTCATCGGCGGTGGCATGGTCTTCACGTTCCTCGCCGCGCTCGGCCACGACATCGGTGCGAGCCTCGTCGAGAAGGATCGCATCGACGACGTCAAGGGCTACCTCGACCGGGCCGAGCAGGGCGGGGCGCGGATCATGCTCCCCACCGACATCGTCATGGCCGCCTCCTTTGCCCCCGACGCCGAGAACTGGGTGCGCCCCGTCGACCGCCTCGAGGACACCCCAGCCGGGGCCGAGGGACTCGGCCTCGACATCGGGCCCGACACCGCACGGGCCTACGCCGAGGTGATCGCCGACTCCGCGACCGTGTTCTGGAACGGCCCCATGGGCGTCTTCGAGTTCCCGGCCTTCGCCGCGGGCACGAAGACCGTGGCCGCCGCGCTCACGGCCACCGCCGAGGGCGCGCGCGCCGACCGGCTCACCGTCGTCGGCGGAGGAGACTCCGCGGCCGCCGTGCGGGCGCTCGGCTTCTCCGACGACGAATTCGGCCACATCTCCACCGGCGGCGGGGCGAGCCTCGAGTACCTCGAAGGCAAGACCCTGCCCGGCATCGACGCTCTCGCGTGAGGACGACCCATCATGACTGACCGCACACTGCTGCTCGCCGGCAACTGGAAGATGAACCACGACCACCTCGAGGCGATCTCGACGGTGCAGAAGCTCGCATGGGCGCTCGAGGACGCCAAGCTCGACGACTCCCAGCTCGAGGTCGTCGTCGTCCCGCCGTTCACCGACATCCGCTCCGTCCAGACGCTCGTCCAGGGCGACAAGCTGTGGCTGCGCTACGGCGCCCAGGACGTGTCCCGCCACGAACCGGGCGCGCACACCGGGGAGATCGCCGCGTCGTTCCTCTCCCGCCTCGGCTGCTCGTACGTCGTCGTCGGGCACAGTGAGCGCCGCGCCGACAACCACGAGACCTCGGATGTCGTCGCCGCGAAGGTCAAGGCCGCGCTCGGCCACGACCTCGCCCCCATCCTCTGCGTCGGCGAATCCCTGGCCGAACGCGAGGACGGCACCCACGTCGACTTCACCCTGGGCCAGCTCGACGACTCCCTGGCCGGCCTCTCGGCCGAGGAGCTCAGCGGCCTCGTCGTCGCCTACGAACCCGTGTGGGCAATCGGAACGGGGAAGACGGCGACGGCGGCTGACGCCGCGGAGATGGCCGCGGCGATCCGCGGTCGCCTGCGCGAGAGGTACGGCGACAGCCTCGCCGACTCCACCCGGATCCTCTACGGCGGGTCGGTGAAGACCGACAACGTCGCCGACATCCTCGTCTCCGACGACGTCGACGGCGCACTCGTCGGGGGAGCGAGCCTGAGCGGGCCCGATTTCGCCGCTTTGTGCAAGGCCGCCGTCGGCAAGTAGACTGAACCGCAAATCCTCTGACAGAAACACAGGTTGAACTCGACGTGGAAATTCTCACCTACGTACTCATCGGCGTGCTCGTCCTCACGAGCATCTTCCTCACCCTGCTCATCCTCATGCACAAGGGCAAGGGCGGCGGCATGTCCGACATGTTCGGCGGCGGCATGTCCTCCTCGCTGGGATCCTCCGGTGTCGCCGAGCGCAACCTCAACCGGTTCACCGCGCTCATGGCGATCGTCTGGGGCGCGTCGATCATCCTCCTCGGACTCATCACGCGCTTCAACAGCTGAGACCCGACCGAACGCAGAACCGACGAAGGCCCTCACCGACACCGGTGAGGGCCTTCGTCGTGCGGTCATGCGACGCGCAGGGCATCCGACTCGAAGGTCAGCCGACTCGCACGTCAGTCGACTCCGAAGTGGTGGTGCGGGGCGACCTCGGCGACGGCGTCGCGCAGCTGTGCGAGCCCGCGGGCCCGGTCGGTGAGGTGGACCCGGAGCACCGGACGCCCCTTCGCCCGCAGGGCCGCGGCATCGCCGAGCGCCTGCGCGTGCTCGAGTTCACCGAACCCGTAGCCGCGGCCGGGCACGATGAGCTCCGTGCGCGGGTCGGCGGTGATCTGGAGGAACACGCCGTTGGGGTGACCGCCCTTGTGGTACTGGCCCGTCGAGTGGAGGTACCGCGGGCCGAAGCCGAACGTCGTCTGCACCCCGGCGTGCCGGGAGACGAGCGGACGGAGGTCGACCGCCTCGGCGTCGCCGAGCCGATCGAGGTAGGCCTGGATGGCGACATAGCCGTACTCGTCGACCTGTGCGAAGAGCTCACGGAGGGCCCCGACGAGGTCGTCGGCCTCATCGATGTCGCCGTAGACCTCGACGGCGCCGTCGACGAACGCCGGGATCTCCTCGGCGTGGGTGCCCGTGTCGAGGGCCTCCCGGGCGAACGCCTTCGCCGCCTCGACATCCGGCTGATCGAACGGGTCGACCCCGATGCTGTAGCCGGCGATCGCGGTGGCGAACTCCCAGAAGAGGAACTGCTCGCCCAGATCGCCGTCGACCTCGGCATTGAAGCCCGAGGGCGCGCCGATCGTCGTGGCCGGGCCGAGGGTGCAGAGCAGGGCATCGGCGCGGGCGTCGGCGAAGCCGACATCACCGGGTTCGTCGAGGACGACGGGGAGGATCCCCTGCCCGTCCTTGCCGAGCGATTCCGCGATGAGCTGCTCGACCCAGGCTCCCAGACCGGCAAGGGCCGCCGAGGTGGGAGCGAGGACGAGCTTCTCCGTGGCCCGGGCGTGGGCGATGCCCAGCCAGGTGCCGAACCGCAGCGCCGGGTTGTCCGGGCTGTCAGCGCCGAGGTCGGCGGCGATGCCCGCCGCGGACTCGACGATCCGGCGGATGTCGACCCCGGCGAGACCGGCGGGGACGAGGCCGAACGGGGAGAGGGCACTGAACCGACCGCCGACGTTCGGGTCGGCGTGGAACGTCGCGAGGTACCCTTCGGCACTCGCGAGCTCAGCGAGTTCGGTCCCGGGATCGGTGATCGCGATGAACCGGCTGGCCGGGTCGATGCCGACGGCCTCGAAGGCCGCGGCGAACGCGCGCCGGATGGCATCGGTCTCGATCGTCGTCCCCGACTTCGAGGCGATGACGAGGACGGTGTGGTCGAGGTCGGTGCCGATCGCCTCGGCGACCTGATTGGGATCGGTCGAATCGACGATCTCGAGGTCGACCCCGGCCCACGCCGCCATCACCTCGGGGGCGAGCGACGAGCCGCCCATGCCGGTGAGGCTGATCGAGCGCAGACCCTGCGCGGCGAGATCGTCGCGCAGCGCCTCGATCTCGGTGACGAGCTCACCGGCCCGGCCCGCGAGATCGACCCAGCCGAGACGATCGGCGGCGACGGAGTCGGAGAAGACGCTCGCGTCCTGCGCCGCGATCCGCGAGGGCACCCGGGCGCTGAGCAGACGGTCGAGTTCGGCCTCGAACTCCGCACTGACGGGGACGCTGAGCTCGACTCTCATGCGCGCTCCAATGCCCGGCGGACAGTGCCCTGGAGCTCGGTCCAGCTGACGTCGAACTTCTCCAGGCCCTCGGTCTCGAGGACGGTCATGACATCGGCGTAGTCGATGCCGAGACCGGCGAGCCGGTCGAAGACCTCGTCGGCGGCCCGGTAGTCCTCAGCGGCGATCGGAGCCCCGACCTCGCCGTGGTCGGCGAAGGCGCGCAGCGTCGCCTCGGGCATCGTGTTGACGGTGTCGGGGGAGACGAGACCGGTGACGTACATCGTGTCCGGGTAGTCGGGGTTCTTCACTCCGGTCGACGCCCACAGGAGCCGCTGCGGGCGGGCCCCGGCGAGTTCGAGGACGCGGAAGCGCTCGGAGGTGAAGAGCTGCGAGTGGATCTCATGGGCGAGCACGCAGTTGGCGATGCCCGCGCGACCGGCGAGCTCCGCGGCGGCCGGATCGTCGACGGCGGCGAGGCGCTTGTCGATCTCCGCATCGACGCGGGAGACGAAGATCGAGGCGACCGACCGGATCGTCGAGAGGTCGTGACCGGCGGCCCGCGCCTTCTCCAGTCCCTGGAGGTACGCCTCGACGACGTGCCGGTAGCGGGAGAGCGAGAAGACGAGCGTGACGTTGACGCTGATCCCGGCGCCGATGGTGTCGGCGATCGCGCTCAGTCCCTCCTCGGTGGCGGGGATCTTGATCATCGCGTTCGGCTCGCCGACCCGCTCCCACATGATCGTCGCCGCCGACGCCGTTCCCGCGGTGTCGCGGGCCAGCGGCGGGGGGACCTCGATCGAGACGCGTCCGTCGGCGCCGTCGGTGGCGTCGTAGACGGGCCGCAGCAGCCGGGCAGCTGCCGCGACGTCCTCGGTGGTCAGGGCTTCGATGGCCTCTTCGACGTCGGCACCGGAGGCGGCGAGGTCGGAGAGTGCGCCGTCGTAGCTGTCGGAGCCGGCGATCGCGGTGGCGAAGATCGTCGGGTTCGTCGTCACCCCGGTCACCGACGACTCGTCGATGAGGGTCTGGAGGTCACCGGACTCGAGCCGGGTGCGGGACAGGTCGTCGAGCCACACCGAGACTCCTGCCTCGGTGAGGCGGGTGAGGTTCTCGCTCATGCTTCTCCCTTCGCTGCTGCAATGGACTCCTCGGCCGCGGCGACGACCGCCTCGGCAGTGATGCCGAACTTCTCGAAGAGCGTCTTGGCATCGGCTGAGGCGCCGAAGTGCTCGAGGGACACGGCGCGCCCGGCATCGCCGAGGTAGCGGTGCCAGCTCATCGCCGATCCCGCTTCGACGCTGACCCGGGCCTTGAGCGACCGGGGGAGGACGGCGTCGCGGTAGTCCTCGTCCTGGGCGTCGAACCATTCCTGGCTCGGCATCGAGATGACGCGCGCCGCGATCCCCTTGGTCTCGAGCTCCTCGGCCGCGGCGATCGCAAGCTGGACCTCCGAGCCGGTGGCGATGATCGCGACCTGCGGGTCGTCGCCGGTGTCGAGGAGGACGTAGCCTCCGCGGGCCGCCTCGGAGGCCGGTGCGTACTTCGTCCGGTCGAGGGTCGGCACGGCCTGCCGGCTGAGGATGAGGCCGCTGGGGCCGTCGGTGCGGTCGAGGATCTTCCGCCACACGACCGCGGTCTCGTTGGCATCGGCGGGGCGGACGACGTCGAGGCCGGGGATCGCCCGCAGCGCCGAGAGGTGCTCGACGGGCTGATGGGTGGGGCCGTCCTCGCCGAGGCCGATCGAATCGTGGGTCCACACGAAGATGTTCGGCAGCTTCTGGATGGCGGCCAGGCGCACGGCCGGTCGCTGGTAGTCGCTGAAGACGAGGAACGTGCCGTTGTAGGGACGGGTCCCGCCGTGAAGTGCGATGCCGTTGCCGATGAGGCCGGCGGAGAACTCGCGGACGCCGAAGTGGATGTTGCGTCCGTACGGGTTGCCGGTGAACGTGTCCGTCGAGCGGTCGGTGGGCAGGAAGCTCGGGTCGGCCTTGATGAGGGTGTTGTTCGACCCCGCGAGGTCGGACGATCCGCCCCAGAGCTCGGGCATCCGGGCGGCGATCGCATTGAGCACCTGGCCGGAGGCGGCGCGGGTGGCGATGCCCTTGGCGTCGGCGTCGAAGACGGGGAAGTCTCCGTCGAGGCCCTCGGGCAGGGTGCGGGTGGCGAGCCGGTCGAAGAGTGCGGCGCGTTCGCCGTTGGCGTCGCGCCAGGCCGCGTACTTCTCCTTCCACGCGAGGTGAGCGGCGCGACCGCGCTCCTCGGCGCTGGTCCGGGTGTGCTCGAGCACCTCGGGGGAGATCGCGAAGTTCGCATCGGGGTCGAAGCCGAGCAGCTCCTTCGTCGCCCGCACCTCGTCCTCACCGAGGGCGGCACCGTGGGCGGCCCCCGTGTTCCGGGCGTTCGGCGCGGGCCACGCGATGATCGTCGAGAGGCGGATGAAGGAGGGACGGGAGTCGGCGCGAGCGGCCTTGACGGCGGCGTGGAGGGCGTCGAGGTCCTCGGTGTACTCTCCGTCGGCAGTCCAGTCGACGTGCTGGACGTGCCAGCCGTAGGCCTCATAGCGCGCCGCAGTGTCCTCGCCGAAGGCGATCGCGGTGTCGTCCTCGATGGAGATCCGGTTGTCGTCCCAGATGACGATCAGGTTCGACAGCTCCTGGGTGCCGGCGAGCGAGGAGGCCTCACCGGAGACGCCCTCCTCCATGTCGCCGTCGGAGGCGAGGACGATGATGTCGTGATCGAACGGCGAGGTGCCGGGGGCGGCGTCGGGATCGAAGAGTCCGCGTTCGCGGCGGGAGGCCATCGCCATGCCCACCGCCGAGGCGACACCGGAGCCGAGCGGGCCCGTGGTGATCTCGACACCGGGAGTGTGTCCGACCTCGGGGTGGCCGGGGGTGAGCGAATCCCAGGTGCGCAGCGCCTTGAGGTCGTCGAGCTCGAGGCCGATGCCGGCGAGGTAGAGCTGGACGTACTGCGTCAGCGAGCTGTGGCCGAGGGAGAGGACGAAGCGGTCACGGCCGACCCACGTGGGATCGGACGGGTCGAGGGTGAGGGCCTTCTGGTAGAGGTAGTAGGCGACGGGAGCGAGGCTCATCGCGGTGCCGGGGTGTCCGTTTCCGGCCTTCTGCACGGCGTCAGCGGCGAGGAGGCGGGCGGTGTCGACTGCTTGGGAGTCGAGGTCTGTCCAGGACAGGGCATTCATGTCTGAGAGCGTTCCTTCTGTCGTCGGCGATGCGTCCTCTCAAACTCTACCGCGCACCGGCCGGACCCTCCCGGTCCGGACACGTGGTGATACGGTCGCTGCGCTGGCAGTGTCCCCACTGTGCTGCCCTCCCACCGCCGGCACGTCCACGTCGCCCGCCCACGTCAAGGAGACCTCCCCATTCCCCGCAGTCCCCAGCACCCGACCCTGCCTCGACGATCACCCGTGCGCCATGCCCGGGCACTCCGGAACCTCGGCATCAGCCTGACCGTCCTCGTCCTCGTCGAGCGGATCGTCTTCACGACCCTCTTCGTCGAGCCCTTCGGAAACGGCACTGGCACCGAGGCGGTCGGGAGCTGGCTGCTCGCCTTCCTCCTCGGCGCGGGCCCCTTCCTCGTCCTCCTCATCGTCCTCGCGATCGCCCGACCTGCCGGTCTCATCTGGTGGGCGGCGGTGGCCTTCACAGTCCTCGCCGGAGCCTTCGGCATCGTCGTCGATGTCGACATGCTCACACTCGAAGATCCCCTCGCGGGGCTCGGACTGTTCGTCCTCGCGGCGGTCCTGTGGGCCGCACTCGCCGTAGTGGGGCTGGTGGTCGGGGCCGTCGCGGTGCTTGTCCGGCGACGCCGTGAGCGCGCAGATGATCCCGATGACCGCGCACTCGGTCCCGATGACAGGGCGACTCGCCCGACCCCAACTGGAAATTCATTCGACACAGAGTAGAATCGTCTCTCGTGAGTGAACTTCGTCAGAACCCGGGCACGCAGAGTGAACGACCTCTGCAGAGGACCATCGACGAAGCTCGACACTCGCAGAAACCCCGATCGATCATCGGCGCCTACATCGCCCTGACGAAGCCGCGGGTCATCGAACTCCTCCTCGTCACCACCGCCCCGGTGATGTTCCTCGCCGCCAACGGCATGCCGAATCTCTGGCTCGTCCTCAACACCCTCATCGGCGGGGCCGCCGCTGCCGCCTCGGCATCGGTGTTCAACTGCTACGTCGACCGCGACATCGACGCGAAGATGGATCGGACGAAGCACCGTCCGCTCGTCACCGGGGAGATCTCGCCGCGTGCAGCCCTGATCTTCGCCTTCGTCCTCGGCATCGGGTCGATCTTCTGGCTCGGCGGATTCACGAACTGGGTGACGGCAGGACTGACCGCCTCGGCGATCCTCCTCTACGCGGTCTTCTACACGCTCGTCCTCAAGCGCCGCACGACGCAGAACATCGTGTGGGGCGGCGCGGCCGGCTGCATGCCGGTGCTCATCGGCTGGTCGGCGGTGACCGGCGGGCTGTCGTGGGAGCCGGTCATCCTCTTCCTCGTCATCTTCTTCTGGACGCCGCCGCACTACTGGCCGCTCGCGATCAAGTACAAGGCCGATTACGACGCTGCCGGTGTGCCGATGCTGCCGTCGAAGGTCCCGCCGACCTCGGTGGGCCGCCAGATCATCCTCTACGCCTGGGCGATGGTGCTCACCTCGCTCGTCCTCATCCCCGTCGCCCCGATGGGACCGGTCTACACGGCCGTCGCGGTGCTCGCCGGTGCCTGGTTCCTCTGGTCGTGCTACCAGCTCGTGTCTCGCGCGAAGAAGGGCCTCAGCGGCACCTCGCTGCGGGCGATGAAGGTCTTCCACGGCTCGATCACGTACCTGTCGGTGCTCTTCCTCGCCGTCGCCGTCGACCCGTTCGTCACCCCGCTGCTGCCCAGCCTCTGGTGATCCGCGGCAGGTATCTGCCACCCCGCACCTGACGGTCCACACACCACCCGTGCCCGCGGTGTTCTCATCGCTGCGTGGAGGAGTTGCGGAGCTGAGGGTGGTGCATACGCGCCGAGGTTGTCCGTGGGTCTCCGGGTGGTGCAGTCTCGCCGAGGTTGTTGCTGAGGCCCAGGGATGCGCGCAGCGGGAGCGAGCGTGATCCCGACGACCGAGGCGGCGCGTCAGCCGGCGGCGACGAGCTCGGCGATGACGATCTTCTTCATTCCCATGAGCGCGCGCACCTGAGCGTCGCCGGTCATCAGCTCGTCGAGGTTCTTCGGCACGATCTGCCAGCTGATCCCGTACCTGTCCTTGAGCCAGCCGCACTGCTCGGATTCGGGCACCGCGGACAGCGCCTGCCAGTAGTGGTCGATCTCCGCCTGGTCGGCGCATTCGACGGTCAGGGAGATCGCCTCGTTGAAGGTGAACGCGGGTCCGCCGTCGAGGCAGATGAAGCGGTTGCCGTCGAGTTCGAAGACGCCGGTGATGACCTTGCCGCTCATCCCCGCGAAATGCTCGTCGAGACTCTCATCGGGGTATCGCTCGATCGAGACGATGCGGGAGTTCGGGAAGACGGTGCAGTAGAATTCCATCGCCTCCTCGGCGCGGTCAGTGAACCACAGACACGGGACGATCGGCGTTGACATGGGTTCTCCTCGGGTACGCGCTGTCGAGCACAGCGACACTGGCTGCGATCGTAGCCGAGAGACCGATCATATGGAATGCCACGAGCACCCACGGGACGCCGGTGAAGTACTGGATGTAGCCGATGAGACCCTGCGCGAGCTCGACGATGAGGAGGACGACGAGCGGGCGCACCATCGGGGCCCAGCGCTTGCGCGCGTAGACGAGAGCGACGATCGTCGCGATGACGAGCAGCCACACCGGGAACGCGTGGAGGCGGGTGATCCAGATGTTGTCGAGGCCGTTGCGGGTCGAGATCGTCGACCCGGAGTGCGGGCCTGCGCCGGTGGTGAGCACGCCGAAGAGGACGATGACCGCGGTGAGCGCGAGGATCGCCCACCCGAGTGCCGGCAGCGGCGACGGTGCCTTCTCGCCGGTGCGCACCCCGGTGTCGTAGGTGCGGCGGACGAAGTACGCGGCGACACCGACGGCGATGGCCGAGGGCACGAAGTGCCCGGCGACGACCCAGGGATTGAGCTTCGTCCACACGGTGATCCCGCCCATGACCGCCTGGACCGGCACGATCGCAGTGAGCGCGATGTTGAGCCAGAAGAGGTCCTTGCGCTCCTTCCGGATCCGCCAGAGGAGGACGAGGATCGCGACGCCGATGAGGGCGAGGACGACGGCGAGCAGCCGGTTGCCGAACTCGATGACCCCGTGGATGCCCATCTCCGGGGTGGCGACGAGGGAATCCGGGGTGCATTTCGGCCAGTCCGAGCATCCCAGACCGGATCCGGTGAGGCGGACGATGCCGCCGGTGAAGATGATGCCGGCCTGGGCGATGAGCATCGCCCACGCGGCGAAGCGGATTCTGGTCTCTTGGTTTCTCATGCGCATTCCTGTGTTCATTCGAAGCGGAACCACCTGCGTGCGGCAAGCGCTCCCACCAGGCTCCAGACGAGGAGCACGATCAGAGCTGTGAAGTCCCAGGTGCCGGCGAGGCTCGCGCGCATCGCGTCCCCGAGGGCACCGGAGGGAAGGCAGCCGACGATGGTTCCCCATTCGCCGGTGGCGGGAAGGACGAGTCCGCCGGCACCGGCCATGAGGACCCAGACGAGATTGGCAGCGCCCAGGGTCGCCTCGGCGCGCAGCGTGCCCGCCATGAGGAGGCCGAGCGCGAGCAGCGTCGCAGTGCCGAGGATCGTGGTGATGATGAGCGCGAGGATGTCGAGTCCGCCGCGGTAGCCGAGGATCCCGGCGATGCCGAACGCGAGGGCGAATTGGATGACGACGACGCCGATGACCGCCCCGAGCTTGCCGAGGATGAGCCCCGTTGTCCCCAGCGGCGTCGTCGCGAGCTGGGCGAGCACCCCGTAGCGGCGGTCGAAGGCGGTGGCGATCGCCTGTCCGGTGAATGCCGTCGAGGCCAGGCAGAGACCGAGGGTGCCGGGAAGGGCGATGCTCAGCCGGTCACCGCCCGGCGGGATCGCGCCGAGCGCGTCGAGCAGGGGAGTCGTCGTGAGGAAGACGAGGAGCCCGAGCGGGAGGATGAGCGCGAGCAGGAGCTGTTCGCCGTTGCGGAGCACGGCTGCGGTCTCGAACTTCGCCTGCGCGAATACGCGGCGGGCGCGCATGCCCGGCGCCGGGGACGGCTGGGAGGCACCCGTGCCGCTGACTGTCGTCTCGCTCATCGCAGCGGCCTCCCCGTGAGTTCGAAGAAGACATCGGCCAGCGACTGCGACTGCATGCTGATGTCCCCGATCGTCAGCCCCGCCTCGGCGATGACCGTGCACAGGGCGGCGATGCGCGCGCTGTCGAGGTTGCCCGCGGCGACGATGAGCGTGCCCTGCACCGAGGCGGGGGCGACGGCGGTCAGGGCAGACGTCAGCTCCCGTCCGGCGTCGGTGGAGGGGTCGGGAGCGTCGGGCACGGTGATGACGAGCCGACGACCGGCCGCCGAGGCGCCGCGCAGCTCCGCGGGGGCACCGCGGGCGATGATCCTGCCGCGGTCGATGACGACGATGTCCTCGGCGAGCTTCTCCGCCTCGGCGAGGTCATGGGTGGTGAGGACGACGCTGACCCCGGAGGCGGCGAGATCGCCGATCACCTCGTGGACGACCTCACGGGCCTGCGGGTCGAGGCCGGCGCTCGGCTCGTCGAGGAAGACGATGCGGGGACGGCCGATGAGGGCGGCGGCAAGGGCCACGCGCTGCCGCTGTCCGCCGGAGAGCCGGCGGATCGACCGGTTGGCGAACTCGCGGATGCCCAGCGGTTCGACGAGCTCGTCGAGCGGGCGCGGATCGGGATAGAGAGCGGCGAGGTGGCGGAGGACGGCGAGCGGCTTCGCGCTCATCGGCAGGCCACCGTCCTGGAGCATGACCCCGGCGAGCTGCGCGGTCTCCTCGTGACGGCGGTAGGGGTCGCGGCCGAAGATCTCCACGGTTCCGGCGTCGGGTCGCTTCGAGCCGACAGCCAGCGCGATCGTCGTCGACTTGCCCGCCCCGTTGGGGCCGAGGACGCCGAGGACGGTGCCGACGCGGGCGTCGAGGTCGATGCCGTCGACGACATGGTGCGCGCCGTAGGAATAGCGCAGCCCACGGATGAGGAGTGCCGATTGTGCCACCCGACCATTCTACGACCGGTCGAAACGTCCCGTCGAAACCGGGCCTTCAGTTAGGCTCACCTAGTTTTACGAAACAATTTACGCAACAATAGTGTTGTGTTAGTCAAGGGAGGTGGACTATGACTGCGAACGACGCGGACGACAGCAGGACCCGGCAGAAGGTGTTCCGCTCCGTGCTCGACGACGGTCCCATCACCGCCTCGGCGCTGGCAAAAGGCCTTGAGCTCACCCCGGCAGCGATCCGTCGTCACCTCGACGCGCTCGAAGGCCAAGGACTCATCGAGGTCCGCGGTCTCGCCGGGAAGCAGGCAGGGCGGGGGAGACCGGCGCGGCACTACGTAGTCACCTCGCGCGGCCACGACGAGCTCAGCCGGTCCTACGACGAGTTCGCCGTCAACATCCTCCGGTTCTTCCAGGACCGGATGGGGGAGGACGCGGTCGTCGACTTCTCCGACGACTTCGTCGCGAAGCTGCGCGACCGCCTCGGCGGAGAACTCGAGAAGCGGGGCGGGACGTCGGTGGCGTCACGCTCGCGGGCCCTGGCCTCAGCGCTCACCCGTGAGGGCTACGCCGCCTCGGCGACACCGGTCGCGGCGGGCACGTCACTCGAGGCGATGCAGCTGTGCCAAGGACACTGTCCGATCCAATCCGTGGCCGCCGAGTTCCCCGAGATCTGCGAAGCAGAGCTCGCGATGTTCTCGGAATACCTCGGCGTCGATGTGAGAAGACTCTCGTCGCTCGCCCACGGTGACCACGTCTGCACGACCCACATTCCGACCTCGGAACTCACCAGGCCCCTCATCCACTCAATCGATCGACCTCAAGGAGGTTCACGATGACTGACACAAGCAATCCGATCATCGAGGCGAACCCCGAGCTCAAAGACCTCGGGCAGTACGCATACGGCTGGCACGACGAGAACGATGCCGGAGCCGCAGCGGCTCGCGGTCTCAACGAAGACGTCGTGCGCAACATCTCGAAGCTCAAGGACGAACCGGACTGGATGCTCCAGCGTCGCCTCAAGGCGCTCAAGCTCTTCGAGAAGAAGCCGATGCCGAACTGGGGCGCCGACCTCTCGGGAATCGACTTCGCCGACATCAAGTACTTCGTCCGCTCCACCGAGGGCCAGGCCCAGTCGTGGGAGGACCTGCCCGAGGACATCAAGAACACCTACGACCGCCTCGGCATCCCGGAGGCGGAGAAGCAGCGCCTCGTCGCCGGCGTCGCCGCGCAGTACGAGTCCGAGGTCGTCTACCACAAGATCAACGAGGAGCTCGAGAGCCAGGGCGTCATCTTCCTCGACACCGACACCGGTCTCAAGGAGCACCCGGAGATCTTCGAGGAGTACTTCGGCTCGGTCATCCCGTCGGGTGACAACAAGTTCTCGGCGCTGAATACGGCCGTGTGGTCGGGCGGATCCTTCATCTACGTCCCCAAGGGCGTCCACGTCGAGATCCCGCTGCAGGCCTACTTCCGCATCAACACGGAGAACATGGGCCAGTTCGAGCGCACGCTCATCATCGCCGACGAAGGCTCGTACGTCCACTACGTCGAGGGCTGCACGGCCCCGATCTACAAGACGGACTCGCTCCACTCCGCCGTCGTCGAGATCATCGCGAAGAAGGACGCCCGCGTCCGCTACACGACGATCCAGAACTGGTCGAACAACGTCTACAACCTCGTGACGAAGCGTGCGATCGCCGAAGAGGGCGCGACGATGGAATGGGTCGACGGCAACATCGGCTCGAAGGTGACGATGAAGTACCCGGCGATCTGGCTGACGGGCGAACACGCTCGCGGCGAGACGCTCTCGGTCGCCTTCGCCGGCGAGGGCCAGCATCAGGACACCGGTGCGAAGATGGTCCACGCCGCCCCGCATACGCAGTCCTCGATCGTCTCGAAGTCCGTCGCCCGCGGCGGCGGTCGCGCCGGCTACCGCGGACTCGTCCACGTCTACCCGGGTGCCGAGGGCTCGTCGAACAACGTGCTCTGCGACGCCCTGCTCGTCGACAACATCTCCCGGTCGGACACGTACCCCTACATCGACATCCGTGAGGACGACGTCACGCTCGGCCACGAGGCGACCGTGTCGAAGGTGAGCGAGGACCAGCTCTTCTACCTCATGTCCCGCGGCCTCGAGGAGACCGAGGCGATGGCGATGATCGTGCGCGGCTTCGTCGAGCCGATCGCCCGTGAGCTGCCGATGGAGTACGCCCTCGAGCTCAACCGCCTCATCGAACTGCAGATGGAAGGCGCCGTGGGCTGAGCCCGCGACCGACTGCACGCTTAAGGAGATTTTGTGACTGACACCACCAACCCGCTCGGCGTCTCCGAGCATTCGCACGGCGCGGGCGTCCACGTGCCCGACGCCAAGCGCGACGCGCGCACCCGCAGCTTCGACGTCGCCGACTTCCCCGTGCCCACCGGCCGGGAGGAGGAGTGGCGCTTCTCGCCCGTGCGCAAGCTCAGCGACTTCTTCGCCGATGCGCCCGGTGAAGCGCGCCTGAGCGTCACCGGCGAACTGCCTGCCGGCGTCACCGTCGAGGAGATCAGCCTCGAGGCCGCCCAGGAGCTCGGCATCCTCGAACCCGAGGACCGCGCGGCCGCTGTGGCCGCGAACCGCACGGCCACCGTCACCCACTACACGGTGCCCGCTGACACGGAGCTCACCGAGGCGGTCGTCATCCACGCCGACGGCACCGGCACCGACCTCGTCCACGGCCATGTCGTCGTGTCCGTGGGGGCGAACGCGAAGGCGACGATCGTCGTCGAGCACGAGGGCCTGACCCGCTACTCCGAGCTCGTCTCCCTCGTCGTCGGCGACGGCGCGGACCTCACCTTCGTCTCCCTGCAGCTGTGGGACGACGGTTCGCAGCACCTCGGCCAGCACGATGCGATCGTCGGCAAGGACGCGAAGCTCAAGCACATCGTCGTCACCCTCGGCGGTGACATCGTCCGGCTCAACGCCAACGTCCGCTACTCGGCCAACGGCGGCGAGGCCGAACTTCTCGGCCTCTACTTCGCCGATGCCGGCCAGCACCTCGAGCACCGCACGTACATCGACCACAACACCGCGAAGGCGACGTCGAACGTCATGTACAAGGGCGCCCTGCAGGGCAAGGACGCGCGCAGCGTGTGGATCGGCGACGTCCTCATCCGCCCCGAGGCGCTCGGCATCGACACGTACGAGCTCAACCGCAACCTCATCCTCACCGATGGGGCGCGCGCGGACTCCGTGCCGAACCTCGAGATCGAGACCGGTGACATCGAAGGAGCCGGACACGCCTCGTCGACCGGTCGCTTCGACGAGGAGCACCTCTTCTACCTGATGTCGCGCGGCATCCCCGAGGACGTCGCCCGCCAGCTCGTCGTCCGCGGCTTCTTCAACGAGGTCATCCAGAAGATCCAGGTGCCGGAGATCGAAGAGGTCCTCTCGGCCCGCATCGAGGACGAACTGTCCCGGAGCGTTCTGTGACGATGATCGACGTGGCCGCCTCCGAGGATGTGGCACTCGACAGCGCGCTGCGGATCGACGTGGAGAACCGCGAGATCTGCCTGGCCCGCGACTCCTTCGGAGTCGTCCACGCGATCGACGATCTGTGCACCCACGGCGAGGTGTCCCTGGCCGAGGGCGAGGTGGAGGGCTGCGCCATCGAATGCTGGCTGCACGGCTCCCAGTTCGACC
The DNA here is from genome assembly GCF_039528855.1 of Brevibacterium sanguinis. NCBI lineage: Bacteria > Bacillati > Actinomycetota > Actinomycetes > Micrococcales > Brevibacteriaceae > Brevibacterium > Brevibacterium sanguinis. The sequence goes on along the minus strand of NZ_BAAAMB010000005.1, from coordinate 111,108 downwards.
TCAACACCGGCCAGCCGCTGAGCCCCCCGGCCTTCGAACCCGTCGCGGTCTACCCGTGCCAGGAGATCGCCGGCCGCATCCTGCTCGACCCGAACACGACTGTGAACTGAAAAGGATAATCATGTCCACACTGAAAATCTCCGACCTGCACGTCAGCGTCAACACCGAGGCCGGCGCGAAGCCGATCCTCAACGGCATCAACCTCGAGATCGACTCGAACCAGACGCACGCGATCATGGGCCCCAACGGCTCGGGCAAGTCGACACTGGCCTACTCGCTCGCCGGTCACCCGAAGTACGAAGTCACCGGCGGATCCGTCACCCTCGACGGTGAGGACGTCCTCGACATGACCGTCGACGAGCGCGCCAAGGCCGGTCTCTTCCTCGCCATGCAGTACCCCGTCGAGGTGCCCGGCGTGACCGTGACGAACTTCCTCCGCTCGGCCAAGACCGCGATCGACGGCGAGGCTCCGAAGCTGCGCAACTGGACGAAGGACCTCAAGTCGGCGATGGAGCAGCTGCGCGTCGACCCCGAGTTCGCGACCCGCAACGTCAACGAGGGCTTCTCCGGCGGTGAGAAGAAGCGCCACGAGATCCTCCAGATGGAGATGCTCAAGCCGAAGTTCGCCGTCCTCGACGAGACCGACTCCGGCCTCGACGTCGACGCTCTGCGCATCGTCTCCGAAGGCGTCAACCGGGTCCGTGAGACGACCGACGTCGGCGTCCTCCTCATCACCCACTACACGCGGATCCTCCGCTACATCAAGCCCGACTTCGTCCACGTCATCGTCAAGGGCAAGGTCGCCGAGGAGGGCGGACCGGAACTCGCCGAGCGCCTCGAGAACGAGGGCTACGACCGCTTCCTCTCGTCCGCGGTCTGATGTTCTCTCGGCTCCGGGGCGACTTCCCGATCCTCCGTGCGAGGGTCGGGGAGTCGCCGCTGACCTATCTCGACTCGGGAGCGACGTCGCAGAAGCCCGAATGCGTCATCGACACGTTCACCGAGTACTTCACGCAGCGCAATGCCGCCGTTCACCGGGGTGCGCACACGCTCGCCGTCATGGCCACCGACACGTTCGAGGCCGGCCGGGAGGCCGTGGCGAACCTCGTCGGCGGTGCGCCGAACCAGGTCGTGTGGACGAAGAACGCCACCGAGGCGCTCAACATCGTCGCCCTCGGCATCGACCGGGCCAGCCACGGGTTCGGGGGAGAGGCCGCGCAGCGGTTCGCGATCGGGGAGGGCGATTCGATCGTCGTCACCGAGATGGAGCACCACGCGAACCTCGTCCCCTGGCAGCAGCTCGCGCAGGCCACCGGGGCGCAGCTGCGGTGGATCCCGGTCACCGATGACGGAGAGCTCGACCTCACCGACCTCGAGACGATCGTCGACGAGACGACGAAGGTGCTCGCGTTCACCCACGTCTCGAACGTGCTGGGCACGATCAACCCGGTCGCCGAGCTCGTCGCCCGGGCCCGGGAGGTCGGGGCGTTCGTCGTCCTCGACGCGTGCCAGTCGGTGCCGCACATGCCGGTCGACTTCACCGACCTCGACGTCGACTTCGCCGCCTTCTCCGCCCATAAGGCGCTCGGGCCGACCGGCCTCGGCGTGCTCTGGGGGAAGGCCGAGCTCCTCGATGCGCTCCCGCCCGTGCTCACCGGCGGTTCGATGATCACGACCGTGACGATGGATTCGGCGGAGTTCATGCCCGCCCCGCAGCGCTTCGAGGCCGGCACTCAGCCGGTGGCCGAGGTCGCGGCGTTCGCGACGGCCATCGGCTACCTCACCGAGGTGGGGCTCGACCGGGTCTTCGACCATGAGGTCGAGCTCGGCCGGCAGCTGCTCGAGCGGATCGCGCAGATCCCGGGGATCCGGGTCCTCGGCAATGCCGAGAACCGGATCGGCACCGTGGCCTTCGACGTCGACGGCGTCCACGCCCACGACGTCGGCCAGTACCTCGACTCGCAGGGCGTGGCCGTGCGTGTGGGCCACCACTGCGCGCAGCCGCTGCACCGCCGGTTCGGGGTGACCGCCTCGACCCGGGCCAGCACGTACCTCTACAACAACGGCGAGGATGTCGAGCGCTTCCTCACCGCGCTGGCTGAGGTGCGTCCGTTCTTCGGTCTCGCGGACACGCCGGCCGCGGAGAAGGCGCAGGCATCATGACCACCCAGATGCAGCAGCTCTACCAGCAGGTCATCCTCGACCACTCGCGGTCGCGGATCGGCAACGCCGCGCTGCTCGGCGATTCGGCCCCCGGGCCGCACGGGCACTCCCACCAGGTCAATCCGACCTGCGGGGATGAGATCGAGCTCGAGACCGAACTCGCCGCCGACGGCACCGTGAGCGTGCGGTGGACCGGGGACGGATGTTCGATCTCGATGGCCTCGGCGTCCGTGCTCACCGAGCTCGCCGCCTCGGCGACGGTGTCCGAGATGCTCGAGATCGAAGCGGCTTTCCACGAGCTCATGCACTCCCGGGGGACTCTCGAGGCCGACGAGGAAATACTCGGCGACGCCGCGGCGTTCACCGGAGTGTCGAAGTTCCCGGCACGGATCAAGTGCGCCCTGCTCGCCTGGATGGCGTTCAAGGACGCGCTCAGCCAGGCCCAGGCGGGAGCACCGGAACACGCACCGACCGAAGACGAGGAGAAGTGATGCCCGAAGTCATTGATGCACCGCAGAACGCGAGCGTCGACGAAGTGCGCGAAGCGATGATGGACGTCGTCGACCCCGAGCTCGGCGTCAACATCGTCGACCTCGGACTCATCTACGGCCTCGCCGTGGAGGACGACGGCACCGCCGTCATCGAGATGACCCTGACGTCGGCGGCCTGCCCGCTCACCGACGTCATCGAGGACCAGACCGCGCAGTGCCTCGACGGCATCGTCCCGGCCTACCGCATCAACTGGGTGTGGATGCCGCCATGGGGTCCGGAGAAGATCACCGAGGACGGCCGCGAGCAGATGCGGGCCCTCGGGTTCAACATCTGAGCGACTCGGGCGGACTGCACCCGAACTCGTCACGCGGACGTCCGTCCGCACCTCCCTCGCCGAGGTGGCCGATGCGCCGCCTCGGCGAGGTCGCGTTCGGCGGGTGCCTGCGACCGTGAAACAATGGTGCGGGCCCATTGACGACCGGACCCGACGTCCAGAGGAGAACCATTGACGATCATCGCTGCCGCAGACGGGTCTGCGCTCGGCAACCCCGGACCGGCTGGGTGGGCCTGGTACATCGACGACGACTGCTGGCACGCCGGGGGCTGGAAGAACGCGACGAACAACCGCGGTGAGCTCATGGCCGTCCTCGACCTCCTCGAATCGACCGCCGACGTCGACGAGGACCTCAAGATCTTCTGCGACTCCCAGTACGTCATCAACGCCCTGACGAAGTGGATGCCGGGTTGGAAGCGCAAGGGCTGGAAGAAGGCCGACGGCAAGGAGGTCCTCAACCGCGACCTCCTCGAATCCCTCGATCAGGCGCTGACCGGACGCGACGTCGAATTCGAATGGGTCAAGGGCCACAACAACCACGCGATGAACGAAGCCGCCGACGAGCGCGCCCGGGCCGTCGCCACCGCCTACCAGAAGGGCACAGCGGTGCCCGAGGGACCCGGCTACGTCCCCGCGGGGACGTCCGTGAGCGTCGAAGCCGGCACGGAATCGCCGGCGAACGCCCAGGTCGAGCCAGAGGCATCGGCGTTCGCCGAAGCTCCCGCGCCCGGCGGGGACACCGGGGACACCACCGTCGTCTCCACGCGCGTGGCCCGCACCATCGCCGACGAACTCGTCTCCCGGGCCCGCGCCCAGGGAGTCCACCCACAGGAATACCTGGCCGACCTCATCGGCCGCAGTTTGGAGAGAGAATGATCCAGGCCTCCGGCCTCGAAGTCGCCGTCGGCGCCCGCACCTTGATGTCCGACGTGTCCTTCCGCGTCGACAAGGGCGACCGCGTCGGGCTCGTCGGACGCAACGGCGCCGGGAAGACGACGCTGACGAAGGTGATCATGGGCGGCCACCCCGCCACCTCGGGCAACGTCTCGATCTCCGGGTCCGTCGGCTATCTGCCGCAGGACCCGCGCAGCGGCGACCTCGAGGCGACGGCGAAGGAGCGCATCCTCGGCGCCCGCGACCTCGACGTGCTCGTCAAGCGCCTGCGCAAGGCCGAACGTCAGATGGCCTCGCCCGACGAGAACGTCGCGGCGAAGGCCATCGACCGCTACCCGCGCATCGAAGCCGAGTTCGTCGCCGCCGGCGGATACGCTGCGGAATCCGAGGCGTACGCGATCGCCGCGAACCTCGGCCTCGACGAGGACCTCGTCAACCAGGAGATCGGCACCCTCTCCGGCGGTCAGCGTCGCCGCGTCGAACTCGCCCGGATCCTCTTCTCCGCTCCGGACACGATGATCCTCGACGAGCCGACGAACCACCTCGACGCCGAATCCGTGCTCTGGCTGCGCGACTACCTCAAGGCGTACTCCGGCGGACTCATCGTCATCAGCCACGACCTCGACCTCATCGATGAAGTCGTCAACAAGGTCTTCTTCCTCGACGCCACCCGGCAGACCATCGACATCTACTCGATGGGCTACCGCCTCTACCTCAAGCAGCGCGAGGACGACGAACGCCGACGCCGGCGCGAACGTGCGAACGCGGAGAAGAAGGCCGCGGCGCTGACGGCGCAGGCGAACAAGATGATGGCGAAGGCGACGAAGACCGTCGCCGCCCAGCAGATGGTCAAACGCGCCGAACGCATGCTCGCCGGCCTCGATGAGGAACGCAGCGCCGACAAGGTCGCGAATCTCCGCTTCCCGGCGCCCGCGGACGTCGGCCGGGTGCCGCTGACCGCCGAGGGCCTCTCCCGCAGCTTCGGGTCGACGGAGGTCTTCACCGGTGTCGACCTGGCGATCGACAAGGGCTCACGCGTCGTCATCCTCGGCTACAACGGCGCCGGCAAGACGACTCTGCTGCGCCTGCTCGCCGGACTCGACGAACCCGATTCCGGTGAGGTCATCGCCGGTCACGGTCTCAAGCTCGGCTACTACGCGCAGGAGCATGAGACGCTCGATCTCGACCGCAGCGTGCTCGAGAACATGCAGCGCAATTCTCCGCACCTCGACGACACCGCGGTGCGCAACGTGCTCGGCTCGTTCCTCTTCTCCGGTGACGACGTCCACAAACCCGCCGGGGTCCTCTCCGGCGGTGAGAAGACGCGTCTGGCCCTGGCGACCCTCGTCGTCTCGAGCGCCAACGTCCTCCTCCTCGACGAGCCGACGAACAACCTCGACCCGGCCTCGCGGGAGGAGATCCTCTCGGCGATCCGCCGCTACGAGGGAGCGATCATCCTCGTCACCCACGATGAGGGTGCGGTGTCCGCACTCGATCCCGACCGGGTCCTGCTCCTGCCCGACGGCGACGAGGACCTGTGGAACGAGACCTACCTCGACCTCGTCACCCTGGCCTGAGCCGCTGCGTCCCTGAGCCGCTGAGCCGCTGACTTGGAGCTGCGCACAGGGCTCACCTCGGGCGGAAGCGCTCCTCGAGGAGCTCGTCCTCCTCGGCTTCGTCCCGACCGCGCACGGTGGGACTGACGAAGCGGCTGCGACCGTACCGGCTGCCCGGTTGGCTGACCTTGGCCCCGGCGTCGAGGGCCGCCTTGTCGACGACGACGTACTCGGTGTCGCTCGTCGCAGTGGCCAGCGCCTCGGCGGTCGCCTTCCGTTCCCGCCGGGCCGAGATCGACACGGCGATGATGATCATGATCCCGAACGCGAACCACTGGAGCATGTAGGACAGGTGGTTGCCGGGGTTGAGGTCGGGCGCCGGGAGGGGAGTCAGACCCTCGGCCTGCGTCGCCCCCGTCGTCACCTCCTCGGCGTAGACATTGGCGTACGCCGCGTCCATGCCGGGGATCCGGGCCGGGTCGATCGCCTTGATCATGCCCTCGGGGTTGTCATCGTCGGAGCCGTCCTGGGCGATCTTCAGCCGTGCGGTGATCGTCTGCTCACCGGCCGGGGCGTCGGGCACCGCGGTCGATTCGGGCACCCATCCGCGCACGATCGCGATCGTCTCTCCGCTGGTCAGGGTGAACGGGACGACGACGTAGAAGCCGACCTTGTCATTGACGGTGCGGTTGCGGGCGAGCACGGTGTCCGCGGTCTCGAAGCGACCGGTCAGCGACACCGGCGTCCATTCCGCGGATTCCGGCAGCGTCGCCGAGGTCGACGGGAGCACCGCGGAGATGTCGACGGGAGCCGCCGAGTAGTTGGCGTTGATCGTGTCGATCTCCGCCTGGCGTTCGGCGCGGCGGTCCTTCTGCCACAGGGCGAGGAACACGCACGCGATGACGACGATGATCGTCATCGCGATGTATTTGAGCCACCGGGCACTGAAGAGGAATGAGTAACGGGCCATCAGCCGGCGTCCTCCGGGATCTCGTCGACGGAAACATCGGTGCGATAGAAGCTGCGCAGGGTGAGGAACTCCCGCAGCTGGTCGAGGTGCTCGTCACAGGCGAGCCACACCTTGCGCCTGACAGGCGTGTGCAGGCGGGGATTGTTCCACAGGATCGCCCGTGTCGCATCGGCTCGGCATCCCTTGGCCGAGCACCGCAGTGCCTCGGTCACCGTCGGCCACCCGCGCTCTCCTCGTCGTCCTCGACGATCTCGCCGTTGCTGTCGGCGGTGAAGTGATGCTCGCTCTCGGTCATCCGCGGGGACGACGTCCGCGGGGATCGCTGCGCAGACGGACCCGCCGAGGCGGTGCCCGGGTCGGTCCCGGCACCGCCGGTTCCCGGAGTGTCGGTCTCGGGATCGACGGTCTCCCCGGGGATCGTCTCGCCCCGCGGCGTGCGCCCGGTCCCGGAGTCCTTCGCGGTCGCATCGCCGGGTTCCCCGCCGAGGGTGTCGCCGCTGATCGTCTCGCCCCGGCCGGGCGGCAGCTGGTCGAGGGGAGCGGAGTCGATGAGGGCCGAGCGGTCGTCGCGGGAGCGCTCCCGTCCGGCGTTGGCGAAGATGACAGCCGGATAGGGCAGGAGCACGGCGCCGGCGACGCAGATCCACATGAGGACGTGCTGCGAGGCGACGAACGCGAAATAGGCCGCCACGAAGCAGAGAGTGCGGATCCCCATGGTGATCGAATACTTGATGATCCTCGACTTCATATCGTCGTCGAGCGCAGTGTCTGCTGTGGTGATCTGCTGCGGGTGCTTGGCCATAACCTTCTTCACTCGGGTCTACCTACAAAATCATACGCTTCGTTTGTGGGAGCATGTCGAGGCCGCACCAAACACGGTAGGTTGGTCTCCGTACTGTCGTTCCAACAGAAGAGAGTCCCGTGTCAGAACCACGTGTAGTCCTCGTCACCGGAGGCAACCGCGGAATCGGCCGCACCATCGCCGAGGAGTTCCTCGCCAACGGCGACAAGGTGGCCGTGACCTCCCGCAACGGAGATGCCCCCGACGGCGCCCTGGCCGTCGCCGCCGATGTCACCGACTCCGCATCCCTCGACGCCGCGTTCAGCGAGGTCGAAGAGAAGCTCGGACCCGTCGAGGTGGTCGTCGCCAACGCCGGCATCACCCGCGACAACCTGCTCATGCGCATGGACGACGACGACTTCGCAGCGGTCATCGACACGAACCTCACCGGCGCCTACCGCACCGTGAAGCGCGCGATCACCAACATGATCCGCGCGAAGAAGGGCCGCATCGTCCTCATCTCCTCGGTCTCCGGCCTCTACGGCGTCCCCGGCCAGGCGAACTACTCGGCGTCGAAGGCCGGACTCGTCGGCTTCGCCCGCTCGATCACCCGCGAGCTCGGCTCCCGCGGCATCACCGCCAACGTCGTCGCCCCGGGCTTCATCCGCACCGACATGACCGATGAGCTCGACGAGAAGCAGCAGAAGGACTACCTCGCGACGATTCCCGCCAAGCGCTTCGCCGAAGCCGATGAGGTCGCCCGCGTCGTCCGCTGGGTCGCCTCCGACGACGCCTCCTACATCTCCGGAGCCGTCATCCCCGTCGACGGCGGCCTCGGCATGGGACACTGACAACAGCCCCTGACCCCGGACACTGAGCAGCCCAGCGCTGCACTGACACCAGAGAACAGACTGAGAAAGGACCACCATGGGAATTCTTGACGGAAAGCGCATCCTCGTCACCGGTGTGCTCACCGAGGCGTCGATCGCCTTCGCCGCCGCCCGCATCGCCCAGGAGCAGGGAGCCGAGGTCATCCTCTCGAGCTTCGGCCGCCAGATGAAGATCACCCAGGTCATCGCCGAGCGCCTGCCCGTGACCCCGCGCGTCATCGAACTCGACGCCACCAGCGAAGAGGACCTCGCCGCTCTGCCCGAGCGCCTCGAGGGCAACATCGACGGCATCGTCCACGCGATCGCCTTCGCCCCGAAGGACGCCCTCGGCGGCGTCTTCCTCGACACCCCGTGGGAGTCGGTGCAGGCCGCCATCCAGGTCTCGGCCTACTCGCTCAAGGCGATCACCGTCGCCGCCCTCCCGGTGCTCAACCCGGGCGCGGGCATCGTCGGCCTGACCTTCGATGCGACGATCTCCTGGCCGGTCTACGACTGGATGGGCGTGGCCAAGGCCGCCTTCGAGTCGACCGCCCGCTACCTCGCGAAGTACGTCGGCGACAAGGGCATCCGCGTCAACCTCGTCTCCGCGGGACCGCTGAAGACGACGGCGGCGACCTCGATCCCCGGCTTCGGGACGCTCGAGGACATGTGGGGCGAGCGCGCCCCGCTCGGCTGGGACCAGAAGGACACGACGCCGGCCGGCAAGGCCATCGTCGCCCTCGTCTCCGACTGGTTCCCCGCGACGACCGGCGAGATGGTCCACGTCGACGGCGGATTCCACTCGACCGGCGCCTGAGACCATGCCCGTCCTCATCCTCGCCCGGCACGCGAAGGCCGAACCGAACGGTCCGACCGACTTCGAGCGCTCCCTGAGCGCGACCGGTCTGGCCCAAGCCGTCGAGGCGGGGGCCGAGATCGCCGAGCGCTGGTCACCTGAGGTGGCCATCGCCTCGGCGGCCCGGCGCACCACGCAGACCGGGCAGGCCGTCGTCGAGGCCGTCAACCGGGTGACCGGCGGCGACCTCGAACTCGTCCTCGACGAGTCCCTCTACGGTGGGGGAGTCGAGGACTGGATGGACGCGATCCGATCGATCCCGGCGGCTGCGACGTGTGCGTACATCGTCGGCCATCAGCCCACCGTCGCCGAGGTGGTCGGTCACCTCTCCGCCGACGCCGGAGTCCCGGAGTCGTTCCGTCCCTCGTCGCTCGCGGTCTTCGACCTGCCGTCGTGGGATGTCGAACCGGGAGCCTATCCCGTCCCCGAGATCATGTCGTTCCGAGGAATCTGACCGCCTCGGCGAGATCGCGGGTGTCGATCGCGACGTCCGCCGCCGCTCTCAGCGCCGGCTTCGCACAGAATGCGACCCCGAGCCCGGCCGCGCCGATCATGCCGATGTCATTGGCACCGTCACCGATCGCCACGGTCCGCTCGGGGTCGCAGTCGTATCGGCCGACGAGTTCGGTGAAGATCCGCTCCTTGGCCCCCGGGTCGATGACGGGACCCTGCGTGCGTCCCGTGAGACGACCCCCACTGACCTCGAGACCGTTCGCGTGGACCTCGGTGATGCCGAGGGACTGAGCGAGCGGGGCGATGACGGCGGAGAAGCCGCCGGAGACGAGGGCGACGACTCCGCCGGCGGCCTGCACGGCGGCGACGAGCTCGGCGGCTCCGGGGGTGAGCGTCACCCGCTCCCGCACCGCGTCGAGGACGGAGACGGGAAGACCCGCGAGCAGGGAGACGCGCTCCGCCAGGGATGCTGCGAAGTCGAGCTGACCGGCCATCGCCCGCTCGGTGATATCGGCGACCTGGGCGCCGACTCCGGCATGGTCGGCGATGAGGTCGATGACCTCCTCGTTGAGGAACGTCGAATCGACGTCCATGACGAGCAGCTGGACGGGGGCGGCGAGCACGGGAGAGTCAGTCACCCCCTCATCGTAGCCACCGCAGTGACATAGTCCGCGGCGGCAGGGTGGAGCCGTGCGAGCAGCTCGCCGAAGACCGGCGGGTCGAGCGTGGCCGGGGCGAGGACGGTGCGCATCCGCGCGTGGATGTCGAGGGCGGCGAAGATCGCCCGCGAATCGACGTCGAGCGGCAGGAGCGTCGTCAGCGGGTGCGTCGCCGTCAGCTCCTCCTGCCAGTCCCGCCACGGCGCGCTCCGCCACTGCTCGGGCACGTCGATCGACTCGACGATCGACAGGCCCTCCATGACGAGCAGCCGCAGCCGGCGCAGCGCCTCGGCGGGCGTCTCGACGGTGACGGGACGATAGACCGACTCCCGGCACGCGATGACCTCGACGTTCGCCTCGGCGCCGAGCAGCATGATCCCCACCTGATCGGCTCCCCGGTGGAGGACGATCGGGGCCGGATGGCGACCGACCCGCGCACGGTCCTCCTTCGCGACCGGCGGGGTGGTGTGCGGCAGGGAGGGATGGTGGAGGGCGAGGCGGGCATGGGTGATCCCAGCCGCCTGCGCGGCCGCGGCGAAGAGGAGGAGACCGGTCGGACTCGGCGTCTCCAGGACGGCATCGGAGACGATGAGAGGAACATCACGCTCGGCGTCGAGGAAGGCAGTGCTGACCTCGTCGGGGGCGCGGGTCCCCGAGAGGCGGTGATTGAGGGCGAGCGTGAGCAGCAGCGAGTCGAGCAGTGAGTCCATGTCGGACCAGAATAGACCCACCGCTGAGATAGAGTTGGGTGATATGAGTGATGTGCTGACTGTGGATTCCGTGTCCGTGCGCCGCGGGGAGAGCTTCCTCCTCCGAGACTTCTCCCTCACCGTCTCCGAAGGCCAGCATTGGGTCGTCCTCGGCCCCAACGGCGCCGGCAAGACGACGCTGCTCGAACTCGCAGCAGGACGCATGCATCCCACATCGGGCAAGGTCGGCATCCTCGAGGAGCGCCTCGGCCGGGTCGACGTCTTCGAGCTGCGTCCGCGCATCGGCTACGCCTCGACCGCGCTGGCCGGGCGCATCCCGAACTCCGAAGCCGCCCTCGACACCGTGCTCACCGCGGCCTACGGCGTCACCGGTCGCTGGGTAGAGCAGTACGACGAGACCGACATCGACCGTGCCAAGGACCTGCTCGCGGCCTTCAACATCACCCACCTCGCCGAGCGCACCTTCGGCACCCTCTCGGAAGGCGAGCGCAAGCGCGTCCAGATCGCCCGTGCGCTCATGACCGACCCCGAACTCCTCCTCCTCGACGAACCTGCCTCCGGCCTCGACCTCGGCGGCCGCGAGGAGCTGCTGAGCGCGCTCACGGAGATCCTCTCCTCGAAGTGGGCTCCGGCGACGATCATGGTCACCCACCACGTCGAGGAGATTCCTGTGGGCATCACCCACGCGCTCCTTCTCGGCGGCGGGAAGGCGGTCGCGGCGGGTCCGCTCGATGAGACGCTCACGGCGGCCAACCTCTCGGAGACCTTCGGCCTCGACGTCAAGCTCACCCGCGACGGCGATCGCTTCCACGCGCGCTCCCAGTCCTGAACCGCGGCTGACAGCGTGGAGATCTGGCAGATCGCACTCATCATCCTCGCCGGCATCGGCGCCGGGGGGATCAATGCCGTCGTCGGATCCGGGACGCTCATCACGTTCCCCGTCCTCGTCGCCTTCGGGGTGCCCCCGGTGGTCGCGACGATGAGCAATGCCGTGGGCCTCGTCCCCGGCAACATCGCCTCGTCGTTCGGGTACCGGGAGGAGCTCAAGGGGCAGTGGAAGCGGTTCGCCGGGTTCGTTCCGGCCTCCCTGGCCGGGTCTCTCCTCGGCGCGTATCTGCTCCTCCACCTGCCCGAGGACGCGTTCGAGACGATCGTGCCGATCCTCCTCGTCCTCGCCCTCGTCATGGTCGTCGGCCAGCCCTATCTCTCCCGGTACCTCAAGGAGCGGGCGCTGCGACGGGAGGCCACCGAGGTGGCCGTCGCCCCCACCGCGCTCGACGGCTCGGGTGCGGGGCTGGGACCGGCGAAGTACACGGTCGCGCTCATCATCATCTTCCTCACCGCCATCTACGGCGGATACTTCGCCGCGGCGCAGGGGATCATCCTCGTCGCGCTGCTCGGGCTCATCCTCACCGACGACCTGCAGCGGCTCAACGGGCTGAAGAACGTCCTCGTCCTCGTCGTCAACACCGTCTCGGCGACGACGTACATCATCGTCGGTCACGACCGGATCAACTGGACGGCGGTCGTCTGCGTGGCAGTCGGCTCGCTCATCGGCGGCTACATCGGGGCCCGGGTGGGACGGAAGTTCTCCCCGAGTCTGCTGCGGGCGGTCATCGTCGTCCTCGGCATCGTCGCGATCGTGCGGATCCTCACGCTGTGAGCGGCGCTGAGTTGGGGGACAGGCAGTGAACACTCCAGCGAAGGCTCCGCTGACTCGGGAGCAGATCATCGCACGGGCCGCGGAACTCGGGATCGCCGCCGGCCGCCTGGACTTCTTCGACGCCGCCGAGGTCGGCGGGGGTGCTCGGGCCACCGGTGCTGCGGGTGAGGCGCTGTCGGATTACACGAACCTCACCGACGTCGCCCTGCGCAGCGTCCGCGAACCGGCCGAGGGTCTCTTCATCGCCGAATCCTCGAAGATCATCCGCCGGGCCCATGCCGCGGGCATGGCACCGCGGTCGTATCTGACGAGCCCGAAATGGCTCTTCGACCTCGCCGATCTCATCGCCGGCAATGACGCCCCGATCCACATCGGCACCGACGCCGCCGTCGAGGCGCTCACCGGCTTCCACCTCCACCGCGGGGCACTCGCGGCGATGGAGCGCCCGGCCCTGCCCGCACTGGCTGATCTGCTCGCCGAGGCCCGCCGGGTCGTCGTCATCGAGGACGTCGTCGACCACACGAACGTCGGCGCGATCTTCCGCTCCGCCGCGGCCTTCGGCGTCGATGCCGTGCTCGTCACGCCGCGGTGCGCCGACCCCCTCTACCGCCGGTCGATCCGGGTGTCGATGGGCACGGTCTTCCAAGTGCCGTGGACGCGCATCGACCCCTGGCCGGGCGGGGTGGCGACCCTGCGGGAGCTCGGCTTCCACGTCGCCGCCCTCGCCCTCGACGAGGACTCGGTCTCGATCCAGGAGTTCGCGGCCACCGCCCCGGAGCGCACCGCCGTCGTCTTCGGCACGGAAGGCGACGGTCTGGCCAGGGCGACGATCGCCGCGGCCGATTCGACGGTGATGATCCCGATGAGCGGGGGAGTCGACTCCCTCAACGTCGCCGCCGCCTCGGCGGTCACGTGCTTCGCCCTGCAGGGACGGTGAGCCAGCGGGCGTGCGACAATGACGCCATGACGTCCGTCACACCGACCGTCGACGACCTCGAGGCGATGCGGGGCAGGCTCACCGCATTCTGCTACCGGATGCTCGGCAGTGCCGCCGACACCGACGATGCCGTGCAGGAGACGATCATCCGCGCACACGGTGCTCTCGACCGCTTCGATCCCGCCCGGGGGCAGCTCTCGACGTGGATGCACCGGATCGCTGCGAACATCTGCATCGACCTCGCCCGCAGCGCCGCGCGCCGGGAACTCGCTGTCGATCTCGGTCCCGCCCGCACCCGCGCCGACTCCGCTGACCTCGGAGAGCCGCTGCCCGCCGATCGCTTCGTCGAGCCGATGCCCGACGCCGCGGTGATCTGCGCCGACGATCCGGCCGACATCGTCGCCCAACGGCAGTCGGTGCGGCTCGCCTTCGTCGCCGCCCTCCAGTGTCTGGCGCCGCGCCAGCGCGCGACCCTCCTCCTGCGGGAGGTGCTCGGCTTCGACGCCGCCGAGACCGCCGACATCCTCGACACGAGCGTGCCCGCCGTCAACAGCGCCCTCCAGCGGGCCCGAGCGCGCCTGTCCGCGGCGGCGCCCGAACCCCTCGCCCAGCAGTCCCTCGCCGATCCCGACCAGCAGCGACTGCTCGACGACTACGTCGCCGCCTTCGAGGCCCACGACGTCGGCGGGCTCAAACGTGTGCTCCGGGAGGACCTGCGGATGTCGATGCCGCCGTTCGCGTGGCGGCTTGAGAGTCGTGAGGAGTTCCTGGCTGTCTTCGCCGCCGCCGATGCCTGCGTCGGCGATCGTCTCCTGCGGGTGCCGATCAACGGCACGGCCGGGTTCGGGCAGTACCGCCGTGAGGGTGATGTGCTCCACCCGTTCGCGCTCGTCGTCCCCGAGATCCGTGACGGGGCGATCGCCGAGATCGTCACGTTCCTCGGAACCGGTGACCGGTTTGCGGAGTTCGGGCTGCCGCTGCGCCTCGAGCCGGGCTCGGTGCCGCCGGGACGCCGGTGACCAGGACAGATGGATTCAGCGGAAGAAACCTTTCCCCGGAGCGATGAATCGAGCGCCCCTCATCCGTATCAGGAGTATGACTGAGAACATGAATGAGAAGCTCATCCGCAGTGAGACCACTGCCGAACGCACCCGGCTGACCGATCTCCTCGCCGGCCTCACCGAGGAGCAGTGGGCGACGCCCTCGCTCTGCGCGGGGTGGCGGGTGAGAGAGGTCGCCGCTCACCTCTCGATGCCCTTCCGGCTCAGTGTGCCCCAGTTCCTCTTCGGCGTGGTGAGCAACGGCTTCCGGTTCGATCGGTTCGCCGATCGGAGGGCGAGAGCCGACACGGAGTCGCTCTCGGATGCGCAGCTGCTCGCTGTCCTGCGGAACAACATCGACACCGACTGGCGGCCACCGGGAGGCGGCGTCGTCGGCGCGCTCAGCCACGATGTCATCCACGGCCTCGACATCACCGAACCACTCGGGCTGCCGGCGGCTCCTCCCGAGCGGATCCGGATCGTCCTCGACAACGCGGGGGAGCGGAACCTCTCCCATTTCGGCGTCGACCTCACCGGTTCGCGGCTCATCGCCGACGACGTCGACCTCACCCTCGGGGACGGACCGCGCGAGATCCGCATGAGCGCCAAGGAGATGCTGCTGACGGTGACGAAGCGTGCCGGCGGAGCGGTGGTCTAGCGGGCGTGCCCCGCGCTCAGCGACCGGCCTGCTCCCGCAGCCAGATGAGGTCGCGGGCATCGACGACGACGGAGCGCAGCGCCGCGATCTCCCGCCACGCCGCAGCGAGGTCGTCGTCGGTGAGTTCGACGGCGAGCTCACCGGACTGGGACTCGTCCTCAGCGAGGTAGGCCGCACCGGGGGCAGCGGCACCGAGGTTCGGCGACCCGAGCAGGGCGCGACGGCCGACGAAGAAGCAGTGCGTGCGCAGGCGGTCGACATGCTGGATCTGGACTCCGGTGTCGACGAGCAGCTGCAGACCGTCGACCGAGAGATACCCGCCGGCGACGGCCACGGGATCGATCGTCGTCACCACCGCCCACGTCCGCGGGGAGCCTGCGGCCGCCTCGGCGATGCGCTCACCGAAGTTGCGGGCGAGGTGAGGGCTGACGAGGATGACGTCCTCGTCGGGAGCGGCGAAGGCGCGCTCGAGCCAAGCCGCCGGATCACTGATGACGCGCATCGCTGAGCTCATGCCACCAGGGTACGCGCACTCCGCCCGGTTGAGGAGGTCCCTTGTTGACTGGCCTCGGTGGCCCTCCTCAGCGCTCGAGGCATATGTCTTCTGTGTGAACACCTCGGGAACACCCGTCTGTGCCCCCGTCCTCACGGGCGTGCGGGGGCTGGGTGGTCGCGGGACTGTATAGAGTTGTGGGAGCCGTTGCCGAGAACCGACTGGCGATGGCGGAGAGACCGGCGCTGTGGCAGCACAGCCGCCCCGTATGAGGAGATCAGTGGACCGCACGACCCTAGCCCAAGCCCTGGAGACCGGACGCATCACGGGGGAGGTGGCGACACCGCGGGACAACAACCTCGACCACATGCGGCGCTTCCTCGCCGGAGAGCGCCAGTTCGACTTCGGGGTGAGCCTCACCGCGGACTGGGACTTCGACTCCGTCTTCGCGCTCATGGTCGAGCGCGCGGGCCTACGCCCGGAGAAGGACTTCACCCACGGGGTCGACACGATCTCGACCGAGCGCTGCATCGACGCCCTCGAACGACTCGCGGCCGCCATCGGCGACGTCGCCCGGGCCGGGGGACGGATCCTCTTCGCCACCGGCCACCCCGCAGGCCTCCTGCCTGTCCATATGGCCATCGCCGAGGCGGCTGAGGAGCGCGGGGCCGTGATCGTGCGGCAGTCGTCCTCGGTCCCGCTGCCCGCACTCGGCGGCGACCTGCGCGAGATCGACCGGGTCTGGGTCTGGCAGCTCCACGGCGGCACCCCGCACACGCATCTCGCCGAACCGATGCAGACACTGCTCGACGACCTCGCCCGCCGGGGCGAGCCGCTGCCCGACCTCATCGTCGCCGACCACGGCTGGGCCGGGGCCGCCTCGGCGCGGGGTCTGCGCACCGTCGGCTATGCCGACTGCAACGATCCGGCGCTCTTCGTCGCCGAAGCCCAGGGCGCCATGGAGACGGTCGTGCCCCTCGATGACGACGTCGACCCCTACCTCTACGGTCCGCTCATCGAGTTCGTCCTCGACCGGGCCGGCCTCGAACGGGCAGAACTCGACTGAACTGAACTCGACTGAGCAGAAGCGGACGGCGCGGGGCCAGACCTGGCGCTGCCGGGTGAGTCCGGGCGCCGTTCTCAGGCGATGGTGGTCGCCAGGCCCTCGATCACCTCGGCGCCCGGCAGGGACGCGAGTGCCGCACCGGAGAGTAAGAGCTTCGACCCGCGGATGCCGGAGCCGATGATGAGCTCATCGGCCTCGGCGACGCGGGAGTCGATGAGGATCCGGTAGGTGTCCGGCAGGCCGATCGGGCCGATGCCGCCGTACTCCATCCCGGATTCGCCGACGGCCCGATCCATCGGCAGGAACGAGGCCTTGCGGACGTCGAGGAGCTTCTTCACGCGCTTGTTGACGTCGGCTCGAGTGTCGGCGAGGACGAGGCAGGCGGCGATCCGCTCCTCGCCCGAGCGGGCACCGGCGACGAGGACGCAGTTCGCCGAGGTCTCCGGGCCCAGCCCGGTCGCTGAGAGGAGGGCCGCGGTGTCGGCGATCTCGGGATCGATCGCGAAGACCTCGACGTCACCGGTGACCGTCGGCAGTGCCGCGGCCGTCGGGGCGGCCATGAGCTCGGGTGCCTGAGCGGCGGGGCGCACGTCGAACTGCGCGCTGAGACGGGATCGGGTGGGGAGGGCAGTGTTCATGACCACAGTCTAGGAGACCGGTGTCGAATCGCATTGGGAGCGTGCGTCGGTTAGACTGGACTGTCGGTTCGCGTCCGGTTCCTACGGCGCGAAGCGTTTTCAGCAGACGAATTCGGGCACTGGCGGATGGGTCGAACCCATACCAGGCGCCTGAGCGGATTCAGCAAAGGTAAGAATATGAAGAAGGACATCCACCCGGAATACGCGCCGATCGTGTTCAACGACCTCGCGTCCGGCACCAAGTTCCTCACGCGCTCGACCGCGAAGAGCGACAAGACGATCGAGTGGGAAGACGGCAACACCTACCCCGTCATCGACGTCGAGATCTCCAGCGCTTCGCACCCGTTCTACACGGGCAAGCAGCGCATCCTCGACTCCGCGGGCCGCGTCGAGAAGTTCAAGGACCGTTACAAGGGCTTCGGCAAGCGCTGATCCCCCTCGCGGTTCCCACCGCGAACAAGCTGCCCCGCAC
>NZ_BAAAMB010000005.1:45297-93378 GCF_039528855.1 Brevibacterium sanguinis | reverse complement strand
CGCATCCCGGGGCGTCCCCGCAGGGACGCCCCGGGCGCGGTGAGGGTCAGGAGACGGTGACGGCGACCTCGGCCGACGGCGTCGTGCGGGCGGCCGGGTGGAGGAGCGAGGACACGCCGGTCGCGTTGTCCAGGCTCGCCGCGATCCCGTGGGCGACGGTCTCCTTGGCCTTGACGACGGCATCGGGGATCGACAGGCCCGTGGCGATCCCGGCGGCGATCGACGAGGCGAACGAACAGCCGGCGCCGTTGACGAGCTTGTCGTTGACCTTGCGCGAGCGCAGGGTCGTCACGGTCTGCCCGTCGAAGAGGATGTCGATGGCGTCCTCACCGGCCAGGCGCGCTCCGCCCTTGACGACGACGTTCTGAGCTCCCTGCCCGTGGATGATCTGCGCGGCCTCGATCATGCCCTCGACGGAGTCGATGGGGTCGATGCCGGCGAGCACGGCCGCCTCCTCGAGGTTCGGGGTGATGACGGTGGCCAGGGGCACGAGGTTCTCGACGAAGAGATCCCGGAGGTCGACCATCGACCCGGAGCCCTTGCACACGAGGACGGGGTCGAAGACGTACGGCAGCTGATTGTCCTTGAGGTCCTCGGCGAGGACGAGGGCGGAGTCGACGGAGCCGAGCATGCCCGACTTGATCGCGTCGAAGCGGTGGATCGCGAGTGCCGAGGCGAGCTGGCGATTGACGACCTCAGGCTCGATGAAGTCGATCGCGTGGTTGAACGAGTCCTCCGGGTCGAAGGTGACGATGCAGGTGACGACGGCAGTGCCGAAGGCACCGTACTCCTCGAACATCTTCAGGTCGGCTTCGAGTCCGGCCCCGCCGGAGACGTCGGAGCCGGCGATGGTGAGCAACTTGGCGGTCATGGTGGTCCTTTCGGGAAAAACTGTCGACGAGAAGTCTACGCGCCCGCGTATCCGCGCTGACGCCATGCCTCGTAGACGGCGATCGAGGCGGAGTTCGCGAGGTTGAGGGAGCGCCGGCCCGGCAGCATCGGGATCCGCACCCGCAGGTTGACGTGGTCATCGTCGACGACGGCATCGGGCAGCCCCGTCGACTCCTGACCGAAGAGGAGGACGTCGCCGTCCTCGTAGGCGACCTCGGCGAAGGAGTCGGACGTGTGCGTCGTGAACGCGATGACCCGCCGGTCGCCGAGGACCTCCCACAGGTGGTCGAGATCGGGATGGACCGTGACATGGGCGAGATCGTGGTAGTCGAGGCCCGCCCGCCGCAGCTTCGCGTCCGTGAGATCGAAGCCGAGCGGTTCGACGAGGTGGAGGTGAGCCCCGGTGACGGCGGCCAGGCGGATTGCGTTGCCGGTGTTGCCGGGGATCTCGGGGGTGTGGAAGACGATGTCGATGCTCATATGACAGCCATCATCTCACCCCGGTCAGTAATGATCCTCGCCGAGGCGGTCAGCGGAGTCCCGGCGCACGAGGAGATATCCCTGCCTGGTCGACTCGGGGAAGCGGCCGGCGGCGTCAGGTTCGCGTTCGAGCTGGGTGACAGGGGAGAAGCCGTGGGGCCGGAGGCGCTCGAGGACGTCGTCGAGGCTGCGGCGGTGGAAGTCGAGGTCGACGTCGAACCCGGCGAGGTCGGAGAAGTGGTCGACGGAGTCGCCGAGCTGGAAGGCGAGCTGGAAGTACCCGCCGGCACGGAGCACCCGCGCCGCCTCGGCGAAGACCTGATCGAGGTCGTCATCGGGGATGTGGATGATCGAGTACCACGCGACGAGGCCGGAGAAGCTGCTGGCCGGATACGGCAGGCACGTCATCGATCCGGTCGTGAACTCGAGATCGGAGTAGAGGCTGCGGGCGGCGGCGATCATCTCCGGGGAGAGGTCGAGTCCGGTCGCGTCGAGGCCGAGCCCGGTGAGGAACGCCGTGATCCGGCCCGGTCCGCTGCCGAGGTCGAGGGTCTCGGGGTGCCCGGTGGCAAGGACGAGTTCGGCGAAGGCGCCGAGAACGGCGCGATCGTGGGGCTTGGCGGTGAGCTCGGCGGAGACCCAGTCCGTGTAGGTCTTGGCGATCGCGTCATAGGACGTGCGGGTCGCGGTCACGTAGTCGGAGGCGTTCATGCCCTGAGCCTAGACCGTGCCGGGCGCAAACGAAACGTCCCCGTGGGGACAGTGCGCCCTGACGGACCCGTCCTCCGCGGTGACGCAGCGGGCGGGTGCGGGCCGGAGGGGCGGGGCGGTCCGGTGCGGACGGACGACCGCCTCGGCGCTCGTTAGGATGGAGATCGGACATCCGCCGAGGTGAAGGGACCCACCGTCACATGCGCACCGAACAGCAGGCACTCAAGGTCTCCCTGGTCGCGATCCTCCTCGTGTCCGTGCTCGGGATCGGCTTCGGGCTCGTCTCCGGGTCGTTCGCGATCCTCTTCGACGGCGTCTTCTCCCTCATGGACGCGGTGATGTCGATCGTCTCGCTCACCGTGGCCGGTCTCATCTCTCGGTCGGTGACGAACCGACTGTCGCTGCGCACGCAGAACGCGTTCACGATGGGATTCTGGCACTTCGAGCCGATCGTCCTCCTCATCAATTCGGTGCTCATGATGGGCGTGGCCGCCTACGCCCTGTTCCAAGCGGTCTCGGCGCTGCTCAGCGGCGGGCGCCCGGTCGACTTCGGCCCCGCCGTCGTCTATGCCGCGGTCGTCGTCCTCATCACCGCCGTCATGGGCACCCTCGAACACCGGGCGAACCGGCGGATCGGCTCCGAGTTCGTCGCGATGGACGTCAAGGGCTGGATCATGGCCGGCGGCGTCACCGGCGCCCTGCTCATCGCGTTCATCATCGGCATGCTCATCGACGGCACCGACGCCGCCTGGCTCATGCCCTACGTCGACCCGGCCGTCCTCACCGTCGTCGCCGCCGTCCTCATCCCCGTGCCGCTGTCGACGGCGCGCCGCGCCCTGGCCCAGGTCTCCCTCGTCACCCCGCCCGCGCTGCGGAAGGACGCCGAGGCGGTCGCCCGAGACATCTGCGCGGCCGAGGGCTTCGACGACTTCCGGGTGTATGCGACGGCTCAGGGGCGTGCGCGGACGATCGAGATCGTCTTCTATGTTCCCCGCGGTCTGCCTCCCCGCCCGCTCGAGGACTGGGATCGCATCCGCGATGAGGCCGAGGCGCGCCTCGGCGGCGACGACCCGCACGCGTGGATCACGGTGTCGTTCACGACGAAGGAAGCCCCGGCACTGCCCGAGTGAGGCGGGGGGCGGGCAGTCGCCCGGATCCTGGTGCTCAGTGCTCGGGTCCGTATGGACCCGTATATTCCGTATCTGCCGAAGATGCGACACGCCCGAGCGAACGCAGCTGCCGCCTGAATGTTGCCTATTTCGAACACTAGTTCGATAATAGATGTCATGTCCGCTGCACCACTCGTCGAACAGCTCAGCCGGGAGATGGGGATCTCCACGGCAACGTCCCTGTTCGACGGCCATCCGTCTCGGCCCGTGCATCCTGTGCTCGCGCCGATCTTCCGTCGCGGCGGTCTGCCGCGCGGGGAGATCGTGTCCCTGACCGGCGGACAGTCGCTCAGCTGCGCTCTCGCGACGATCGCCGAGTCCACCCGGGAGCAGAAGTGGTGCGCCGGCATCGGCCTCGGCGAACCGGCGGTGTCCTCGATCGCCGACCTCGGCGTCGACCTCGACCATTTCGTCAATCTCGTCACCCCGCCGCAGGACTGGCTGCGGGTGGCCTCGATCCTCATCGAATCCTTCGACATCCTCCTCGTCGATCCCGCCTACCAGCCGAGCGCGGGCGAGCGCGCCCGCCTGCTGGCCAAGGTGCGCGAGAGGAAGATGAGCTTCATCAGCCTCGCACCGCTGCAGGGGAGCACGGAGCAGATCGAGATCACCGACGTCCACTGGTCGGGCACCGATCACGGGCACGGCCGACTGCGCTCGTGCCTCGTCGAAGCCCGTTCGCAGACCGGAGTCCACCGCTTCCTCCTCCCGGGACCCGAGGGCACGCCTGCGCCGGCCTCCGCCGGGCAGGATGCCGTGCCGACGCCTGGGGCGGATGCCGAACCAGACGTCGGGCGCGGCCCCGAGCAGAGACCGGTGATCCGCAGTGTCAGCTGATACGCGGACCCTCGTCCTCACCGTCCCCGACTGGCCGGCGGTGGCCGCTGGCATCGAGCATGACCTCAGTCCCGGCACCCCGGTCGCCGTCCTCCACGCCGGCAAGGTCATCGCCGCCAATGCTCCGGCCCGGGCCGCCGGCATCGCCGTGGGCAGCAACAAGCGCGCCGCGGGCTTCCGCTGTCCCGAGGCGCAGATCCTCGTGTGGGACGAAGACGTCGACAACCGGCACTTCTCGGCCGGGGTGGAGGCGCTCGAAGACCTCGTCGCCCGGTTCACCCTGCTCGCTCCGGGGACCCTCGCCGTTCCCCTCGACGCCCTGCGGCACGGCTATGCCGACGAAGCCGCCGCCGTCGAGGCCCTGATCTCCGCGCTCGTCGCGACGACCGGTTGGGAGTTCTTCCCCGGCATCGCCGACACCGTCTTCGCCGCCCGGATCGCCGCCGGCAGGGCCACCCGTGTCCCGCCGGGGGAGACCGTGGCGTTCCTCAGCGCCCAGCCGATCACCGCCCTCGAGGTCACCGGGGAGAGCTGGACCGACCTCATCGACGTCTTCGTCCACCTCGGGCTGCGGAGTCTGGGCGCCCTGGCCGCCCTCGACGCGACCGATGTGATGTCCCGGTTCGGCACTGCCGGCCGGCGCGCCCACGACCTCGCCTCGGGCCGTCCCGACAGGCCCCTGCGCGATCACCTCCGCACGGAGGACCTCCAGGTCGAGAGCGTCCTCGACGTCCCCACCACCCGCAGCGACACCCTCGGCTTCCTCGCCCGGCAGCTCGCCGCGGACCTGCTGACCCGGGTGCGTGCGAGAGGCCTCGTGTGCACGCAGATCACCATCGACCTCCGCGCCGCCGGCGACCGCTCCTCGCGGCGCACATGGCGCATCGAGGACATGACCGAGAACGCCATCGCCGACCGGCTGCGGTGGCAGGCCGAAGGCTGGCTGGCCGGCCTCGGCCGTCCCGGTACCGGAGGCCGGAGCGTCGGCGGAGGCAGGACCGTCGGCGGTGGCCGAAACATCGGCGGCGGCCCGACCGACAGCGGCGATGACCCCGGTCCCGATCCCGAGGACTTCTCCGAGGAGGGGATCACCGCGCTCGGCCTCATCGCCGCGGAGCTGACGACACCGGTGGGCGCGACGAAGAGCCTCTTCGACGAGAACACGGGGCAGATCACCCACACCCTCGAACGCCTGCAGGGCCTCTTCGGCCCCGACGCGGTCCTCGTGCCCCGGCTGCAGGGCGGCTGGGATCCGGCCGAGACGAACCTCTGGACCCCGTGGCAGCAGACCGCCGCCCCGGCCCGGGACCCGCAGGCCCCCTGGCCGGGGTCGCTGGGCACCCCGCGGCCGACGACCGTCGACCGGGTCGCCGTCGATGTGCTCGCCGCCGGAGGCCTCCCCGTCGAGGCGCGTCCCGCAGGCCTCGGCGCCGCCCCGCAGACGATCCGCTTC
Source organism: Brevibacterium sanguinis (assembly GCF_039528855.1). Classification (NCBI taxonomy): domain Bacteria; kingdom Bacillati; phylum Actinomycetota; class Actinomycetes; order Micrococcales; family Brevibacteriaceae; genus Brevibacterium; species Brevibacterium sanguinis. The sequence continues at coordinate 87,837 of NZ_BAAAMB010000005.1, read as the reverse complement.
CCGACCGGGACCACCGAGGCGATCGTCGACTTCTCCGGATCGTGGCCGATCGAATCCGGGTGGTGGGATCCGTCCCGGTCGACGTACCGGACGCGGCTGCAGGTCGTCACGGAGTCCGGTCAGGCGCTGCTGCTGAGCCGCGAATCCGGCCAGTGGTATCTCACGGGACGGTACCGCTGATGGGCTTCTCGAACCCGCGCACCCCGTGGTCGGAGCTCGCCCGACGTCTCGAAGGCAAACAGACCGGCGGCACTCGGGCAGGCGGCACACCGACCGGCGGCACGCAGGCAGACGGCGCGCCGAATCCCTCCGGTTCGAACCGCACCCCGGTCGACAAGCACGCCGACGGCTCCGACGCCCCGGCCTTCTCCCGCCCGGACCGCTACCCGGTCTCCGTCGGTCCGCGCGGCCCCGACGGCCTCGCCCGCTACCCGGGCGCCCTCGGAGACAGCTCGAACGGCGTCGGCGGCCCGATCCTCCTGCCCTCGGCGACCCGACCATGGGCGGAGCTGCACGTCCACTCCCAGTTCAGCTTCCTCGACGGCGCCTCCGACCCCGAGGACCTCGTCACCGCCGGTGCCGCCGCGGGCCTGTCCGCGATGGCCCTGACCGACCACAACGGACTCTACGGAGCCGTCCGCTTCGCCCATGCCGCCGCCGAGGCGGGACTGCCCACCGTCTTCGGTGCCGAGCTCTCCCTCGGGCTGAGAGAGAAGATCCCCGGCCAGACCGACCCCGAGGCCACGCACCTGCTCGTCCTCGCCCGCGGGGTCGCAGGCTACCGCAGCCTCTCGGCGGCGATCACGCAGGCGAACCTCGCCGGGGAGAAGAACCGCCCCGTCTTCGACCTCGAGGAGCTCGCCGCGGCCAGTGCGGACTGGATGATCCTCACCGGCTGCCGCAAGGGCCCCCTGCGTCAGGCGCTGGGCGACCCCGACGGCGGGCTGGGCGCCCTGCGGCGGCTGAGCGCGCTCTTCGGCCCCGACCGCGTCGCGGTCGAACTCAGCCGCGACGGCACCCCGGACGACGACGAGCGGCTGCGTCACCTGGCCGACCTGGCCGCCCGGACGGGACTGCCGACCGCGGCCAGCAGCAACGTCCACTTCGCCACGCGGGCGCACTGGCGCTCGGCGCAGGTGCGGGCCTCCGTGCGGTCGCGGCGCTCCCTCGACGACCTCGCCGGGTGGCTGCCGGCGACGGCGGCGGGCCGGATCCACACAGGAGAGGAGATGGCGGCGCAGTTCCCCACGGCTGCCCTCGACGGGGCCGTGCGGATCGGCGAGGAGTGCGCGTTCACCCTGAGCTCGGCCCGCCCCGAACTGCCCAAGGCGCCGATGCCCGATGACCGTGAGGCCGAGGAGTACCTGCGGGAGCTCGTCACCGACTGCGGTCTCGCCCGCTACGGGACGCGGGCGGAGCATCCGCGCGCCTGGGAGCAGCTCGACCGGGAGATGGACATGATCGCCCGGCTCGGGTTCTGCGGGTACTTCCTCATCGTCCACGACATCACGAGCTTCTGCCATCGGGAGGCGATCTTCTGCCAGGGCCGGGGATCGGCGGCGAACTCCGCGGTCTGCTATGTCCTCGACATCACCGCCGTCGACGCGGTCAAGCACAACCTCCTCTTCGACCGCTTCCTCTCCCCGGACCGCAAGGGCTACCCCGACATCGACATCGACATCGAATCGGGCCGGCGGGAGGAGGTCATCCAGTACGTCTACGACCACTTCGGGCGGGAGCGGGCGGCCCAGGTCGCCAACGTCATCACCTACCGCGCGAAGTCGGCGATCCGCGACGCCGCCTTCAGCCTCGGCTTCGCCCCGGGGCAGCAGGACGCGTTCTCGAAGGCGAGCAACCGCTGGTCGACCCTGCCCGAGGCCGCGGACTCCCCGGTGCCGGCCCAGGTCATCGACGTCGCCGGTGACCTGCTCGGCTCACCCCGCCACCTCGGCATCCACTCCGGCGGGATGATCCTCGCCGATCGCCCCATCGGCGAGGTCGTGCCCATCGAACACGCGACGATGGACCATCGCACCGTCGTCCAATGGGACAAGGACGACTGTGCGGCGATGGACCTCGTCAAATTCGACCTCCTCGGCCTCGGGATGCTCACCGCCCTCCACGAAATGGTCGACCTCGTCGACCGGCACACCGGGGAGCGCATCGACCGCGCCCTCATCGACGATGAGGACCCGCGGGTGTACGAGATGCTCTGCCGGGCCGACGCCGTCGGCGTCTTCCAGGTCGAGTCCCGCGCCCAGCTCGCAACCCTGCCCCGGCTGCGACCGCGCGAGTTCTACGACCTCGCCGTCCAGGTCGCGCTCATCCGCCCCGGCCCCATCCAGGGCGGGTCGGTCCACCCCTACATCCGGCGACGGCAGGGACTCGACCCGGTCGAATACCTCCACCCGCTGCTCGAGAAGTCCCTGGCCAAGACGTGCGGGGTCCCGCTGTTCCAGGAGCAGCTCATGCAGATGGCCATCGACGTCGGCGGCTTCTCCGGGGCCGACGCCGACCGGCTGCGGCAGGCGATGGGCTCGCGCCGCTCGCAGCGGAGGATGGCCGAGCTCGCGGAGAAGTTCCGCACCGGGGCACAGGAGCGCGGCGTCGACGCGGAGACCGCGGAGAAGATCTTCGACACGATCGCGGCGTTCGCGAACTACGGGTTCCCCGAATCGCATGCGATCAGCTTCGCCAACCTCGTCTACCAGTCCGCATGGTTCAAATACCATCACCATGCAGCGTTCACCGCGGGCCTGCTGCGTGCCCAGCCGATGGGCTTCTACTCCCCGCAGTCGCTCATCGCCGACGCCCGCCGGCACGCGGTGCCGATCCTGCCCGTCGACCTCCGCCGCTCCTCGGCCGGCACCGACCTCGAGGCCACGGAGACCGGGGAGCTGGGGATCCGGCTCGGTCTCGACTCGGTCTCCCACGTCGGCTCCTTCGCCGAGGTGATCGTCGCCGAACGCGAACATGCGCCGTTCGCCTCGGTGGCCGACCTCGCCGAACGCACCGGCATCGGGAAGCAGGCCCTCGAAGGACTCGCCACCGCCGGGGCCCTGTCCGGCTTCGACCTCGACCGGCGGCAGGCGCTGTGGCTGGCCGGGGGAGTCGCCGGATCCCATCCGGGCGTGCTGCCGGGCACGGGCGCCGTCTCCCACGCCCCGGCCCTGCCGACGATGGACGCCTTCGAGACGACCCTGGCCGAGCTCTTCTCCACCGGGATCACCGTCGACGGCTACCCCACGGAGATCCTCCGGCAGTCGCTGCGCGAACGCGGGTACGCCTCGACCGCCGATGCCGCCGCCGCTCCCGACGGCAAGCGGATGACCGTCGCCGCCCTCGTCACCCACCGGCAGCGCCCGGCGACCGCCTCGGGGATCACCTTCATCAACCTCGAGGACGAGTTCGGGATGCTCAATGTCGTCGCCACCGCCGGGCTGATGAAGCGGTTCCGGTCGGTCGCGACCTCCCGCAACGCCCTCGTCGTCACCGGGCTCATCCAGCGCGGCGGGGACGTCGTGAGCCTCTATGCGCACAAGCTCGTCCCGCTCGAGGTCCAGCTGCCGACAAAGGCCCGCAACTTCCGGTGACGGGGCCGCCTCGGTGAGGTCGGCCACATGACGGCAGATGACGGTCGGTGACAGCTCCATGACGAGAACGCGCAGAGCAGGGGCGGTCACGGGTGAGAGTGGAGGCACCCGCTCACTCAGAGGAGATGCCATGGCCCAGTCATTCGAAACCCGCCAGATCCATGCCGGACAGGTCCCCGACCCCGCGACGGGCTCCCGTGCGCTGCCGATCCACCAGACGACCTCGTACGTCTTCGCCGACAACGACCAGGCGAAGAACCGGTTCGCCCTCGCCGAACTCGGCCCGATCTACACCCGCATCACCAACCCGACGACCGAGGTCGTCGAGAACCGGATCGCCGACCTCGAAGGCGGCGTCCACGCCGTGCTCACCGCCTCCGGCCAGTCCGCCGAGTTCCTCGCGATCGCGAACATCGCCGAAGCCGGTGACCACATCGTCGCCAGCTCGAGCCTCTACGGCGGCACGTACAACCTCCTCGACGTCACCCTGCGCAAGCTCGGCATCTCCACGACCTTCGTCGACGTCGACGACCTCGACGCCTGGCGCGACGCCGTCGAAGACAACACGAAGCTCTTCTTCGCCGAGGTGGTCTCCAACCCCCGCTCCGACGTCCTCGACATCACCGCGGTCGCCGACATCGCCCACGCCGCCGGGGTGCCGCTCGTCGTCGACAACACCCTTGCCACCCCCTACCTCGTGCGCCCGATCGAACACGGCGCCGACGTCGTCATCCACTCCGCGACGAAGTACCTCGGCGGCCACGGCACCGCGATCGCCGGCGTCGTCGTCGACGGCGGCACCTTCGACTACGGTGCCCACCCCGAGCGCTTCCCCGGCTTCAACACCCCCGACGAGTCGTACAACGGTCTCGTCTACGCCCGTGACCTCGGCGCGGACTCCGCGTTCGGGGCGAACGTGTCCTACGGCCTCAAACTCCGCGTCCAGCTGCTGCGCGACCTCGGTCCCGCCGTCAGCCCGTTCAACGCCTTCCTCATCGCCCAGGGTCTCGAGACGCTGAGCCTGCGCATCGAACGCCACGTCGCGAACGCCGAGCGGGTCGCCGCCTACCTCGAAGGCCACGACCAGGTCACGCGCGTCGCCTACGCCGGCCTCGAATCCAGCCCGTGGCACGACCGGGCGAAGACGTACCTGCCGCAGGGCGTCGGATCGGTCCTCGCCTTCGACATCGCCGGCGGCTACGATGCCGCTGTCGCGTTCGTCGACGCCCTCGAGCTCCACTCCCTCGTCGCGAACATCGGCGATGTCCGCTCGCTCGTCATCCACCCGGCCTCGACGACGCATTCGCAGCTCGACGACGCGGCGCAGGCCGCCTCCGGGGTCAACCCCGCCCTCGTGCGCCTCTCGGTGGGCCTCGAGGGCATCGACGACATCCTCGCCGACCTCGATGCGGGCTTCGCCGCCGCAGCGGCGACGGCCGAGACCGCCGCCTGAGATGACCACCCAGAGCACGTCCGTGGAGTCGATCCTCGGCTTCACCACGGATTCCGGACACACGTTCGGGACCGTCGAGATCGCCTACGAGACCTTCGGCACCCTCAACGCCGATCGGTCGAACGCGATCCTCGTCGAGCACGCGCTCACCGGCGACACCCGGGCCACCGACTGGTGGTCGGGGGTCGTCGGACCGGGGAGGGCCGTCGACACGAACGAGTACTTCGTCGTCTGTGCGAACGCGCTCGGCGGGTGCAGCGGCACGACCGGTCCGCAGTCGGCCTTCGGCGACGGTCTGCCCTACGGGTCGCGCTTTCCTGTGGTGACGATCAGGGACATGGCGCGCCTCGAGCACAATCTCACGCAGATCCTCGGCATCGAGACCTGGCATGCCGTCATCGGCGGATCGATGGGCGGGGCGCGGGCCCTCGAATTCGGTCTCCTCGATGCGCGCAAGACCGCGAAGTGCGCGATCATCGCCGCCCCCGCGTTCTCCGAGGCCGACCAGATCGCGTGGGCGATGACGCAGGAGCGGGCCATCGAACTCGACCCCGACTACTGCGGCGGCGACTATGCGGCGATCGGCAGGTTCCCCGCCGCCGGCCTCGGACTCGCCCGGCAGATCGCGCACCTGACCTACCGCAACGACGCCGACCTCAATGAGCGCTTCTCCCGGCGGCTGCGCTCAGCCGGGTACTACGAGGTCACCTCGTACCTCGACCATCAGGCGAAGAAGCTCGCCGCGCGCTTCGACCCGCACAGCTACGTCCTCCTGTCGAAGGCGCTGCGCGATCACGATGTGCGCACGGGACGCTCGGCCGACCTGCGCACGGCACTCGCGCAGGCGTGCACCGACAGCCTCGTCGTCTCCGTGTCCTCGGACCGGCTCTATCCGCCGGCCCAGGTCGAACAGCTCGCGGAGCATCTGCCGGGGCGGGTCGACTACCGGGTCATCGACTCCCCGGTCGGACACGACGGCTTCCTCACCGAGGCCGCCGCCGTGTCCGCGGCGCTGCGGGACTTCCTCACCGCGTGAGGCACCCGGCTGATCAGGCGGTGCGGGACTTCGCGGCCTTCTTCAGCTGCTTCTCCGGCACCGGGTAGTCGCGCTGGGCGCGGGCTCGCCGGTAGTGGGCGGCGGCCTCGGCCTGCCGCTCGGCTTCGACGCCGGTGGCGATCGTCGCCCGCCGGTGATCATCCCCGTAGCCGAAGGCGTCGACCAGATCGAGGGCGTTGGCCGCGAGCTTCGCGCAGAGGCGGTTGAGCGTCTCACCGACCTGCCGTGCCCGCGACATCGGCAGACGGCCGTACATGAGGTGCCAGCCGATGTGCTTCTCGATGAGGCTGAGCCCGTAGGTGTCGCGCAGACGGCGGAAGATCTTCGCCTGGGCGGGATCCTTCTGCTCCCGCATCGCCTCGTCGATGGCCTTCCACTTCTCGAGTTCGACGTAGGCGCGGGCCATCTCGACGAGTTCGTGCTGCTGGGAGTTGAAGAGCTCGGCCGCCTGCGCCGCCGGCATCTTCGCCGCCGGACGCAGCGCTGCGGCGAGCCCGGAGACCATGACCTCGAGACGGGTCTCGAGCAGGGTGCGCTGGAGGCGACCCGAACGGATCCGCCTCTCGCTGAGATTGGGGGTGAAGACGTCGGAGATCGCGCGCCCGGCATTGGCCAGGCCGCTGCGGTAGAGCGTGTGCTCGGCGGCCTGGGTGCCGATGAAGCGGGCGGCCCCGCCGACGTCGATGTGTGCGAACTCCTTGGCGTAGTCCCCGAGGATGCGCTTGGCGACGAGCTGGAGGAGGACCGTGTTGTCGCCTTCGAACGTCACGTAGACGTCGAGGTCGGCCCGCAGGCCCACGAGGCGGTTCTCCGCCATGAAGCCGGCACCGCCGCAGGCTTCGCGGCACTCCTGGATGACGTCGAGGGCCATCCATGTCGAGTCGGCCTTGAACGCCGCGGCCCGGGTCTCGAGCAGGGCGCGGTTCTCCTCGCTGTCGTCGACGCCGGAGAACACCTCCTCGAACGAGGTGAGCAGCTTCTCATGGGCGAGGCTCGAGGCGTAGACCGCGGCGAGGCCGGGCATGAGCCGGCGCTGGTGCTGCTGGTAGTCGAGCAGCGTCGTCTCGGTGTAGTCGTCGACGGTGGTGAACTGCTTGCGCTCGAGCCCGTAGCGCACGGCGATGTCGAGGGCGAGCTTGCTCGCCACGACCGCGGACCCGTCGAGGGAGACGCGACCCTGGACGAGGGTGCCGAGCATCGTGAAGAACCGGCGTCCGGGCGAGTCGATGGGGGAGGAGTACTCGCCGTCGGCGGTCACCGCGCCGTAGCGGTCGAGGAGGTTCGTGCGCGGGATGCGCACGGCGTCGAAAGCGAAGCGACCGTTGTCGACTCCCCGCAGCCCGCCCTTGTAACCGTCGTCCTCGATGCTCACGCCCGGCTGCGGCTGGCTGTCGGCGGTGCGGATGGGCACGAAGAACGCGTGCACGCCGTGGTTGACCCCGGCGGTGATGAGCTGGGCGAAGACGACGGCGGCCCGCGCGTCTCGGGCGGCGTTGCCGATGTACTCCTTCGTCGCGGCCCGGAACGGGGTGTCGATGACGAACTCCTCGGTCGCGGCATCGTAGGTCGCGGTCGTGCCGATCGCGGCAACATCGGAGCCGTGGCCGATCTCGGTCATCGCGAACGATCCGAGCAGCTCTCCCTGCTGGGCGGGCACGAGCCAGTCGGCGTGCTGGGTGGGGTTGCCGAGGTGGAGGATCGCCCCGCCGAAGAGTCCGAACTGCACTCCGGCCTTGATCTGCAGGCTCGGCGAGGCGGTCACGGTCTCCTCGAAGCCGGCGACGGTCTTAGCGTGTTCGTTCGTGCCCCCGAGCGTCTCCGGCAGCGCGGCCATCGGCAGCTTCGTGCCGGCCATGAGTCCGACCGCGGCAAGCGTGTTCGCGCGGGTGGTCTCGAGGTCGTCAGCGGGATCGAGGTGGGTGGACTCGTCGAGGGCGAGGCTGCGTCCCTGGCGGCGGGCCTCTGCCCAGCGTCCGTCGAGGACGGTCTGGATGGCGGTGGGGTCGAGGTCGAGCGCGAAGTCGGTCATGCGTGTGCTCCTGGTCTGTGCGATGGCGGTGCGTGGTCGAATCGTAAGGGTGTCTCAGGCTGTCGGCGGGGCGCCCCTGGCCTCGGGCGGCAGGGACGCCCACAGCCACGTGCTCACCGAGGCGGCGAACGCCTCGGGGGAGCCGGGGGCCGAGAGCCACGTCTCTGTCGCGGCGCGGACGAAGCCGATGGCGCCGGCGGCCCACAGCTTCCCGTCGTCACCGGCGAACCGTCCGTCGGTGACATCGAGGTCGAGGCGCTCGGCGAGGAGGTCGGCGACCTCGCGGAAGAAGCCGCCCTCCTCACCGGGATCGAATCGCCCCACGGCCTGGTCGCAGAAGCGGTAGATGCTCGGCGACTCGGCGGCGAGGCTGACGAACGCGCGGATCATCGCCTCGAGGGTCTCGCGGCGGTCAGGGGTCGGACCGGCGGAGTCTGCGATCGGGACGCGGGAGGCGCTCGCTTCGTCGAGCGAGTTCGCGATCACCTGCATCGCCCAGCCGCCCATCGCCTCCTGGAGCCCGGCGCGGTCGGTGAAGTAGCGGTAGAGCACGGCCTTCGTCGTCCCGGAGTGCTCGGAGATCTGCTCCATCGACAGATCGTCACCGTGTTCGTCGACGACATGGCGGACCGTCCGCAGCAGCTCGCGGCGGCGACTGTCGCGATGCTCCTGCCACCGCGTCGAGCGGCCGTCTGTGAGCGATTTCATGATACAGACGGTATCAGGTACTGTCGGTAACAGCTAATTCCTCGACAGACACGGAGGCGCTCATGCCCGCACCCACCTCACGCGCCGTCATCCTCGGCGGCAACCGCATTCCCTTCGCGCGGTCGAACAAGCAGTACGCGAAGGCGAGCAATCTCGACATGCTCACGAGCACGATCGACGGCCTCGTCGCCCGCTTCGGGCTGGCCGGGGAGACGATCGGCGAGGTCGCCGGCGGTGCCGTCCTCAAGCATTCGAAGGACTTCAACCTCACCCGCGAGGCCGTGCTCGGCTCGGCGTTGTCCCCGACGACACCGGCCTACGACATCGGCCAGGCCTGCGCCACGGGCCTCGAGACCGTCGTCAGCCTGACGAACAAGATCAACGCCGGGCAGATCGAATCGGGCATCGCCGCGGGCGTCGACTCGGCCTCGGACGCGCCGATCGTCGTCAACGACTCGCTGCGGGAGATCCTCCTCGAGCTCTCCCGGGCGAAGACGCTGACGCAGCGCGTGCGCATCGCCGCGCAGATCCGCCCCGCCTACCTCGCTCCGCAGGCGCCGTCGACGGGGGAGCCGCGGACCGGCCTGAGCATGGGTGAGCACCAGGCGATCACGACCGCCGAATGGCAGATCAGCCGGGAGGCCCAGGACGAACTCGCCCTCGCCTCCCACCAGGGACTGGCCAGGGCGTGGGACGAGGGCTTCTTCGACGACCTCGTGACCCCGTACCTCGGAGTCAGCCGCGACACGAACCTCCGCCCCGACTCGACACTCGAATCGCTCGCGAAGCTCTCCCCGGTCTTCGGCAAGCGCCTGCCGACCGCGGCGACGATGACCGCGGGCAACTCGACCCCGCTCACCGACGGGGCCGCATCGGTCCTGCTCGGCAGCGAGGAGTGGGCGGCCGAGCACGGCTTCACCCCGCTGGCCCGGCTCATCGACGCCGAGGCGGCCGCTGTGGACTTCGTCGACGGAGCCGAGGGCCTGCTCATGGCTCCCGCCTACGCCGTGCCCCGGCTGCTCGCCCGCAACGGTCTGACCTTCGACGACTTCGACGTCTTCGAGATCCATGAGGCCTTCGCCTCGACAGTGCTCGCGCATCTGGCCGCCTGGGAGTCCGAGGAGTTCGGACGCGAGAAGCTCGGTCTCGACGGGGCCTTCGGAACCCTCGACCGGTCGAAGCTCAACCCGCTCGGCTCCTCGCTCGCGGCGGGACATCCGTTCGCCGCGACCGGCGGACGCATCATCGCGACGACCGCGAAGTACCTCAAGGAGACCGGCAAGAAGCGTTCCCTCGTCTCGATCTGCGCAGCAGGCGGACAGGGACTCACGGCGATCGTGGAGGCAGCATGAAGGACAAGTACCTCGAACTCATGGGCGGACCGCTCGGGAAGATCGCGAAGACCCTCGGTCTCCCGCAGCCCGTCGAACTCCAGCGCTTCGGCTCGACCCCCGAGTCCTATCTGCGCCGGCCCGTCCTCGTCACAGGCTCCGGCAGCGGGGCCCAGACGATCGCCGACCTCCTCCTCGACAACGGATTCGAGGTCAGGCGGCACGCGGCCCCCGATGAGTCGCTGCGGGCGATCATCGCCGTCCTCGACGACGTGACCTCGCCCTCCGAGCTCTCCGAGACCGTGCTCGGCCTCGGCGGAGCGGTGCGGTCGCTGGCCAAATGCGGTCGCGTCGTGACGATCTCGGCAGCACCCGACCCGACCGCTCAGGAGCCGCAGGTGGCCGCCGCCACCCAGGGCATCACCGGTCTCACCCGGTCGTTGGCCCATGAAATGCGGCGCGGCGCGACAGCCAACGGGATCCTCCTCGGGCGCGGCGTCGGCATCGACGCGCCGTCGGTGGCGTCGGCGCTGTGGTTCCTCCTGTCGGGCAAATCGGCGTATGTCGACGGCCAGTTCATCACCGTGACCTCGGGTGCCGGCGAGAGCGTGACCGATGCCGAGTTCCTCGCCACCGGTCAGACCGGTCCGCTCGCCGGGCGCACCGCCGTCGTCACCGGGGCCGCCCGGGGCATCGGCGCCGAGGTGGCTCGCGTGCTCGCCCGCGACGGCGCCCACCTCATCGGCGTCGACATGCCCCAGGCCGGGCAGGCGCTGGCGCAGGTGATGAACGAGGTCGGGGGCAAGTCCCTCCAGCTCGACATCACCGCCGACGGGGCCGCCGACGCGATCGCCGAGGCCGCCGACGGCACCGTCGACATCCTCGTCCACAACGCCGGGATCACCCGTGACAAGCTGCTCGCGAACATGGACGCCTCCCGCTGGGACTCAGTGATCGCGGTCAACATCGCCTCGCAGGCGCGCATCAACTCCCGCCTCTTCGAGACCGGACGCTTCGCCGAGGGCGCGCAGGTCGTGTCGCTCGCCTCGACCTCCGGCATCGCCGGCAACCGCGGGCAGACGAACTATGCGACGTCGAAGGCCGGGGTCATCGGACTCACGGCCGCCTCGGCGGGGGACTTCGCGGCACTCGGCGGCAGCGCCAACGCCGTTGCCCCCGGGTTCATCGAAACCGATATGACCGCGGCGATGCCCCCGCTCACCCGGCAGGTCGCGCGCCGGCTCTCGAGCCTCCAGCAGGGCGGACTGCCCGTCGACGTCGCCGAGACGATCGCGTTCCTCGCCTCCGCCTCGGCGCGCGGCATCAACGGCCAGACCCTGCGGGTGTGCGGGCAGAACATGGTGGGTGCGTGATGAGCATGCTTCCCGTCTACGCGAAGGCCGTGCTCAAGGCCCTGCCGTTCGGCACGCGTCCCGGCACGGACCTGCCGGACAGGACCATCGCGCGCAGCATCGCCATCGACGCCACCGCCTATGCGGGGTTCGCGAAGGTCATCGAGGCTCCGCTGCGCGACGTCGTCCATCCCGGCTACCTCCACGTGCTCGCGTTCCCGCTGAGCATGCAGCTCCTCAGCGATCCCGCCGTGCCGCTGCCGCTCGTCGGGATGGTCCACATCCGCAATCGGGTCGAGGTCATCCGCCCGGTGCGCATCGGCGATGTCGTCGACTTCTCCGTCTCGCTGGCCGGCCCCTTCGCGCATCCGGCGGGGACGACGATCGACGTCGAGGTCACCGCCCAGGTCGACGGTGAGACGGTGCTGACGGAGACGACGACGTACCTGGCGAAGGGCAAGCGACTCGCCGGTGCGCAGGAGCAGCCGCAGCCGGCGCGTGAGGACTTCGTCGCGCCGCTGCCGACCGCGCGCTGGCGGCTCGACCCGATCATCGGGCAGCGCTACGCGAAGGTCTCCGGCGACTACAACCCCATCCACCTCAACGGGCTCGCCGCGCGCGGCTTCGGGTTCCCCAAGGTCATCGCGCACGGGATGTACACCGCGTCCCGGGCGCTGGCTGCGGCCGACCCCAGGCTCGAGTCCTACCGCTGGGACGTCTCCTTCGCGAAGCCGATCCTGCTTCCCGCGACCGTCGGGTTCGCCTTCACCGGGGGAGCGCGGCACGAGGCGGCGGACTTCGCGGTCTTCGACCCGGCTAAGGGCAAGCCGCACGTGCTCTCGAGCGTCACCGAGGTGGCCGCACCGAGCGGCAGCGCCTGAGGCTGTCGGGCGGCATCGCCTGAGCCGGCCTACAGGCATCGCCTGAGGTCAGAGACGGTGTGCAGTGAGGTCGGTCACAAACGGCCGATTCGATTTTGCGCCGCCGCCGAACGCGTGTAGAGTAATTCCTGTTGCCAGCGCGGGTGGCGGAATTGGTAGACGCGCTAGCTTGAGGTGCTAGTGTCCAAATTATCGGACGTGGGGGTTCAAGTCCCCCTTCGCGCACAACAGGGAAGGCCCTTCCGGAGGAATCCGGGAGGGCCTTCGCTCATTCCCCGTCGCGCCCGTGCGTTAACGTTGATCCTGTTCAGCACCGTCGTGTCGAAGGGGAGTCTCCATGTTTGATTTCAGTGCCGCCGAGGACGAGGTCACATCCCTGTGCCAGCAGCTCATCCGCATCGACACCCAGAACTGGGGGATGAACAAGGCGAACCCGGAACGCCCGGCCGCTGAGCTCATCGAGAGCTGGTTCGCCGAGGTGGGGCTGGCGTCGACGATCGTCGAATCCGCTCCCGGCCGGGCGTCGCTGGTCACCCGGATCGCCGGCGTCGATGCGACGGCTCCGGCCCTCGTCGTCCACGGCCACACCGACGTCGTCCCGGCCGCCGCCGAGGACTGGAGCGTCGACCCCTTCGCCGGTGTCATCAAGGACGGTCTGCTGTGGGGACGCGGGGCCGTGGACATGAAGGACATGGACGCGATGATCATCGCGGCGATCCGCGACATGGTCCGCCAGGGCCTCCAGCCCCGCCGCGACCTCATCGTCGCCTTCTTCGCCGACGAGGAGGCCGGAGGCGAATACGGGGCCCGCTACGTCGTGCGCAACCACCCCGAGTTCTTCGCCGGCGCCACCGAGGCGATCTCCGAGGTCGGCGGCTACTCCGTCGACATCCGCGGACAGCGGGTCTACCTCATCCAGACAGCGGAGAAGGGGCTGGCATGGCTCAACCTCATCGCCCACGGCTCCGCCGGCCACGGTTCCCAGCGCAACGACGACAACCCCGTCACCCGGCTCGCCGCGGCGATCACCCGGATCGGCGAGCACGAATGGCCGCAGGACATCCCCCCGGCGACACGACAGCTGCTCGAAGGGGTCTCGGAGATCACCGGGATCGCCTTCACCTCGGAAACGATCGGCGAACTGCTCACCGAGCTCGGCTCCGTCGCGAAGTTCGTCGCCCCGACCCTGCAGAACACGTCGAACCCGACGTTCCTCGAGGCCGGCTACAAGCACAACGTCATCCCCGGCACGGCGACCGGATACGTCGACTGCCGTACGCTTCCCGGCCAGCACGAGGACGTCATGCTCACGATCAAGGAACTCGCCGGACCGGGCATCGACATCGAGGTCAGCGAACAGGGCCCTGCCCTCGAAGCCGACTATCAGACCCCGCTGGTGGCCCAGATGAACGCGAGCCTGCTCGCCGCCGACCCGGACGCCAGGGTGCTGCCGTACACGCTCTCGGGCGGCACCGACAACAAGTCGCTGTCGGAGCTCGGGATCGCCGGCTACGGGTTCGCACCTCTCCGGCTCACCGGGGACCTCGACTTCCCGGCGATGTTCCACGGCGTCGACGAGCGCGTGCCCGTCGACGCGCTCAGGTTCGGGACCCGCGTCCTCGGCGACTTCCTGATGCGGGCGTGATCGTCACCGCGATCCCGACGAGGACGAGCGCGGCGCTGAGCACCGTCGTCACGCTCACCAGTGATCCCGGCAGCGGCAGCAGGTAGTCGAGGAGGAGCGCGCCGAGGAGGTTCCCGAACAGCGAGAAGAGGCTGAGGAGGAGCACGCCGAGGCGACCGACCGTGAGCGCGGTGATCCCGATGAAGATCACCCCGAAGGCTCCGCCGAGCAGCAGCCACCACTCCTCCGGCGCCGTGGGGAACCCCTGCCACCGCGCACCGCCGGCCATGACGACGGCGGTGGCCGCGAGGAGGGCGACGAACCCGGTCGCGAAGTTCGCCGTCGTCGCGACGACGGCCGATCCGGATGCCGCCCGGACGCGGCCGTTGAAGGCCTGCTGGACACTGACGAGACCGCCGGCGATGAACGGCAGCACCGGTGCCCACCACGGCACCCCGAGGTCGAGCCGCTCGGCGGCGCCGACGACGAGGGCCCCGAGGACGATGAGGACCCCGAGGATGCGCAGCACCGTCAGCCGCTGACGGCCGCCGGGCGGCAGCGCCGTGCCGTCGACGATGATGCCGCCGGCGACCTGACCGGCGACGAAGGCCATCGTGAACATCGCGACGCCCATGAGCGGGACCGTCACCGCCTGGGCGACGACGACGAACGCGCCGTTGAGCCCGCCGAGGAGCATCCACCACGGCAGCCGGCCCGAGCGCACCCAGACGACGAGTTCACGGGCCGCGGCCCGCGACGACGCGCTCGCGACGAGGACTGCGCCGACGACGAGGAGACCCGTGGCGAAGGAGATGAGCGCGGCGAAGACGGCGCCTCCGAGCACCGCCCCGAGCAGACCGTTGGCGCGTCCCTGCAGCGACATCGCCGCCCCCGCGAGGATCGTCGCGGAGCCGGCGAGGAGGAGGGAGAGGAAGCCCGAGTGCGTTGCCAACCCCGCGATCAGCCGGCGGTCGGCAGCGGCATGATCTTGCGGCGCAGCCAGACGGTGCGGGTGCCCCCGGCGGAGATCCGGGTCCGTGCGAGCTCCCACTGACCGTATTCGGCCTGGTCGTTGAGCTCCTGGAGACTGACGGAGCGCGGGACGTCCTTGGAGAACGAGACCTTCCGGAACTCGTAGGTCATCCTCGGTCGCTGGCGTTTCATGCGCCCACCTCCTTCATAGGGCCACTGTAGACGATGTGGGCTAATCTGGATCGTATGCCCGTCATCGTCCTCCTCAGACACGGACTCTCGAGCGCGAACACGGCAGGGATCCTCGCCGGACGCACCCCCGGCGTGTCGCTGACCGAGGACGGGACCCGGGCACTGGAGGCGACGCTGCGGATGCTTCCGCACACCTCCTTCGCCCGCCTCATCCACTCACCGCTGCTGCGGTGCGTGCAGACCGCCGAGATCGCACAGACGCACATCGAGGTGACCGAGACCCGCATCGGCGAGGAGTTCGTCGAACTCGACTACGGGGACTGGACCGGGCGCAGCCTCGCCGACCTCGTCACGACACCCGACTGGGAGACGGTGAGCCGGCGCGCCTCGGCGATGCGGTTCCCCGCCGGCGAGGCCATCGCCGAGGCGGCCGACCGGGCCGTGTCCGGGGTGCGGTTCCTCGTCGGCGAACTCCGGGAGCTCGAGAGGCTGGAGCAGGAAGCGGCGCAGCGACCCGAGCCGCCGAGCGAATCGTCGGCAGCGGGGGAGAAGCCGAAGCCCGCGTGGGGGATGATCGTCTCCCACGGCGACATCATCAAGGCGATCATCGCCGAGGCGCTCGGTATGCCGCTCGATGACTTCCAGCGGCTCGCGGTCGCCCCCGGCTCGTTCACGATCATCGACTACTCCGGGCCGTTCCCGGTGCTCACGGCGATGTCGGTGACCGCCGCCGGGCTTGCGGAGGCCGGTGTGCCCGGCGGCGGCGGTCTCAGCGACCCCGAGTGACCTCAGCCTGCGGCGAGGACGCCGGTGCCGAGGAGGATGAAGAGGAGGATGCCGAGCGCGACGCGGTACCACACGAAGATCGCGAACGACTTCGTCTGGATGTAGCGCAGGAACCAGTGGATGACGGCGAGGCCGAGGCAGAACGCGATGACGGTGGCGAGGATCGTCGGACCCCAGCCGAGCACCATCTCGGTGTCGCCGAGGCTCTTGACGATGCCGTAGAAGCCCGACCCGAGCACGGCGGGGATCGCCAGCAGGAACGAGTAGCGCGCAGCGGCGGGACGGTCGAAGCCCATGAACCGGCCGGCCATGATCGTGCCTCCCGAGCGGGAGACGCCGGGGATGAGGGCGAGAGCCTGCGCGAAGCCGTAGACGATGCCCTGTCCCCAGGTCATGTCCTCGATCGTGTACTGCTTCTTCCCCACCCAGTCCGCGAGGCCGATGATGAGGCCGAAGACGATGAGCATCGTCGCGGTGATCCACAGACTGCGGAAGGTCGTCTCGATGTAGTCCTGGAAGAGGAGTCCGAGGATGACGATGGGGATCGACCCGACGATGATGAGCCAGCCCAGGCGCACCTCGGGGTCCTTGCGGTCATGCCTGCCGACGAGCGCCAGGCACCACTTCGAGATGATGGAGACGATGTCGCGCCAGAAGTAGACGACGACGGCGAGCTCGGTGCCGATCTGGATGATCGCGGTGAAGAACGCCCCCGGATCCCGACCCGGCAGGAGCCATTCGCCGACGATGCGCACGTGCGCCGACGATGAGATCGGCAGGAATTCCGTGAGTGCCTGGACGATTCCGAGCACGGCGGCCACGAGCCATTCGTACATGCGTCTCCTAGGAGAAGAGGGTTGGCGGGAACGTGACCACGGTAGTCGGCGAATCGGGTAACCTCAAGAATCATGAACTCCAACCGCCTGGGAACGACCGGTCTTGACGTCAGCGATGTGGGTCTGGGCACCTTCGAGTGGGGGCATCGGGTCGACGGGCGGGACGCGCAGAGGCTCGTCGACGCCTACGCCGAGGCGGGCGGCAATCTCCTCGAACTTCCCAGCTCAGGCCTCCATGCGGCCGAAGTCCTCGGACAGGTCGACCTGCCGGACGCGGTGAGTGTGATGGGCAGGGTCGGGGTGTCGCTGAGTGAGTCCTCCCACATCGAGCTCGGGCTCGGGCGCGCCCGCATCCTCGACCAGGTCGCCGAGCTGCTGCGCGCGATCGGCCGCGAGCACCTCGACGTCCTCGTCCTCGACGTCTTCGACGCCGAGGTCGACAGGTCCGAGACCGCCTCGGCGATCGACACCCTGCTCACGCTCGGCACCGTCCGCTACGTCGGCGTCTCCCACCACACGGGATGGCAGCTCGCCGAGATGCGCGGGGCCGGCATTCCGATCGCGTGCGCGATCAGCGAATACTCCCTGCTCAACCGCGACGCCGATGCCGAGCTCGGACCGGCCTGCGACTATGCGGGCATCGGCCTCATCGCCGGTGCCGGGTTGGGCCGCGGGGTGCTTGCGGACAAGTACCAGCGCGGCACTCCCCAGGACTCCCGGCTGGCGGGGGAGCTCTCCGACTACGTCTCGCCCTACCTCGACGACAGGGCGTCGCGGGTGCTCGCGGGCGTGCGCCGGGCCGCGGCGGCCCTCGGGGTGAGCACGACGGACATCGCCCTGGCCTTCAACCGCGAACGCGGCATCGCCTCCACCCTCGTCTCCGCGCGCACCCCGGAGCAGCTGGGTCAGATCATGAGCAGCGACGTCACCCTCGAACCGGAGATCGCCGAGGTGCTCGAGCAGATCTCCTGAAGTCTCGGCTCCCGGCAGGCACCGGTCCTCGTGAGGGTCAGCCCTCGTGAGGCGTCAGCGCCGGGCGTCGTCGATGTCGTCCTCGTCCTCGTCATCGTCGTCATCGGCGACGCCGAACTCGTCGTAGTCCTCGTCTTCGTCGTCGGCCTTCGCATCCTCGACGTCGTCGAAGAGCTCGAACGGGGTGACTTCGTCATACGCGGTGTAGATGGCGTCTTCGTAGATCTCGAAGGCGTCGGCCAAAGCCATGTACGCGGCTTCGACTCGGGGGTCTTGGTCTCCATTGCGATGTGCGGATGCGGCGAAGTGCTCCCTCACCGCTTCGAGGAATGCGTCCAGGGCCTCACGAGGATCTGTGCTCATGAGTCAAATGTATCCCAGCACGACGGTCACGCCTAGGGTCGGCGCAGATGGCCGGGGTTCCGACGGCCGGGCGGCAGTGGATTAGGCTGGGCCACATGGCCTCACTCTACGATCACCCCACACCCGACCGCTTCGTCGTCGGCACGATCGGCCTGCCGGGGGAGCGGACCTTCCTCCTCCAAGCGAAGTCCGGCGACGCCCTGACGACGGTGATCGTCGAGAAGGAGCAGGTCGAGATCCTCGCCGACCGCATCACCGAGCTCCTCGACATGGTGATGATCAAGGACCCCGCCGCCCGCGTGCCGCAGACGGCGATCGACGACCGCATCGACAATGCCGGGCTCAACGTCCCCATCGACCCCGAGTTCCGGGTCGGGACGATGAGCCTGGGGTGGGACACCGTCGCCCACGAACTCGTCGTCGAGTGCTTCGAACTCACCGAGGAGGACGCGCAGGCCGGCACCTCGGCCGACCCCGATGACGACGAGGTCGAGCGCGATGTGCTGCGCACCGTCCTCGATGCGGCCGGTGCCCGCGAGTTCGCGCGCCGCGCCGAGCAGGTCGTCTCCGCCGGGCGCGGGGACTGCCCGTTCTGCTCGCTGCCGCTCGAACCCGAAGGCCACCTCTGCCCGCGCGCCAACGGTGTTGCACGAGCCTGACGGCCCGGCGGCGGTCGACCGCCTCGTCGAATCCGCGCTGACCGGCGGGGAGCCCACGCTCATGGGAGACATCCCGCGGGCGAGCAACTCGACCTCGCTCGTCGTCGTCGACCACGCCGACCGCGTGCTCAAGGCCGTCTACAAGCCGATCGCCGGCGAGAGACCCCTCCACGACTTCCCCGACGGCACCTTGGGGCTGCGCGAAGTCGCCGCGTACCGGCTCAGCGCCCACCTCGGCCTGCGGGTCGTCCCGCCCACCGTGCTCCGCACCGATCTGCCGCACGGTCCCGGCTCCCTCCAGGCCTACGTCGAGGACGCCGGCGACGACGCCGACGTCGCGCTCACCGAGATCGACGGGATCCCCGAGGCGTTCGCCCCGATGTTCGCCCTGCGCACCGAGGACGGACGGGACCTCGTCCTCTCCCACAGCCTCGGCGAGGAGCTGCGCCGGGTCGCCTTCTTCGATCTGCTCGCCGGCAACGCCGACCGCAAGGCCGGGCACATCATCACTGGCAGCGTGCTGCCCGGGGTGACCGGGGGGTTCGGGACGTTCGGCATCGACAACGGATTGAGCTTCCACCCGGAGGAGAAGCTGCGCACGGTGCTCTGGGGATTCGCCGACTCCGCGTTCGATGACACCGAGCGCGCGGCCCTCGACGAGGTCGCGGCCATGCCCGCGGTGCTCGTCGACGCGCTCACCGAGTGCCTGCGGGAGACGGAGATCACAGCGCTCGCGCAGCGGGCGCAGACCCTGGCCGACACCGGGATCTTCCCCCCTCCGCCCGAGGACAGGACGGCGATTCCCTGGCCGCCGATCTAGGACGTGCTCGCGACCGCCGGTCTCGGTTAGGCTGGTCTGCGTGAAATCATGGTCCGCACCTGAGCTGCCCCAGCTGTCCACCACCGGCACAGTCCCCACCGTCTTCGACACCGGGGCGCGCAGCCCGAGGCGACTGAGCGGACGCGACGGCAGAGCAGCCCTCTACGTCTGCGGGATCACCCCCTACGATGCGACCCACCTCGGCCATGCCGCGACCTATGTCGCCTTCGACCTGCTGGGCCGGGTGTGGCGCGATGCCGGCCTCGACGTCGTCTACGTCCAGAACACGACCGATGTCGACGACCCGCTGCTCGAACGCGCCGCGGCCACGGGCGTGGACTGGCGCGAACTCGCCGAGTCGCAGATCCAGCTCTTCCGCGACGACATGGAGGCGCTGCGCGTCATCCCGCCCCAGGACTACGTCGGCGTCGTCGAATCGATTCCGCGGATCGCCGCCGCCGTCAGCGCCCTCCTCGCCGAGGGGGCCGCGTACACCCTGGACAACGGTGACGTCTACTACCGGGTGGACACCCCGATTCAGCCGCCGTTCGGCAGCGTCAGCCACGACGATCGGGCGACGATGCTGCGCCTGTCCGCCGAGCGCGGCGGCGACCCGGAGACCCCCGGCAAGGAGAATCCGCTCGACCCGCTGCTGTGGCGCGCGGCCCGCGACGGCGAACCCTCCTGGGACGGCGGGGCGCTCGGTCCCGGACGCCCGGGCTGGCACATCGAGTGCACGGTCATCGCCGACGACTGTCTCGGCCTGCCCGTCGACGTCCAGGGCGGCGGCAGCGACCTCATCTTCCCGCACCACGAGATGGGCGCCGCCCACGCCGCGGCGTGGCAGCGCACGCCGCTGGCGCGGACGTTCATGCACACGGGCATGGTCGGCTTCGAGGGCGAGAAGATGAGCAAGTCGAAGGGCAACCTCGTCCTCGTCTCGCAGCTGCTCGCCGAGGGCGTCGACCCTATGGTCATCCGCACCGTGCTCCTGTCGAACCACTACCGCAGCGACTGGAACTTCACCCGCGACCTCCTCGACTCCGCGGCCGAGCGCCTCGCCGCATGGAAGCACGCGGCGACGTGCGAATCGGAGTGCCGGGAGGGGCTGCGCACCCACATCATCGGCCTCCTGCGCGAAGCCCTCGCCGACGACCTCGACAGCCCCCGGGCCCTGGGGATCCTCGACGAATGGGCCGAGCACTACGCCGACACACCGGCCGGGGAGCCCGGCGCCGTGACCGGGGAGCGGGTCGCCGACGCCGTCGACGCCCTGCTCGGCATCCGGCTGCGCGACTGACTCAGCGCTCGCGGCCGCGTCCGCGCAGGTAGCGTTCGAATTCCGCGGCGATCGCCTCGCCGCTGGCCTCGGGCAGCTCGGTCGCGTCGATGCGCTGCTCGAGGCGCCCGAGCAGCTCGGCCAGCTGCGGATTGCCCGACACGACCTCATCGGCGCCGAGCTCCCAGGCTCGGCTCTCCTCCTCGAGGATGGGAATGTCGATCTCGATCCCCGTGGTCTTCTCGACGGCCCGGACGAGTGCGAGTTCGGCCTTCGGCGACGGCGAGTCCCCGAGGTAGTCGGGCACGCCCACCCAGAGGTTGATCGCGGTGAGCTGCCGCCACGAGCACGCGACCCCGAGGAGTCCGAGGATGCCGATGGGCCCTTCGTAGCTGTTGATCTCGATGCCCAGCTGCGCGGCGAGGTCGGGGTCCTCGGTGTTCGCGACGACCGGCAGCGGCCGGGTGTGGGGCACCTCGGCGTGGAGGCCGCCGAGGAGGACGACGGAATCGTCCTCACCCACCTCGGCGAGGATGAGGGAGAGGAACTCCCGCCATTTGAGTCCGGGCTCGTGCCCGTGGATGACGGTGACGGCACGTCCCTCATGGGTGCCGCGGTGGACCTCGACGCCGGGCCACGCGATGCTCGCGCGTCCCGTCTCATCGCGTTCGATCTCCGGTTCGGAGAAGCGGAACTCGTAGAAGCCGTCGGTGTCGAGGATCTCGCTGTCGTCGAGCCCCCACGTGTCGATGATGTCCTTGACCAGCGAGCTCGCCGCCTCCGAAGCATCGGCGTCCTGCCCCTCGAAGGCGATGAAGACGAGCGCACCGTGACCTGATGGGAGAAATGTCATGCGACCACATTACGCTGGAACCATGACGAATCCTGGCGCGGTCCTCTGGGACATGGACGGAACCCTGGTCGACACCGAACCGTACTGGATCGAGGCCGAGACCGAGCTCATGGCCGCCCATGGACTGCCGTGGTCGGAGGAGCAGGGCCTCGAGTTCGTCGGCAACGATCTCCTCACCTCCGGCAGCCTCATGCGGGAGGCCGGACTCGACCTGCCCGCCCCCGTCATCGTCGACACGCTGCTCGCGGCCGTCATCGCCCGCATCGCGGAGTCCGTGCCCTTCCGGCCCGGCGCGCTCGAGCTGCTGAGCGCGCTGCGGGAGGAGGGGATTCCGTGTGTGATGGTGACGATGTCCTACCGCAGCCTCGCCGAGGCGGTCATCGCCGCGTGCCCGCCCGACAGCTTCGTCGGGCTCATCTCCGGTGACGAGGTCAGCGCCGGCAAACCCGATCCGGAGCCCTACCTCGCGGGAGCCGCGCTGCTCGGTCTCGATCCCGGCAGGTGCATCGCCCTCGAGGACTCCCGGCCCGGACTGGCCAGCGCCGAGGCGGCGGGCACGATCGCGATCGGCATCCCGCACCTCGTCGACCTCGACCCCGCCCCCGGCACGACCCTGTGGACGAGCCTCGCCGGACACGACGTCGACGATCTGCGCGCGCTCACGTCCCGACTATCCGCGTGATCTCCGGGGTCGGGGGAGCGGCGTTGCCCCAGGCCGGGCACAGGGGCTTGAACGAGCACCAGTTGCACAGCGGGGACTTCCGGGGACGCCAGCGATCGGCTTCGGCGGCTGCGAAGATGTCGTTCCAGATCGCGGCGATCTCGAATTCGCTGGCCTCGAGATCGGCCGGAGTCGGATGGGATTTGAGGATGCTCCGCGAGCCGAGGTACATGAGCTGGAGCGTGTGGACGAGCTCTCCGGTGAGCCGGTACTCGACGAGCGCGTAGAACCCCATCTGGAACTTCGCCTCCCGCCCGTACTGGGGTTTCGGCTGCTTGCCGGTCTTGTAGTCGACGAGGCGCTTCTCCCCGCCCGGGGCGACGTCGACCCGGTCGATGAACCCGCGCAGCTCGAGCCCGTTGTCCAGCGTCGTCGTCACGTACTTCTCCGTCGTCTCCGGTTCGAGATGCTCGGGGTACTCGAGGGTGAAGTACGCGCGCACGAGGTTGTGGGCGGATGTGAAGAATGTCTCCTTCTCCTGATCATCGGCGAAGATCTCGAGCACGGTCGGGTCCTTCTCCACCAGGGCGTCCCAGCTCGGGGAGAGCATCGCCTGGGCGGCGTCCTCGGTGCGCTCGGCCGCCGGCAGCGTGAAGAGCTGCTCGAGCACGGAGTGGACGAGCGTGCCCTTGAATGCCGCCTGTGAAGGGGGTTCCGGAAGCCTGTCAATGCTGCGGAAGCGGAACTTCAAGGGGCATTGCACGAAGTCGTTCGCACGGGACGGAGAGAGACTGGTGAGCTCGGCCATGCACCCACTCTAACGAGGGGTCCTGACACGGGCCGGGCACGACGCGGCAGGCCCCGTCGAGTTGAGCGGACACGACGCGTCTGACATGGTGAAGGCCTCTGCCGCTGTTAGGCTGAGAATCCCGACCCCAACGTGCAAGAGGATGTCCTTTTCATGGCCGCGAAGAACCACCAGACCGGCGCCTCATCCGGCGTGCGCCTGGGGACCGTTCTCGGCGCCCCCGTCATCCTCGCGTGGTCGTGGTTCCTCGCCGCGATCGTCATCACGATCCTCTTCGCCCCGTGGGTGCACACGGTGCGCCCCGACCTCGGGCTGTGGTCGTGGGCGGTGGCGTTCGCCTACGCCGTCCTCCTCTTCGCCTCGGTGTTCCTCCACGAACTCGCCCACGGCGTCGCCGGCCAGTTCTACGGGCAGAAGGTCGCGGCGATCGAGCTCAACATCTGGGGCGGCTTCACCCGCTTCGAACCGCAGGTCGACAACCCGCGCGACAAGGCGGCGATGACGAGCTTCGTCATCTCCATCGTCGGGCCCATCGTCAACATCGTCCTCGCCCTCCTCGGGTGGTGGTGCCTGAGCGCGGTCACCCCGTACTCGGTGCCGTGGCTGCTCCTCGTCGCGATCACCTTCGCCAACGTCGCCCTCGGCGCGATCAACCTGCTCCCGGGCATCCCGCTCGACGGCGGGTGGGCGCTGCAGGCGCTGATGTGGCGGATCACCGGGTCCCAGTACCTCGGCACGATCGTCGCGAGCTGGGTGGGGCGGATCATCGCGATCGGCTTCATCGGCTGGTCGGTCATCACCCCGCTGCTCGCCGGTCAGCGGCCCGATCCGCTCAACGTCGCCTGGATGTCGCTCATCGCCATCATGCTGTGGTTCTCCGCCGGGGATGCCGCGACCCATGCGAAGCGGGCCCGGAAGATGGAGACCTACGATCTGCGGCAGGTCATCCAGCCGGCGATCGCCGCGACCTGGGACGCCGATCTCGCCGACACCCTCGACTATGCGAACACGCTCGGCCATGCCAAGGAGCGCACGCTCATCGTCGTCCTCGACCAGAAGGGGCTGCCCTACGGTCTCGTCGACCGCCACGCCGCGGCCGGTCGCCTTGCCGAATCGATGACCCACATCCCCGTCGGCGAAGTGGCCAGGCCCCTTGCCGGCTGGATCGGGGTGCCCAAGGACATCACGGCACCGCATCTGCTCGAGTCGCTCACCCACCGCCCCAAGGCGCAGTTCTGCCTGGTCATGGACGGCAACACGCTCGTCGGCGTCATCGATCTGCAGGAGTTCTTCGACGAGCTTCTCGCGGCCTGAACCGGTGTGCGTAAGGCACACCTCACCAGCGTAGAGTAGAAGCATCATGACTCAGCCTCACCGACCCGACACCGCACTGCGCGCGGGGGAGAAGATCCAACTCACCGATCCCAAGGGCCGGATGCACACGATCGTGCTCGCCTCCGGAGAGGTGTTCCACACCCACAAGGGACTCATCAGCCACGACGACATCATCGGCCGTCCCGAGGGCATCGTCGTGACGAACTCCGGGGGTGTGGACTTCCAGGTCTTCCGCCCCCTCTACGAGGACTTCGTGCTCTCGATGCCGCGCGGGGCCGCCGTCGTCTACCCGAAGGACTCGGGTCTCATCGTCACCCTCGGCGACGTGTTCCCCGGAGCCACCGTCGTCGAGGCGGGCGTCGGGTCGGGCGCCCTGTCGATCGCCCTGCTGCGCGCCGTCGGGCCCCAGGGCCGCCTCCACTCCTTCGAGCTGCGCGAGGAGTTCGCCCACATCGCCGCGGGCAACATCGCCGACTTCTTCGACGGCGCCCCCGACAACTGGGCGGTCACGGTCGGCGACCTCGCCGAGACCCTGCCCGCGGAGTTCGCCCCCGGCACGGTCGACCGCGTCGTCCTCGACATGCTCACCCCGTGGAACGTGCTCGCCGCCGTCACGGAGGCGCTGGCTCCCGGGGGCGTCGTCATCGCCTACGTCGCGACCGTCCCGCAGCTCTCGCGCTTCGTCGAGGCGGTCCGGGAGACCGGGTGCTTCAGCGAACCTAGCGCGATGGAGTCGATGGTCCGCGGCTGGCACGTCGACGGACTCGCCGTCCGTCCCGACCACAGGATGATCGCCCACACCGGCTTCCTCGTCATCGCCCGCAGAATGGCACCGGGGGAGGTGCCCCTGGAGAAGAAGAAACGCCCCCAGGGTGCGCCGGCCTCGACCGCCGACGTCGAGGCGTGGACCGGAGGAGAGGTGACGGAGACGGCGATCGGCACCCGGGTGGCGACCGGCAAGAAGCTGCGTCGGGTGATGCGCGAGGCCGGCAGACGACTCGAGACTCCCGGCACCAATCCGGCACAGCCAGCCGCAGACCAGCCTGACCCGGCGCCGCCTGCCGGAGACCAGACCGACCCGGCACAGCCTGCCGCAGACCAGCCGGCCGCAGCGGCCACGGACCCAGAGCAGAAGGAGGACAGCCGATGACAGAGACACCGACGAGCGAGGTGAAGAAGCTGCGGGAGGACACCGCCTCCCTGCGTCAGCAGCTGTTCACCGCCGGCAAGCGGAACGAGGCGCTGTCGAAGACGCTGCGCACCGCCCGGGAGGAGCTCGGGCGGATCAAGGAGGAGGCCAGGCGGCTGACCGAGCCCCCGAACAGCTGGGGGACCCTCATCGCCGTCGACGACGCGGGCCTGTTCGCCGATGTCATCGTCGGCGGACGGCGGATGCGGGTGGCGGTCGGTCCCGAGGTCGAGGCGAAGTCGCTGCGTCCCGGCACCGAGGTGCTCCTGTCCGAGGGCCTCGTCATCATCGGCACCGGCGACTTCGGCTCGGTCGGCAGCGTCGTCACCGTCCGCGAGTTCATCGACGACACCCGCATCCTCGTCGGCGCTCCCGGCGACGACGAGCAGGTCTACGTCCTCACGCAGGAGGTCCTCGACTCAGGCGTCCGCCTCGGCGATGCCGTCGTCGTCGACACCCGCACCCACTTCGCCCTCGAGGTCGTCGAGAAGCCGGAGGTGTCCTCGCTCCTGCTCGAAGAGGTCCCCGACATCACGTACTCGGACATCGGCGGTCTCGCCGATCAGATCGGGCAGATCCAGGACGCCGTCGAACTGCCCTTCGAGCACCCGCAGCTCTACACCGAGCACGGGCTCAAACCGCCCAAGGGCATCCTCCTCTACGGTCCGCCCGGCTGCGGCAAGACGCTCATCGCCAAGGCGGTCGCGAACTCGCTCGCCGAACGCAGCTCGGAACGGGCGCGGAAGACCTACTTCCTCAACATCAAGGGCCCCGAACTCCTCGACAAGTACGTCGGGGAGACGGAGCGGCAGCTCCGGCTGATCTTCGCCCGAGCCCGTGAGAAGGCCTCGGCCGGGTTCCCCGTCGTCGTCTTCTTCGACGAGATGGAATCGCTGTTCCGCACCCGCGGCACCGGCAAGTCCTCCGA
Organism: Brevibacterium sanguinis; assembly: GCF_039528855.1. Classification (NCBI taxonomy): domain Bacteria; kingdom Bacillati; phylum Actinomycetota; class Actinomycetes; order Micrococcales; family Brevibacteriaceae; genus Brevibacterium; species Brevibacterium sanguinis. Next base: position 61,156 of record NZ_BAAAMB010000005.1, on the reverse strand, counting down.
CGTCGAGACGACGATCGTTCCGCAGCTGCTCACGGAGATCGACGGCGTCGAGCAGCTCGACAACGTCATCGTCATCGGCGCCTCGAACCGCGAGGACCTCATCGACCCCGCGATCCTGCGGCCCGGTCGCCTCGACGTGAAGATCCGCATCGAACGGCCCGACGCCGAGGCCGCGCGCGACATCTTCGGCAAGTACCTCACCCCGGCGCTGCCGCTGCGGGAGAGCCTCGTGGCCGAACACGGCGGAGCCGAAGCCACGGTCAGCGCCCTCATCGACTACTGCGTCGAGCGGATGTACGCGAGCGTGCCGGAGAACGAGTTCGTCGAGGCCACCTACGCCGACGGCTCCCGCGAGGTCCTCCACTTCTCCGACTTCGCCTCGGGCGCGATGATCCACAACATCGTCGACCGGGCGAAGAAAGGGGCGATCAAGTCACTGCTCGAGACCGGGCAGCGGGGTCTGCATCCCGAGCACTTCGCCGAGGCGATCGCCGAGGAGTTCAGCGAGCACGAGGACCTGCCGAACACGACGAACCCCGACGAGTGGGCGCGGATCTCCGGGCGCAAGGGCGAGCGGGTCACCCATCTGCGGATGATGCACCTCGACACGACCCGCGGAGCCCCGACGCTCGAGTCCGAGATCGCCGAGGCGACCCCGAACCCCGACCTGCTCTGAGGCCGGACCGGGTCCGGGCTTGTGGGTCGTGGTCTGCGGCTCAGCGGCGGCGCTTGCCGCCGCCGGAGACGGCGGTGGCGATGACCCGCCAGCCGACGAGGGTGATGAAGTTGAGCGTCGTGGCGACGATCATGAAGCTCACGGGAACCTGCCCGGGATCCCCGCCGGCGCCGGTGAGGCCGCGGATGACGAGGCCGAGCAGCACGGTGATCGCCCAGATCCCCGTGCCCGAGGCGAGCGGGGACAGCGGTCGGTCCCACACCGCGGCGAGCACCCACGCGACGACGAGGGCGGCGACGAACGGCCAGGCGGTCGTGACGATGCCCTGCGGGTCGAGGTCGTTAGAGTGGGTGTAATGCCCGATGATCGTGAAGAGGATCACGAGCACGAGGTCGACGACTAGGGCGATCGGGAGATGAGATTTCTTCGCAGCCACGAGTGCGAGTCTAACGGTGGAGGGAGCAGGTCATGATCACGGTGCACCGGGTGATGGGAGCCGAGACCGAGTTCGGGCTGAGCCAGCCGGGCAACCCCGGGGCGAACCCGATGCGCGACTCCGCGCGCGTCGTCGACGCATATGCGGGACCGCGCGGTCTCAAGTCGTCCCAGAGCTTCTGGGACTTCGAGACCGAGTCCCCGCTCGCCGATGCCCGCGGGTTCCTCATGAACGTCGCCGACGCCGACGCCTCCCAGCTCACGCACCTGCCCGCCGAGGCGGTCGAAGCCGAGTACCTCGCCAACGTCGTCACGGAGAACGGCGCCCGCTACTACGTCGACCACGCCCACCCCGAGTACTCCTCTCCCGAGGTGCTCACCCCGCGTGACCTCGTCGCCTACGACCGGGCCGGGGATCTCGTCGCCCTGGCCTCCGTCCGTCGGCTGGCCGCCACCGACGCGCCGGTCAACCTCTACAAGAACAACACCGATTCGAAGGGCGCCTCCTACGGCACCCATGAGAACTACCTCGTCGACCGCACCGTCGACTTCGACGACCTCGTCGCCGGGCTCATCCCGTTCTTCGTCACCCGGCAGATCCTCTGCGGCTCCGGTCGGGTCGGGATCGGCCGCGAAGCGGAGACCCCCGGCTTCCAGATCTCCTCGCGGGCGGACTTCTTCGAAGCCCAGGTCGGACTCGAGACGACCCTGCGCCGCCCCATCGTCAACACCCGTGACGAACCGCATGCCGATCCCGACCGGTACCGCCGACTCCACGTCATCATCGGCGACGCCACCCTCGCCGAACCCGCGACCCTCGTCCGGTTCGGCTCGACCGCCCTCGTCCTCGGCCTCATCGAGGCGGGTCTGGCCCCCCGGATCGAGCTCGCCGACCCGCTCCAGGCGCTCTGGGACGTCTCCCATGATCTCCAGCTGAGCACCCGCCTGCCGCTGGCCGACGGGTCTCACCTGACCGCCCTGGAGATCCAGGACCTCTACTGGACCGCGTGCCGGGAGCACGCGGGCGATGACCCGGAGACGCAGGAGGTGCTCGCCGAATGGCGTCGCTTCCTCGACGGTCTCGCGACCGATCCCACCACGCTCGCCGATTCGATCGACTGGGTCGCCAAATGGGTGCTCCTCGACGGCTACCGGCAGCGGGAGGGACTGTCCTGGGATCATCCCAAGCTCGCCCTCATCGACGTCCAGTACCACGATGTGCGCCCCGAGAAGGGCCTCTTCCACAAGCTCGAGAGGGCCGGGCGGATCACCCGTCTGACGACGCCGGAGGAGGTCGAGGCCGCCGTCACCACCCCGCCGGAGGGCACCCGGGCCTACCTCAGGGGACTCGCGGTGACGCGGTTCTCCGACGCCCTCGTCGCCGCCAGCTGGGACTCCCTCGTCTTCGACGCCGGGGCCGCCGGGCTGGTGCGCCTGCCGATGAGCGAACCCCGCAAGGGAACCCGCGCCCTGCTCGCCGAGCGGCTGTCCGGCGTCGACGACGTCGACGGCCTGCTCACGGCCCTGGGAGTGACTAGACTGAGCGCCAAGACGCAAGAGAGAAGGCTGTGATGAGCTCGAACGAACAGATCAACAAGGACCACTCCGCCGGTGGGGACGAGCCGCCGGTCGATCCGCCGCAGGCGGTGTCCGCCCAGATCAACACCGAGAACGTCGATTCGATCCTCGACGAGATCGACAGCGTGCTCGAGTCCAACGCCGAAGAGTTCGTCCGCAACTTCGTGCAGAAGGGCGGCCAATGAGATGGCAGGGTTCCCGCCTGCATTCCTCAGCTCGACGAGCAACTCCTTCATCGACCTCATCCGGGACCTCGCCCCGGACGCGCTGCCGCAGCCGCAGGGCTCTGCGATGAGCGAGCAGCTGCCGCACGCGACGACGATCGTCGCGTTCCACACCGGCTCCGGCGTCCTCATGGCCGGCGACCGGCGGGCGACGATCGGGAACATGATCGCCTCCCACGCGATGGAGAAGGTGCGTCCCGCCGACGACTACTCCGTCATCGGCATCGCCGGCACCGCCGGTGTCGCCCTCGACCTCATCCGGCTCTTCCAGCTCGAGCTCGAGCACTACGAGAAGATCGAGGACGCCCGGCTCTCCCTCGGTGGGAAGGCCAACCGGCTCGCGGCGATGCTGCGCGGCAACCTCGGACTGGCGATGCAGGGACTGAGCGTCGTGCCGATGTTCGCCGGCGTCGACGACTCCCGCCCCCAGGGTCAGATCTTCAGCTTCGACATCACCGGCGGCAAGTACGAGGAGCACCGCTTCCACGCGATCGGCTCGGGCTCCGGGTTCGCCCGGGGTGCGCTGAAGAAGCTCTGGGAGCCCGGACTCGAGCCCGATGCCGCGCTCACCGTCGCCGTCGAAGCCCTCTTCGACGCCTCCGACGACGATTCGGCGACCGGGGGACCGGACTTCGTGCGGAAGCTCGCCCCGACGGTCTTCACCGTCGAACTCGGCACCGGGGTCAGGGAGGTCCCCGCCGACCGGGTGCTCGCCACCGCCGCCGAGGTGGTCGCGGAGCGGACGCGGAAGGCACAGGCATGACTCAGGCACCGTTCTACGTCTCACCCGAACAGCTGATGAAGGATCGGGCGGACTTCGCGCGCAAGGGCATCGCCCGCGGCCGGTCCGTCGTCGTCCTCCGCTACGACACGGGCATCCTCCTGCTCGCCGAGAACCCTTCGCCGACGCTGCACAAGATCGCCGAGATCTACGACCGCATCGGCTTCGCCGCCGTCGGCAAGTACAACGAGTTCGAGACGCTGCGGCAGGCCGGGGTCCGCTACGCGGACCTGCGCGGCTACTCCTACGACCGCAGCGACGTCACCGCCCGGGGACTGACGAACGCCTACGCCCAGACACTGGCCGGGGTGTTCACGACCGAGTCGAAGCCCTTCGAGGTCGAACTCGTCGTCGCCGAGCTCGGCCGGACCGCCGCGACCGACCAGCTCTATCGGATCACCTACGACGGGTCCGTCATCGATGAGACGGAGCACGTGGCCATCGGCGGTCAGGCCGATGCGATCACCGCCCGCCTCAAGGGGATCGTCACGAGCGCCAAGCCGCTCACCGCGGTCGTCGACCTCGGCGTCGAGGCGCTCAAGGCCGCCGGTTCGGGTCCGCTGCCCGTCGACGACCTCGAAGCCGCCGTGCTCGACCGCGAGGTGCCCGGACATCGCACCTTCCGGCGGCTCTCCGATGCCGCCCTGGCCGAGCTCAGGTCGGACTGATGGCCCGCATCTACGGGCTCGAGACCGAGTACGGGCTCGCCCACACCCCGGGGGAGGACCGGCGGCGGATCGGTCCCGAGGAGATCGCCCGCTACCTCTTCCGACCGGTCGTCAGCTGGGGGCGGTCGTCGAACGTCTTCCTCCCCAACGGCTCCCGCCTCTACCTCGACGTCGGCTCCCACCCGGAGTACGCGACGGCCGAATGCGATTCGCTGCCCGACCTGCTCGCCCAGGACAGGGCCGGCGAGGCGCTGATGATCGACCTCCTCGATCAGGCGCAGGAGGCCCTGGCCGCCGACGGGCTGACCGGGCGGATCCACATGGTGAAGAACAACACGGATGCGGCGGGCAACTCCTACGGCTCGCACGAGAACTTCCTCATCCGGCGCGGCCTCGACTTCAACCGGCTGACCACCGTGCTCCTGCCCTTCCTCGTCACCCGGCAGCTGCTCGTCGGGGCCGGGGCGATCATTCCCCGCACCTCCTCCTTCCATCCCGACGAGGACGTCACGCGCACGGACATGACCTTCGGCCTCTCCGCCCGCTCCGATGTCATGTGGGAGGGCCTGTCCTCGGCGACGACCCGGTCGCGGCCGATCATCAACGCCCGCGACGAACCGCACGCGGATGCGGAGAAGTACCGCCGGCTCCACGTCATCGTCGGCGACTCCTCGATGTCGACGGCCACCTCGGCGCTCAAGCTCGGCTCCGCCGTGCTCATGCTCGACCTCATCGAACAGGGGGCGCGCCTCCCCGACCACGGGCTGCGCCACCCCGTCCGCGACATCCGCGTCATCGCCCGCGACCTCACGGGCAGGACCGTCCTCGAACGCAGCGACGGGTCGACGACGACGCCGCTGGGACTGCTCGCCGACTACCGGGACCGGGCGGCCCACCTCGTCGAGACCGGTGACCACAGCCTCGGCGACGAGGCGCTGGCCGCCTACGTCATCGACCTGTGGTCGCGGATGCTCACCGCCGTCGAGGCGCAGGACTTCGCGGGCGTCGACACCGAGATCGACTGGGTGATCAAGCGCACGCTCATCGACCGGGCGATGGCCCGCGGTGACATCGGGCTGAGCGACCCGCAGATCCAGCGTCTCGACATCGCCTACCACGACATCACCCCGGCCACCGGGCTCTTCCCCAGACTCGAGGCGGCGGGCCTGGCGAAGAGCCTCGTCAGCCGGCAGGCCCAGGACGCGGCGAAGGAGGCTCCGCCGCAGACGACGCGGGCGGCCGTGCGCGGAGAGTTCATCCGCGCCGCCCACGACGCCCGCCGCGACTACACCGTCGACTGGGTCCACCTGCGCCTCAACGACGAATCGGGCCGCGCCGTGGCGCTCAAGGATCCCTTCTCTCCGACGCATCCGCAGGCGGAAGCTCTCATCGCCGGCCTGTAGGATCGTCTGGAACATTCCGACGAAAGGAACCACGTGCGCACCACAGTGCTCAGCGCCATCGCGGCAGCCGTGCTGCTGCTCTCGGCCTGCGGGTCGTCCGAGCCCGACGACAGCGGAGCGAGCGCTCCGGCCTCCGTGCCCGCCCAGGACGCGAAGTCGACGAGCCTCGACGACATCACCGTCGACGGCGATCCGGGCGAGAAGCCGACAGTGGAGTTCACCGCCCCGCTCGTCGTCGAATCGACCGAGGCGAAGGTGCTCAGCGAGGGCGACGGCGATCCGGTGGCCGCCGGCGAGCAGGTCACCGCGCAGATGACGCTGGTCTCCGGCGTCACCGGCGAGGTCATCGAGTCGAGCTACGACTCGGGTTCGCCCGCCGGGTTCCCCATGGACAAGTCCCAGATCTCCGAGGACCTCTACACCGCGATCGAGGGCAAGAAGGTCGGCTCCCGGGTGCTCATGACCCTCAACGGCAGCCCCCAGCAGGGTCAGCCGAGCCAGACGCTCATCTACGTCATCGACATCGAGAAGACCTCGCAGCCGCTCACCCGCGCCGAGGGCGAGGAGGCCGACCAGTCCGGCAACCCCGTGACCGTGACGTGGGAGGACAACGGCGAACCGAAGATCACCGCTCCCACCGGCGACAAGCCGAGCGACCTCCAGTCGTTCACGACGATCGAGGGCACCGGCCCCGAGGTCAAGGAGGGCCAGACCGTCGCCGTGAAGTACACCGGATGGCTGTGGGACGACACGTCGCAGCCGTTCGACTCGAACTGGCCCGAGGGCAGCCAGCCGTTCCCCGTCTCCCCGGTGGGTCAGGCCAACGTCATCGACGGCTGGAACGAAGGCCTCATCGGGCACAAGGTCGGCAGCCAGATCGTCCTCGTCATTCCCCCGGACAAGGGGTACGGCTCGGCCGGCAGCCCGCCGAAGATCCCGGAGAACGCGACGCTGATCTTCGTCATCGACATCCTCTCGGCCGACGGCTGAGACGGCACGAGCGCTCGACCGCCCGGTCAGGCGCTGCAGTCCACCACCAAGGAGGAACACCATGGCCAAGCAGAAGCCCGAAGTCGAATTCCCCGGCGGGGAGGCTCCCACGGAGCTCGTCATCGTCGACGACATCATCGGCGACGGCCCCGAGGCGAAGCCCGGGGACACCGTGAGCGTCAACTACGTCGGCGTCGCCCACTCGACGGGCGAGGAGTTCGACGCCTCGTACAACCGCGGCACCCCGCTCGAGTTCCGTCTCGGCTCCGGCATGGTCATCGCCGGCTGGGACCAGGGCATCCAGGGGATGAAGGTCGGCGGCCGCCGCACCCTGCAGATCCCCGCGCACCTCGCCTACGGCGATCAGGGTGCCGGCGGGGTCATCAAGCCCGGCGAGTCGCTGATCTTCGTCTGCGACCTCGAAGGCGTCCGCTGAGCCGACGCCGACTCAGGCGGGGGAGACGAGCCCCGCCGCATACCTGCCCGCCGCGGCGGCAGCGAGGAACGCTGCCGCATCGGCGGGCAGTCTGCGTCCCATCGTCGACAGGCCCACGGGGCTGTCCTCCAGGGCCGCCCACAGCCCGGTGAGATCGACGTCGACGAGCTCATGGTCGCGCAGCTGCGGCAGCTGGTCGGCGACCACTTCGGCGATGACCTGCGGGTCGGGATCCATGGCGGCGCGGTCGGTCTCCGGCAGCGTCGCGAAGTCGGGCACCGGCACCCGCACGCCCGGACGGGCCACCTCGGCGAGCGCGGTGAGCGTATGGTGGGAGATCCCGAAATGCCGGCCCCGGGCGTCGGCGTTCGACATCCGCAGCACCCCGACGGGGATGCCGCCGAGGAGGGCGGCGGCGTTGAGGTGCTCGCCGACGACGAGACCGGAGAACCCGTACTTCGTTCCCGTTCCGAGGTTGCCCGGTCCCTGCGCGACGACGGCGATGTCGGCGCCGAGGACGTGCTTGGCCGCGAGCAGGCCGGTGTGGATCGTCACCGCCTCGTGATCAGCACCCCACGACTGACCCGTGCTGATGCTGCCGGCGATCCACCCGGCAGCGGTGAGACCGGCCACGGCCTGGGAGAACGCGGCCGGCAGCGCCGCGCCGTCGGTGAGGATGTAGGCGATGCGCAGCGTCGGATCGACGGCGCGGATGCCGGCGACGATCGCCGGCAGCGCGGAGTGGAGGTCGGCGACGACGACGGGCATGCCGTCGATCGAGTCCGCCGCGGCGAGGGTCTCATGATGCTCCGACTCCTGATCGTCGACGCCGAGGACCATCGTCTGCAGGGGGGAGTAGCGGTCCTTGACGAGATGGCCGGGACCCGGGGCCGGGTCCGCGGGCAGACGGTCGGGCAACGCCACGATGAGGCCGAAGCCGCCGGTGCCGAGCCGCTTCGCGAGCGCGGAGACGTTGAGCAGGACGGTGTCGCCGACCTGCGGCGTGCCGACCGCCTCGGTGTAGGCGATCGCCCTGATCCGGGCCACATCCGTGCCCGGCAGCGGCCGATCGAGGTCGGCGTCGACCTCGGTGAGGCCGGGACGGGAGGAGCGGATGCCTGCGACAGTGCCTGTGCGCCAATGAATCATGGTCCCAACCCTATCGCCCGATCCCTGTGGCGGTGGGTTACGGTGGATGCTGTGAACACACAACGCGCCAGCCGCCAGCGGCAGCAGACCGAGCGGCTGATGAACCTGCTCATCGCCCTGCGGGCGGCCCGCGGCTGGGTGTCCCGGACGACCCTGATGAGCGCCATCGACGGCTACGGCGACCTCGACGACGCCGCCTTCGACCGCAAGTTCTCCCGCGACAAGGAGCTGCTGCGGCACATGGGGATCACGATCGCGACCCGCGGCGAGCACGACGCGTACTCCGATGTCGGGGAGACCGGGTACCGGATCTCCACCGACGACTATGCGATGGGCGATGTCGATCTCACCCCCGCCGAGGCGGCAGCGGTGGCCGTGGCCGCGCGCTTCTGGTCCGACACCGAACTCGGCGCCTCGAGTGCGCAGGCCCTGACGAAGCTGCGGGCGCTCGGCATCGAGCTCACCGCCGGGCAGGGGCTGAGCATCGGCCCGGGGGCGGCGAGCAAACTCGGCAACGTCAACTTCGCCACCGCCCTCCACCACATCAACGCCCGGGAAGCGGTGAGCTTCAAGTACCACAAGCCCGGGCAGAGCCCGCGGAAGGTGCGCCTCGAACCCTACGCCCTGCTCAGCCGCGGGGACCGGGTCTACCTCATCGGCTTCGACCTCGACCGGGGTGCCGAACGCACGTTCCGGCTCACCCGGATCGAGGGGAAGCTCACCAAGCTCGGCGGACGGGAGCCCGGGGACTACGAGATCCCCGCCGACTTCGCGCCCGCGGTCAGCCTCCAGGCGAGCACCGAGATGGCCGTCGTCACCGAGGCGCGGCTGCGCCTCGCCGCCCACCGGGCCGATCCGCTGCGCCGGCGCCGGGTGCGCGAGGACGGCGAGGACATCATCGTCGAGTACTCCGACGCCCAGACGCTCGCCGCCGAGATCGTCGGCTTCGGCGACGCCGTCGAGGTCCGCGGGCCCGCCGAGCTCGTCCGCGCGGTGCAGGCGCGCCGGGAGACGATCGCCGATTCCCTCGACCGCTTGGGAGGTCGCAGTGTCCTCAGCGCGTGAGAGGCTCACCCGGCTGCTCAGCCTCGTGCCCTACCTCGACGCCCACCCCGGCGCCGACCTCGAGGAGACGGCGGCGTACTTCGGCATCGACGCGGCGACCCTCATCGACGACCTCGAGCTCCTCTTCGTCACCGGTCGTCCCGGCCACATGCCCGACGACCTCATCGACGCGACGTGGGACGGCGGGAAGATCTTTATCTCCAACGCCGAGGAGGTCTCCGTCCCCGTGCGCCTGAGCGCCGAGGAGGCCGGTGTCCTCGTCCTCGCCCTCGAGCTCATCGCCGCCCTGCCGGGACTCGACGCCGAGGCGGTGCGCACGGCGGCGGCGAAGCTGCGGGTCGCGGCAGGGGAGAACCTCCACACCCCCGTCGACGTCGATCCCGTCCCCGCCGACGAGGAGCTGATGAGCGCGCTCAAGGGGTTCATCGCCGCCGAGGCGGCCGTCGAGATCGACTACTACGTCGAGTCCCGCGACGAACTGACCACGCGCACCATCGCCCCCACGCGGCTCGTGCCCGGGGCCGACTGGTATCTCGATGCGTGGTGCTACTCCGCGCAGGGCCCGCGCCGCTTCGCCCTGTCCCGGATCCGCGCCTGGACGGAGACCGCGCATCCGCCGATGCACGAGGGTGCCGCCCCCGAGGCGCCGACCGAGGTGACGATGACCCTGACCGCGGCCGGGGCGTGGCTCGCCGACGAGCTCGACGTCCGTGAGCGGACGTACGGCGTCGACGGCGACGGCAGCGTCGAGATCCGTCTCACCGTTCACTCCCGCGACTGGCTGGCCCGGTTCCTCCTCGGCCATGCCGACGTCGTCTCCGCCATCGACGCGCCGGCCGCGGTGGCCGCCGCCCGGGAGCGCCTCGGCTGATCGGCGCGCGCGGATGAAAGGCTCAGCCGCACAGCGTAGAATTGCCAGGAGCAGTCACAAGCCTAGGAGCTCTCATGAACTTAAGCCCCATGCACATCGCCGTGGTGGTCATCGTCATCATCCTCATCTTCGGTGCTCCCAAGCTGCCGATGCTGGCCAGGAGCCTCGGCCAGTCGCTGAAGATCTTCAAGTCCGAGGTCAAGGACCTCCGCAGCGATGACAACGAAGAGAAGACCACCGAACCGGGTCAGCTGGGACGAGAGTCCGACCAGTCGGCCCCGCGCACCACGCCTGATGCCGCGCCGAACCCGTCCGCGGCGCAGCCGAACCAGGATCCGCAGTCTCGCGAGAAGTGAAATCCCACAGCGAACGGAGCGGCCTGTCCTCACGGAAGAAGAACCCTGAGAAGAAGATGCCCGTCATGGGGCATCTCATCGAACTGCGCAACCGGTTCGTCATCGCGGCCGTCGCCATCCTCCTCGGCGCCATCGGCGGCTGGTTCCTCTACGACCCGGTCCTCGACATCCTCCAGGAGCCGGTGAGGACGATCAACGACTCCACCGGTCGGGTGGCGCAGGTCAACTTCGCCGGCGTCGCCTCGCCGTTCGACATGAAGATCAAGCTCTCGTTCTTCATCGGCCTCTTCATCTCGTGCCCGATCTGGCTCTATCAGGTCTGGGCGTTCGTCGTCCCCGGCCTGACGAAGAAGGAGAAGCGCTACTCGTTCGGGTTCCTCGGCGCCGCCGTCCCGCTCTTCCTCGCGGGCGCCGCGATGGCGTTCTTCGCGCTGCCGAACGCCGTCAAGGCCCTGACCTCGTTCACGCCCTCTGGCGCGACGAACATCATCCCGGCGCAGGACTACCTCAACTTCGTCATGGTCATCATCGTCGTCTTCGGCCTCGCCTTCGTGCTGCCCGTCCTCATGGTCGGACTCAACATGCTCGGCATCCTCTCGGCGACGCGGATCCGCAAGTCCTGGCGCATCATCGTGATGATCACCTTCGTCTTCGCCGCCGTCGCCACCCCCACCCCCGATGCGATGTCGATGTTCTTCCTCGTCATCCCCATGCTCACGCTCTTCTGCCTGGCGTGGGGGATCTGCGTGCTCGGCGACCGCAGACGCAAGCGCAAGCTCGTCGCCCAGGGCGTCTGGGTCGACCCGGACGAACTCGACGACGACGATGAGAAGGGACAGCGATGAACGACTCCCAGAGTCCGGCCGCCGCGTATGCGGAGTTCCGGGCCCGCGCCGAACGCGACCAGACGCCGCTGGGACGGTTCATCGCCCGCACCGACTTCGCCCTCGACGACTTCCAGCTCGAGGCCTGCACCGAACTGCAGGAGGGCAAGGACGTCCTCGTCACCGCGCCCACCGGGGCGGGCAAGACGATCATCGCCGAATTCGCCGTCGACCTCGCGATGGACGAGGGCAAGCGGGTCTTCTACACGACCCCGATCAAGGCCCTGAGCAATCAGAAGTTCGCCGATCTCGTCGCCGTCCACGGGGCGGAGAACGTCGGCCTCCTCACCGGTGACACGTCGATCCGGCGCGATGCGCCGATCATCGTCATGACGACCGAAGTGCTGCGCAACATGCTCTACAACGACCCCGAGGGCCTCGACGACCTCGGCTTCGTCGTCCTCGACGAGGTCCACTACCTCGCCGACCGCTTCCGCGGGCCCGTGTGGGAAGAGGTCATCATCCACCTGCCCGAACGCGTCCAGGTCGTCTCGCTCTCGGCGACGGTGTCGAACGTCGAGGAGTTCGGGGCGTGGCTGCGCGAGGTCCGCGGGCCGACGACGGTGATCTCGACCTCGCACCGTCCGGTGCCGCTGGTCAACCACGCGCTCGTCGGGCACCGCATGTACGACCTCTTCACCCACCACGACTCCGAGCGCATCGATCCCGCCCTCTCCCACGCCACCCGGACGTACGGGGGACCGCGGTCGAAGCGCGAGCGCGGGGCCAAGGCCCGCTTCCGCCGGCCCAGCCGCACGCAGATCGTCGCCTCCCTCGCCGAGGCGGGGATGCTGCCGGCGATCATGTTCATCTTCTCCCGCAACGGCTGCGACGAAGCCGTCGAGCAGTACATCGCCACAGGGGCCGACCTCAACACGCGTGAGGACAAGGTCATCGTCAACGCCGCGCTCGAGCGACTGCGCGACGAACTGCCCGCCGAGGACCTCGGAATCCTCGGCTACCACTCGTTCCGCGAGGGGCTCCTCCTCGGCGTGGCCGCCCACCATGCCGGGATGATCCCGCAGTTCAAGGAACTCGTCGAGGAGCTCTTCTCCGCCGGCGTCATCAAGGTCGTCTTCGCCACGGAGACCCTGGCGCTGGGCATCAACATGCCCGCCCGCACCGTCGTCCTCGAGAAGCTCGTGAAGTTCAACGGCGAAGCCCATGCGTCGATCACCCCGGGGGAGTACACGCAGCTGACCGGCCGCGCCGCCCGCCGCGGCATCGACCGGATCGGCCACGCCGTCGTCGTGTGGCATCCGACGATGGACATCAGCGAGGTCGCCGGTCTCGCCTCGAACCGCTCGTACGCGCTGAGCTCGGCGTTCGGTCCGACATACAACATGACGGCGAACCTGCTCTCCCGGATGAGTCCCGCCGACGCGGCGAAGGTGCTCGAGACCTCGTTCGCCCAGTTCCAGGCCGACAAGGCCGTCGTCGGTCTGGCCCGGAAGGTCCGGAAGAACGAAGCGACGATCGCGGCGTACGAGACGTCGATGCAGTGCGACCGCGGCGACTTCGGCGAGTACGCGCGGCTGCGGCAGCAGATCTCCGAGACGGAGAAGCAGGAGACGCGGACGAAGTCGAAGACGAAGCAGCGGGACATCGTCGAATCGCTGACCGCGCTCAAGGTCGGCGATGTCATCACCCTGCCGACGAAGCGCGTCGAGGGCACCGCGGTGATCATCGCCCCGATGAGCTCCCGCGACGGGGTCTCCCGGCTGCCGACGGTGCTCACCGAACAGGGCAAGGTCTGGCATCTGCGTCCCCACGAGGTCACCGAACCGGTCGCCTCGATGGGGCGGATCAAGGTGCCGAAGAAGTTCAATCACCGGCAGGCCGCCGACCGGCGGGTGCTGCTCGGCATCCTCGCCGAGGCGATCGCCGACGGCCGCGTCGACCGTGACGCGCACTGGGTCTCGACCCCGACGGGCACCGGGGTGAGCACGACGGTCGCCGAACTCCAGGCGCGGCTGCGGGCCCATCCCTGCCATGACTGTCCCGACCGCGAGATGCACGCCCGGTGGGCCAATCGCGCGGCGAAGCTGCAGAAGGAGAACGCGTCGCTCATCAAGCGCATCGAGGGACGCACGACCTCGATCGCCCTCGTCTTCGAACGCGTGCAGGAGGTGCTGGCGACGCTCGGGTTCGACCCGGAGCATTCTGACATGCTGCGCCGCATCTACGGGGAGCGCGACCTCCTCGTGGCGCTGACGGTCCGCGCCGGCCTCTGGGACAGGCTCACGGAACCCGAACTCGCGGCCTTCGCCTCGAGCTTCGTCTACCAGGCCCGGCGCAGCGAGAGCTTCCACGCCGAACGCGCCCCCAGCCGCGACCTCAAGGTCGCAGGCGATGAGGCGATCGACCTGTGGAAGGAGCTCTACCGGCTCGAGGAGCAGCACGCGCTGACCCCGACGCCGGAACCCGACCGCGGGCTGTTCACTCCGATGTACCGGTGGACGGAGGGCAAGAACCTCGCCGAGTCCCTGCGGGGCACGGACATCGCCGCCGGCGACTTCGTCCGCTGGGCGAAGCAGACGCTCGACCTCCTCGGACAGCTCACCGAGGTCGTCACCCCGGAGACCGCGGTGCGCATCCGCCGGACCATCGATGCGGTGCGCCGCGGCGTCGTCGCCGACGACTCCTGAGGCGACGACGCGCGAGCCGCCGGCTCGCGTACCCCTGCCTCGCGAGCCGGCGCCTCAGCGGCGGATGCGCTTGACGATGTTCTCGATGTCGGAGCCGAAGGCGTTCTCCGTCGTCAGATAGGTCCACGTCGACGAGGGGCGCTTGAGGCCGTGGGAGGCGAGGTCGATCCCGGTGTCGGTGAACTCCGCTTCCTCGACCGTGGCCTGCGAGTCGTCGAGGACATCGGACCAGAACGAGGAGAACACGCGGATCGACTCCGTGTTGAACGCCTCGTGCGGCTTCTCCTTCGCGAAGGTGCGCAGGTGGATGCCCTCCCGCAGGTCGTTGAGGAACGCGAGATGGTCGACCCACCGGGCGTCGAGGTGGAAGAGGAGCACGGAGCGCAGGCTCTCATCGATGAGGTCGGTCGAATGCTCCTTCTCGAGGTCGGTCACCGTGTCCCCGAGGCGCTCCCTGAGCTCGTCGATCGCCTCGTTGTCCTCCCGCAGCTCCCGGCGGCGGGCGAGGACGAGTTCGCGCTGCTTGGCCATGAGCTCGTTGAACCGCCACGTGTCGCGGTGCAGGGCCGTGTTCTGCCCCTCCGCGACCCGCTGGGCGTGCTCGACGAGGGTGAGGGCCCGCTTCGATTCGATCCATCCGTTCTCATCGCCCTCGGTGACGAAGCGCTGGATCTCCGGGACGCGGGTGAGGAGCTCGTCCTCGAGGCTTGTGAAGAACACCGATGATCCCGGATCCCCCTGCCGTCCGGCACGACCGCGCAGCTGGTCGTCGAGGCGGGAGGAGAGGTAGCGTCCGGCGCCGATGACGAGCAGCCCGCCGGCCTCGGCGACCTCGTCGTCGGCGAGGCGGATGTCGGTGCCGCGCCCGGCCATCTGGGTCGACACGGTCACGGCGCCGGCGCGTCCGGCATCGCCGATGATCGCGGCTTCGGCCGAGTCGTCCTTGGCATTGAGGACGGCGACGTCGACGCCGCGGTCGATGAGGCGGGCGGCCAGGGATTCGCTTTCGGCCACCGAGGAGGTGCCGATGAGCACGGGGCGGCCCTTCGTGTGGTTCTCGACGACCTCCTCGACGATGGCCCGCTCCTTCGACTCCTGATACGTGTAGAGCCGGTCGGGTTCGTCATCGCGGATGACGGGCAGATGCGTGTCGACGGGGACGATCTCGAGTGAGTAGAACTCGCGGAGGTCGTCGCCGACGGCGAGCGCCGTTCCGGTCATCCCGCACACGGTGGCATAGCCGTGGATGAGCTCTTCGACCGTCATCTGGTCGAGGATCTCCCCGCTCTCGGTGGTCACGAGCTTCTCCTTGGCCTCGACGGCGGCCTGGAGGCCGTCGGGCCAGCGCTGGAGTTCGGCGACGCGGCCGCGGGAGG
This sequence comes from Brevibacterium sanguinis, assembly GCF_039528855.1. Taxonomy (NCBI): domain Bacteria; kingdom Bacillati; phylum Actinomycetota; class Actinomycetes; order Micrococcales; family Brevibacteriaceae; genus Brevibacterium; species Brevibacterium sanguinis. The sequence goes on along the minus strand of NZ_BAAAMB010000005.1, from coordinate 45,616 downwards.
CGGAGATGAGCTTGATCGCTCCGTCGACGACGAGGTAGTCGACGTCGCGTTTGACGAGCGCCTTGGCGTAGAGGGCGAGGTTGACGGCGGCGAGGTCTGCCGCGCCGTCGCCGTAGAGCTCGACCCCGAGTTCGTCCTCGACGCGGGTGACGCCGTCGTCGGTCAGGGACACCGCGCGGCGGTCGGGGCTGATCTCGTAGTCGACGCCCGGGTGGAGGGTCTCGACGAGCGCGGCGATGCGCTCGTTGCCGTCCTCGATGCTCGAGGAGCCGGCGAGGACGAGGGGGACCCTGGCTTCGTCGATGAGGACGGAGTCGGC
>NZ_BAAAMB010000005.1:40873-45280 GCF_039528855.1 Brevibacterium sanguinis | reverse complement strand
GTCGACGATGACGACGTCGCGTTCGGCGACCCTGATGTCGTCATCGTCGAGGACGAAGCGGTCGCGCAACACGTCGAAGCCGACCTCGGTGACCGAGGCGTAGAGCACCTCGGCACGGTAGGCGGCGCGGCGCTCGGCGTCGTCCTGGGCAGCGGAGATCGCCGCGGAGGTCACGCCGAGGAGGTCGAAGACCGGCTGCATCCAGCTGCGGTCGCGCACCGCGAGGTAGTCGTTGACGCTGACGACGTGGACCCGGCGGCCCTGGAGCGCGTACCCGGCGGCAGCGAGGGCGCCGACGAGGGTCTTGCCCTCACCGGTGGCCATCTGGACGATGTGGCCCTGGAGGAGACCGACGAGACCGGTCAGCTGCGTGTCGTAGGCGCGTTCGCCGAGGGTGCGTTCGGCGGCTTCGCGGGCGAGTGCGGCGTATCGGATGAGCGTGTCCTTGGCTCCGCCGCTGGCGAAGACCTCACTGGCCGCCTCGGTGAGTTCGGCATCGCTGAGATCGGCGAATTCGGCGCCGGCGGCGTCGATGTCCGCGGTGGCCTTCTCGAACCAGCCGGTGGCCTTCTCGGCCTGCGCGCCCGGGCGGTTGAGCAAACGGGAAAGGAGTCCCAAGTCATCGTCCTGTCTGTTGCGGGGGTCGAGAGTCGATTCTATCCTCGACGGCGATCGGCCATGACCCGTCGACGACCGCCTCGGCGTTGCCCTTGCGGCGCAGGAACGACTGGAGATCCGCGGCCTGAGCGCGCTTCCAGTCCCGCTGGGCGGCCATGATCTGCGGCCCGGTCAGTCCCGCGATCTCCACCGAGCTGTCAGCGATCGCTCGGGAGATGTCCAGGGCGGCGCGCGCGTCGGCGGCCGCGTCGTGGGCGTCGAGGAGGGCGACGTGCCATGCCTCGGCGGTCGCGGTCAGGGTGCGCTTGCCCTTGCGGTACCGGTCGACGTGCCGGTCGATGACGAAGGTGTCGACGATCGCCGGCAGCAGCTCGCTCAGCGTGAGGTCGGGGCGGTGGCGCCGGACCTCGGCGTCGAGGACGCTGAGGTCGTAGACGATGTTGTGTCCGACGACGACGGCGCCCTCGTCGCGGAAGCCGGCGAACGCTGAGCACAGGGCGGTGACGACCTCGACGGCGGGGGAGCCGTTGGCCTGCGCGTACTCCGTGGTGATGCCGTGGACGGCGCGGGCGGACTCGGGGATCTCGATGCCGGGATCGGCCAGCCACATCTCGACGCGGTCGGGGTCCTCGACGAGCGCGGCGGTGACGATGCGCGCGGTCGCCGGTTCGACCCCCGTCGTCTCGAGGTCGAAGCCGATGAGGCGGGCCTGCGGCCACGGCGGCGCGGTGGCAGCACTCGAGGCAGGCCCCGGCGCGGGCACGGCCGCTGTGTCCGCCGCCGGGGCGGCGCCGTCGCGGGCGGCTTCGCTCAGGGCCGCGAGCAGGTTGTCGACGGAGCGGGTGATGTTCTGTCCCGCCGCGGCCGCCGTCACGGCGTCGGCGTCGACCGGGTGGGGCAGCGCCGTGAGATCGAGACCGTGGGCGACGTCGGTCAGGCACGTCATCACGTCGACGGTCTTGAGCAGCGTCTCCTCGGAGTCGACGATCGTCGTCGCCCGCTTCGGGCTCAGACCCCCGTCCTTGACCCCTGCCTTGGCCGCGGAGATGATGCCGGACAGCGAGCCGAAGCTCGTCAGCAGGGTGGCGGCGGTCTTCTCCCCGATGCCCGGCGCGCCCGGCAGCCCGTCGGAGGGGTCGCCGCGCAGCGCGGCGAGCTCACGGTAGCGCAGGCCGGTCGCGACCCCGTAGAGCGCCGGGAGGTCGGCGGCGCCGATGGCCTCCCATTCGCCGCCCTTGCGCGGGCGCAGCACGCTGATGTCGCGCTCGGCGTCGAGGAGGGCGAGCAGGTCCCGGTCGGGGGAGACGATGACGACCGGGGTCGTCGACTCCGCGGCGAGAGTGGCGATGACGTCGTCGGCCTCGGTCCCTTCCACCTCGGCGATGGGAATGCCGGCGGCCGCGAGCACCCGACGCATGATCGGCAGCTGGGCGTCGAGTTCGGGAGGGATCTCCGTGCCGGCCTCGGCGTCCTTGATCCGGGCCGCCTTGTACTCGGGCATGATCCGGGTGCGGAACTCCGGGCGCCAGTCGGCGTCCATCGTCGCGATCACCCGCGCCGAGGAGAAGCGGCGGATCATCTGGGCGATGGCGTCGATGACTCCGCGGACGGCGTTGACCGGCTGGCCCTCGTCGTTGACGATCGAATCCGGCACCGAATAGTAGGCGCGGTAGTAGAGCGCGGGCGTGTCGACGAGTACCAAAGGCTTCACAGTCCCCGACGATACCCGACGGCGCTGACACCGCGACGCCCGATGCGCGCGGTGCGCGGCGGCAGGTGTAGCCTGGCGGCTGTGATCATGTACTACGGCGGAGATGTCTACAGCAGCGTCGATCCCTTCGCGACTGCCCTCGGCAGCGCGGACGGGACCGTGAACTTCATCGGCTCGGACGAGGCGGCACTCGCCCTCGACGCCGAGGCGATCGACCTGGGCGGTGACTTCCTCACGCCCGGGTTCGTCCATGCCGGCCTCCTCCTCGACGAGGCGGCGCCGAGTCCGGCCGCCCTCCATGACGCGGGCATCGCCTACGTCCACGCCCTCGGCGATGAGGCGGGCATTGCGCGCTTCGCGGCCGACGCGCCCGAGGGCCTCACGGTCATCGGCTACCCGGAGCTCGCGGCCGGCGGCAGCCGGGCGTGGCTGCCCGCCGCGGCCCTGGCGGAACTGACGGCCCTGCCCGAGACCTCCCTCTACCTCGTCGTCGCCGACGCTGAGGAGCTCACCGCAGTGCTCACCCGACTCGCCGCGGACCCCGCCCACGCGCAGCGCTGGGGGTACCGTCTGCTCCTCGACTTCACGGTGCCCGCGTCCCTCGTCGATGACATCGGCCGGACCGGTGTCGCACTCACCCTCGACCCGAGCCGCGACCAGCCCCTGGCCGCGCTGCTCTCCGCCGGAGCGCAGGTCTCCTTCGTCTTCGCCCACGAATCGCCGTGGGTGAGCGTGCGCGACGCGGTCATCGGCAGCGACGGGGTCGGCGCGCGCGCCGCCTTCAACGCCGCCACCCGGTTCGCCCACCGGGCCGCTGGCAACCCCGAGGGCGGAGTGCTCCGTCCCGGTGCCGCCGCCGACTACGTGCGGTGGCGGGTCGAACGCCTCGTCGTCCAGGTCGCCGACCCCCGGGTGGCGGCGTGGAGCACGGATCCGGCCTCCGGCACCCCCGGGCTGCCCGAGCTCGCTCCCGACGTCGCCCTGCCGACACGCGTGAGCTGAGCCGGATTTCAATCCGACACGCCGAGAAGCGGAAAGTTTTCTTCCCCTTGACACTTCGCTCTCACCTGCGGATTTGATCAAAGTCGCAGGTCACAGACATTTTGCAGACTCGGGTCGAGCGATTAGATTCGTCGTTGACGTTCCACCGGTCGTGGAATGGAGCCGACACTCCTGTCAATAGATAACTCACTGTGCGCCGCGGTTGTCCCGTTCGCGCACAGCGTGGTCCGAAGGCGGGGGTGTCGGCTCATTGTTTGCTCCCGGGTGGGCGTAGGGTTGACGCCGTGGTTTCGAAGATTCTGGTAGTCATCCCGACGTACAACGAACGTCTCGCCCTTCCCGTCACCCTTGCGGGGCTGTTCGAGCATCAGCCCGAGGTCGACGTCCTCGTCGTCGACGACGGCTCTCCCGACGGGACGGGGGAGTGGGCCGCTGCGCAGGCGGCCGTCGATGAGCGCGTCCACGTCCTCCACCGCACGGAGAAGGCCGGTCTCGGCATGGCCTACATCGCCGGCTTCACGTGGGCGCTCGAGCGCGACTACGAGATCATCTGCGAATTCGATGCCGACGGGTCGCACCGGCCCCTCGACCTCGGACAGCTCATCGCTCCGGCACTCGCCGGTGCCGCCGACCTCGTCATCGGCTCCCGCTGGGTGCGCGGCGGCGCGATCGTCGACTGGCCCCGGTCCCGCTTCCTCCTCTCGCGAGGGGCCAACCTCTACGTCGACGCGATGATGGGCCTCGGGGTCCGGGACGCCACTGCCGGCTTCCGCGCGTACCGCCGCGAGGTCCTCGAGGCGCTGCAGCTGACCGGGGTCGAATCCCAGGGCTACTGCTTCCAGATCGACATGACGTATCGCACGATCGAGGCCGGCTTCCGCGTGCTCGAGGTCCCGATCGTCTTCGTCGAACGCGAACTCGGGGAGTCGAAGATGAGCTCCTCGATCATCTCGGAGGCGTTCACGAAGGTCGCCGGCTGGGGACTGGCCCGCCGCGGCCGCCAGGTGCGCGCCCTCTTCGGACGCTGAGGGCCCCGGTTCCGTTCGCGAATGCACGAGGGGCGTCGACCTCTCGGT
>NZ_BAAAMB010000005.1:0-40864 GCF_039528855.1 Brevibacterium sanguinis | reverse complement strand
GCCCCTCGTGTCGGGCAGCGGAGTCTCAGCTCTGCGCGGGCACCTCACCGCGGCGAATCGCCAGGCGCTCGTCGAGGAGGACCTGGAGTTCGTCGAAGGACCGGCGCTCGAGGAGCATGTCCCAGTGCGAGCGCACGTGCTTCTCGGGTTCGCCGTCGGGTTCGTTGACGCCGACGCGCACGCCGATGCCGTGGATGCCCGAATCCCACGTCGAGGGGACCTCCGCCTCGATCGAGAACGGAACCTTGAAGCGGGTGCCGTCCTCGCATTCGAATTCGACCATCTGGCGCGGCGCCGGCTCGACGCCCTCCTCCGACTCCAGGCTGCGCGAGCCCAACTGTGTTCCGCGAAGACTGCGTTCGCTCATCTCTTCGACCTTCCGACTCGACTGCAGACGTGCATACGAAAGCAACAGTCTACCGCTTCGGGCTATTCCCCTGCGCGGACGGTCAGCCGAGCGTGCGCTGCGCGAGCGGCACGTCGTCGGTGACGATGGCGTCGACGCCGAGGCCGGCGAGCGTGCGCATGTCGGCTGCCTCATTGATCGTCCACACATGCACCTCGAGGCCGAGCCGGTGGGCGCGGTCGACGAAGTCGCCCGTGACGATCGGCACGCCCTTCCAGCGCATCGGCACCTGGAAGGCGTCGAGGTCGGGGGAGAGCTCGAGCAGACCGCGAGTCGGGAAGCCGGGCAGGGCGCCGAGGAGGAACCGTGCCGTCTCCCCGGTGCCCGCCGAGGTGGCCACCCCGGGCAGGCTCGCCCGCAGCCGGCGCAGCGTGGCATCGGAGAACGACGCCAGGCGCAGGGAGTCCTCGATGCCGCCGAGGCGGACGAAGCGGACCATCGCCGCGATCGACTCCGGAGCCTTGACGTCGATGTTCCACTTCGCACCCGGCAGGGCATCGACGAGATCGCCGAGGCGGGGCAGGCGTCCGCCGTCGACGAGGTCGATGGCGTCGAGCTCGTCGGCCGGCAGGTCCCGGATGAGATGCGGGCAGTCCGCGATGCGCCGCAGATCCGCATCGTGGGCGGCGAAGAGGACGCCGTCGGCGGAGGCGTGGACGTCGGTTTCCATCCAGACGATTCCCGCGTCCCAGGCCGCGGTGAACGCCGTGAGCGTGTTCTCACTCGTGCCGGGCCACAGGCCGCCGCGGTGGGCGATGATCTCAGGCTGGGAATTCATGATCCAATCCTAGAGTCCTGTTGAAATCTCTCCTGGTGTCGACAACGATGGAGGCATGAGCCGAGCACAGGACCCCATCGAACCGGACTTCGTCATCGATTCGACCAAGCGCACCCCCACCGAGCGGGCGCGCACCGCGGCGACCCGCGCCTACGGCGCCGCGAGCAGCGGCGTGAGGAACGTCCGTGAGGCCGCAAAGGGCTCACGCCTCATCGAGGCCGCCGAGTCGTCGGTGAACAGGGCGCTCGGCAGCGTCTCCCATGCGATCGACGACGCCGTGCGCAGCGGCAAGGTCGAACGCGCCTTCGACCGGGCACAGGAGACCGTGACCTCGGGCGCCGACAGCGTCCGCCGACTGGTCACGCGGCGGTCACGGGACACCGGCGATGCCGCCGGGCGCACCCGCGACTGACACCGCCGCAGTGACGGAAGTCTCCTGCGCTCGGGCGGCGATTGCGCGTGCCGCGTTGAAAATGTAACAGTTCGTTAACTAGACTGGCCCCAGGTAACGATCCGATAACTTGGGGCACAGGCTCGCTGAGCGTGTGCCGCGCACTCTCACGCGAAGGACGGACTGTGGGCAAACACTCCTCGACCTCGACGAAGGGCTCGCTCCTCGCCGCACTCAAGCCGGCGAAGAAGCGCACAGGGCGCCACGCACCCGAGGCGAACTCGGCGACCGGAGTCCTCTCCGCCGTCCGGTCGCGCCCCGTGCTCTCGGCCTTCATCGTGCCCGCCGCCGCCACCTCGGCGGTCGTCGGGTCGACGTTCGCGATGGCGCCGAATGCCGCCGGACCCGCGGAGCAGGTCGTCGCGCAGAGCCCGGTCGTCGTCGAGGTTCCCGCTGCCAGCCCGGCCGCCGATGAGAACCTCAAGAAGGCCGAGGAGCAGGCGAAGGCCGAGCCGGAGAAGCTCTCGCTCGAAGCGAAGACGAAGGCACCGGAGCCCAAGCCGTCGGCCTCGAGCGAGAAGTCGTCGACGGCACAGAGCTCCGGATCGAAGTCCTCCGGATCCGACGACTCCGCACCCTCGAAGTCGGGGTCCTCGGCCGGCAGCTCCGGTTCGTGCCCGATGTCCTACTACGGCGGCGGTGACGGCTTCGACGGACAGAAGACCGCGAACGGCGAGACGTTCAACACGAACGAGCTCACCGCCGCGCACAAGAGTCTGCCCTTCGGCTCGAAGGTGAAGATCACGAACAAGGCCAACGGCAAGTCCGTGACCGTGCGCATCAATGACCGCGGCCCCTACAGCGGATCCCGCTGCATCGACCTCTCGAAGGCCGCGATGTCCGCCGTCGGCGGCATCAGCGCCGGGGAGATCCAGGGCACCTACGAAGTCCTCTGACACCGATCGCGCGGCCGGTCACAGCCGGCCGGTCCCTCTGTTGAGTTCGAGAAGCTCGCACGCCCGGCGTGCGAGCTTCTCGCGCACTTCCGCCGGGGAGACGACCTCGACCCCGGGCACGGTGAGCAGCTGCGAGACGGCGACCTCGACCGATTCGAGGGCGATGTCGACCTCGATGCGGCCCACCCCGTCGGCCCCGGTGACCGGACGGGCGGCGGCCACCGCCTCGGCGGTGAGGGGACCGGGGACGTGGTGGACGAGATCAGCGCACGCCGTCTGCGGGAGCCGGATCCGGACCGGCAGTGTGCGCAGACTCCGGTCGAAGTCGATGCGCGCCTGCTGCCAGTGGTCGGCGAGGTCGAATCCCGTGGGACCGGTCGCCTGCGTCCAGTGCACGCGGACCTCGGAGATCCGCGAGACCCGATACGTCCGGGGCGCGACTCCCGGCGGCTGGGCGACGAGGTACCAGCGCCCGGCCTTGACGACGAGACCCAGCGGAATGACGCTGCGTTGCCGGGTGCCGTCGGCCCGCGCATAGGCGAAGCGGAGACCGCGGCGCTGGCGCAGTGCGGTGGCCACGGTGTTCAGTGCCGGGGGAGCGGCCTCCTCGGCGAACCAGTCGGGACCGTCGACGATGACGGTGCGCGTGAGATCGTCGTGACCGGAAACAGCGGCGATCTTCGCCCGCGCTGTCGCGAGGTCGCCGGAGAGCCCGAGATCAGCGGAGGCGAAGGATCCGAGGAGCACCGAATCGAGTTCGGTGCGGGTGAGGCCCGACAGCGGTGACGTCCACTCGCCGAGGAGGCTCACCCCGCCGCCCGGACCGGACTCCGTGACGATGGGCACGCCCATCCGGGAGAGTTCAGCGAGGTCGCGGTAGATCGTGCGCACCGTGACCTCGAGGCGGGTCGCGAGGTCGCTCGCCGTGAGCGGATGCGACCGCGCCGAGAGCAGCGCGATCTCCGAGACGAGTCGGGCGGCCTTCACGCAGCTCTCCCGACCGGCGACACAGCATCCATGGACAGAGATTCTATGCTCATCCCTGACAGTGGATGTCAGGGATCGGGGTCGAGGATCGATCCATGACGCATTCACCAGCTCCAGCTCAGTCCTCCACCCGACCCGCACCGACCCGTCTCGACAGCCGACCGTTGGCCGGCCGGACCGCTCTCGTCGCCGGGGCGACCCGCGGCGCCGGCCGGGCGATCGCCCGGGAACTCGCCGCCGCCGGAGCATTCGTGTGGTGCACCGGCCGGTCGACGGCCGGCGCACCATCGGACTACGGGCGACCGGAGACGATCGAGGAGACGGTCGACCTCATCCGCGCCGCCGGGGGAGAGGGGCAGGCCGTGGTCTGCGACCACCTCGACGAGGAGTCGTTGTCCGCCCTGGCCGAGCAGGTCGAGGCGGAGGGCCGGGGCCTCGACATCCTCGTCGGCGACATCGGCGGAGAGGCGTACGTGTCCTGGGGTCAGCCGCTGTGGGAGGGCGACGGCGCCCAGGGTCGGCGACTCCTCGAGACCGGTCTGCTCAGCCACCTCCTCACCGCCCGTGCCCTCCTCCCGCTGCTCACCCGCACACCGGGCGGGCTCCACATCGAGATCACCGACGGCACGAGCGCCTACAACGCGACGCACTTCCGCGAATCCATCTGGCTCGACCTCACGAAGACGGCGATCAGCCGGTTCGCCTTCGGTCTCTCCCATGAGCTCGCCCCCGTCGGCGCGACCGCCGTGGCCCTGACCCCGGGTTGGCTGCGCTCGGAGATGATGCTCGAGGGCTTCGCGACGACTGAGGAGACGTGGCTGACCGACGCCCTCGACGAGTCGAACGAGGCCGCACCCCGGGACTTCGCGATCTCCGAGACCCCGCACCTGATCGGCCGCGGCATCGCCGCACTCGCCGCCGATCCCGACCGTCACCGCTTCACGGGACTCACGCTGAGCAGCTTCGACCTCGCCGGCACCTACGATCTCACCGACCTCGACGGCTCCCGACCCGATTCGTGGGGCTACCTCGCCGCGAAGGAGGACGATCCGTCCGCGGACCCGATGACCTTCCGATGACCGGGTGTCGTGAGACACCGCTACCCAACCCCGGTGCCCGGGACTACTCTGGCAGTACATCAGAGGAACCACGATCCTTGAGGGGAGCGCCATGTCGGAGGAGACAGCAGACGTCATCATCGTCGGAGCCGGGCCGACGGGGCTGACCGCCGCCCGCGCGCTCACCGCGGCGGGCCGGTCGGTCATCGTCCTCGAAGCCCGCGACCGGGTGGGCGGGAGGACGTGGACGGACACGATCGACGGACAGATGTTCGAGATCGGCGGCCAGTGGATCTCACCGGACCAGACGGCGATCCTCGACCTCGTCGACGAACTCGGCCTGACGACCTACCAGCGCTACCGGGACGGCGACAGCGTCTACCTCGCACCCGACGGGACCCGCACCGTCTACGACGGCGGCATGTTCCCCGTGCCCGCGGCCACGCAGGCGGAGATGGAACGCCTCATCGGCCTGCTGGACGACCTCGCCGAGCGCATCGGCGCCGACGCCCCGTGGGACGCCGCCGAGGCCGCCGACCTCGACGCAGTCTCCTTCCAGCACTGGCTGGAGGGGCAGTCCGACGACGCGCTCGCGGTGGCGAACATCGGGATGTTCGTCGCCGGAGGCATGCTGACGAAGCCGACGACCGCGTTCTCGGCGCTCCAGGCGATCCTCATGGCCGCCTCGGCGGGATCGTTCTCCCACCTCGTCGACGACCACTTCATCCTCGACCGCCGGGTCGTCGGCGGCATGCAGTCGGTGTCGCAGCGCCTGGCCGCCGACCTCGGCGAGGACATCGTGCGGCTGAACAGCCCCGTCCGAACCATCGACTGGAGCGGTGAGAACGTCGTCGTCTCCACCGATGACGCGTCCTACACCGGCACCGCGGTGATCGTCGCCGTCCCGCCCAACCTCTACTCCCGGATCACCTACGTCCCGCACCTGCCGCGCCTCCAGCAGGTCTTCCACCAACACCAGTCGATGGGGCTCGTCATCAAGGTCCACGCGACGTACCCGCGCCCGTTCTGGCGGGAGCAGGGCCTGTCGGGCACCGGTTTCGGCGCCGGCCACCTCGTCCAGGAGGTCTACGACAACACGAATCACGGGGAGGAGCAGGGAACGCTCGTCGGCTTCATCTCCGACGTCAACGCCGACCGCATGTGGGCACTGAGCGAGGAGGACCGGAAGACTGAGATCCTCGAGGCGATCGCCGCGTTCCTCGGACCGGAGGCGCTCACCCCGACGGTCTTCCACCTCTCGGACTTCGGGGCCGAGGAATGGACGCGCGGGGCGTACGCGACGAGCTACGACCTCGGGGGACTGAGCCGCTGGGGCCGGTACCAGAACGATCCCGTCGGGCCGCTCCACTTCGCGAGCTCGGACATCGCCGGCCGCGGCTACCAGCACGTCGACGGCGCGGTGCGGATCGGGCGGGACACCGCTGAGACGGTGCTTCGCGCTCTCGCCGACTAGTGGTTAGATGAACGGATGACTTCGGCAACACCCGCACCAGAACGCCCCATCGAAACCGACTCCGGCCTGAGCGCAAAGGGGCTCTCCGCCGGCAAGGTCGGTGCGATCGGCGGCGCGATCATCGGCATCGCCTGCATCGCGCCCGCGTACACGCTCACATCGGGGCTCGGCCCGACGATCTCCGAGGTCGGGGTCCACACCCCCGCGATCCTCCTCATCGGCTTCGTCCCCATGCTCCTCGTCGTCTTCGGCTACCGGGAGCTCAACACCGCGATGCCCGATTCGGGCACGACCTTCACGTGGGCGACGCGCGCCTTCGGCCCGTGGCTCGGATGGATGGGCGGTTGGGGGCTCATCGCCGCGACCGTGCTCGTCCTGTCCAACCTCGCCGCCGTCGGCGTCGACTTCCTCTTCATCCTCCTCAGCCAGATCTTCTCCGATCCCGCGATCGCCGACCTCACCCGGGTGCTGTGGATCAACATCCCCATCACCATCCTGCTCACCGCGGTCGCCGCCTGGATCTCCTACCGCGGCGTCGAAGCCACCGAGAAGGTCCAGGTCTGGCTCGTCGCCTTCCAGGTCATCGCGCTCGGGTGGTTCGTCATCGCCGCACTCATCCACGTCGCCAACGGCACCGCCTTCGACGCCACCCCGGTCAGCCTCGACTGGTTCAACCCGGTCGCGGCCGGGGACTTCTCGACGATCGCGGCGGCCGTGTCGCTGTCGATCTTCCTCTTCTGGGGCTGGGACACCGTCATCACGATGAACGAGGAGGCCAAGGACCCGGAGAAGACCCCCGGCCGGGCGGCGATGCTGACGATCGTCGCGATCGTCGTCATCTACCTCGCCTGCACGATCGCCGTCATCGCCTACGCCGGCGTCGGCACGGAGGGCCTCGGGGCCGGCAACCCGGAGAACCAGGAGTCGATCTTCGCAGCACTCGCCTCACCGATCATGGGCCCCTTCGCCATCATCGTCTCGATCGCCGTGCTCTCCTCGTCACTCGCCTCGCTGCAGTCGACGATGGTCTCACCCTCACGCACGATCCTCGCGATGGGCCACTACGGTGCGCTGCCGAAGCGCTACGGCAACGTCTCCCCGCGCTTCAAGTCGCCCTCGGTCGCGACGATCACCTCGGCGGCAGCGGCGATCATCTTCTACGTCGTCATGCGCCTGCTGTCCGAGAACGCCCTGTGGGACACGATCACCGCGCTCGGGCTCATGGTCTGCTTCTACTACGGGGTGACCGGACTCGCCTGCACGTGGTACTTCCGCCGGTCCCTCTTCCTCTCCGCCCGGACGGTGTTCTTCCGCTTCCTCTTCCCCCTCCTCGGCGGACTCACCCTCCTCGTCATCTTCGTCCGCACCGCGATCGACTCCCTCGACCCCTCGTACGGGTCGGGGTCATCGGTCTTCGGCATCGGCCTCGTCTTCGTCCTCGGGATCGGGGTGCTCCTCCTCGGCGTCGTCATCATGATCATCCAGGCCGTGCGCCACCCCGCGTACTTCCGCGGGGAGACGCTGAAGAAGGGCATCCACGCCGAGGCGGCCTGAGGTGGGGGAGAGGCATCGGCTGGCCGAGCTGCGGGCGCTGCGGCGGGTCCGCGATCGCATCGACCGCGAGTTCGACCGACCCCTCAACGTCCCCGACCTCGCGGCCGGGGTGCACATGTCGGCCGGTCATCTCAGCCGCCGCTTCAAGGCCGCCTACGGCGAGTCGCCGTATGCCTACCTGCTCACCCGGCGCATCGAGCGGGCGATGTCGCTCATCCGCCGCGGCGACCTCTCGATCACCGAGATCTGCTTCGCCGTCGGGTTCACCTCGCTCGGCACCTTCAGCACGCGGTTCTCCGAGCTCGTCGGCATGTCACCGACGAGCTACCGGCAGCGGGCGGTCCACGGCGACCTCGACCTTCCGACGATCATCGCCAAGACCGTGCTCAGGCCCGTCAGGAATCGAGAAGTGGGACACCGCCCCGGCGACTAGCATGAGAGTCATGGACATCTCGATCACTGCCAGCTTCCTTCCGCACACCGACGCCGAGGCGTCACTGACCTTCTACCGCGACGTCCTCGGCTTCGAGGTCCGCCTCGACGTCGGCCAGGGCCAGATGCGCTGGATCACCGTCGGCGCCCCCGACCAGCCCGACACCTCGATCGTGCTCACCCCGGCCGTCGTCGACCCGACGCTCACCGATGCCGAGCGCGAGACCATCGAGGCGCTCATGGCCAAGGGCAGCTACGCGTCCATCGTCTTCGCGAGCCCCGCTGTCGACGCCGTCTTCGCCGAGGTCGAGGCGAAGGGCGCCGACATCGTCCAGGAGCCGATGGACCAGCCCTACGGTCTGCGCGACTTCGCGCTGCGCGATCCGGCCGGCAACCTCATCCGCGTCCAGCAGCGGGACTGAAGGGCCGCGATGACCCAGGCAGCGGACAGCCATGACCTCATCCGGGTGCGCGGGGCCCGGGAGAACAACCTCCGCGACGTCTCCGTCGACCTGCCCAAACGCCGGCTCACCGTGTTCACCGGTGTCTCCGGGTCGGGCAAGAGCTCACTCGTCTTCGGCACGATCGCCGCGGAGTCGCAGCGGATGATCAACGAGACCTACAGCGCCTTCGTCCAGGGGTTCATGCCGCAGATGGCCAGGCCCGACGTCGACGTCCTCGAGAACCTGACGACGGCGATCCTCGTCGATCAGGAGCGGATCGGGGCGAACCCGCGCTCGACCGTGGGCACCGTGAGCGACATCAACGCGAAGCTGCGGATCCTCTACTCCCGGCTCGCCGAACCGAACCTCGGCTCGCCCAACGCCTACTCGTTCAACGTCGCGACGATCAGCGGCAAGGGCGCGGTGACGACGGTCAAGGGCGATGCGAAGGAGGTCGAACGGCGCGAATTCAGCGTCAACGGCGGCATGTGCCCGCACTGCGAGGGGATGGGCACGGCCACCGACATCGACGTCGCGCAGATCGTCGACGAGACGAAGTCGATCAACGAGGGGGCGATCACCGTCCCCGGGTTCAAGGTCGGCGGCTGGTCCGTCCGCTTCTACGCGGAGTCGGGGTTCTTCGACCCCGACGTCCCGGTGGCCGAGTTCACGGCCGCGCAGCGGCGCGCCCTGCTCGATCTCGAGGGGGAGAAGATCGTCGTCAGCGGGACGAACCTCACCTATGACGGCCTCATCCCGAAGATCCGGAAGTCGTTCCTGTCCAAGGACCGCGACGGCATGCAGAAGCACATCCGGGAGTTCGTCGACCGCGCCGTCGTCTTCACCGAGTGCCCCGAGTGCCACGGCACGCGGCTCAATGCGGCGGCGCGGTCCTCGCTGCTGGCCGGGAAGTCCATCGCCGAGGTGTGCGCGATGGAGATCTCGGAGCTGACCGCGTGGCTCGCTGAGATCGACGACCCCGGTGTCGCACCGCTCGTCGCGTCTCTGAAAGAGACCGTGCAGGCCTTCGTCGACATCGGACTCGGCTACCTCTCCCTCGAGCGCTCATCGGGGTCGCTGTCCGGGGGAGAGGCCCAGCGGATCAAGCTCGTCCGCCATCTCGGCTCCGCGCTCACCGACGTCACCTACGTCTTCGACGAACCGACGATCGGCCTCCACCCTCACGACATCGAGTCGATGAACCGTCTGCTCCTGCAGCTGCGGGACAAGGGCAACACCGTCCTCGTCGTCGAGCACAAACCGGAGACGATCGGCATCGCCGATCATGTCGTCGACCTCGGCCCCGGTGCCGGCACCGCAGGGGGAGAGATCTGCTTCACCGGCACGGTCGCGGGTCTGCGGGAGTCGGGCACGCGCACCGGCGATCATCTCGGCTTCACCGCCGCGCTCAAGGAGGCCGTGCGCACACCGACGGGCGCACTGGAGATCAGAGGAGCGGACGGCCACAATCTCCGCGACGTCGACGTCGACATCCCCCTCGGGGTGCTCACCGTCGTCACCGGGGTCGCCGGATCCGGCAAGAGCACGCTCATCGACACCTCGCTCGTCACCCGCGACGGGGTCATCATCATCGACCAGACGCCGATCAGGGGATCGAGACGGAGCAATCCGGCGACGTACACCGGCATGCTCGAACCGATCCGCAAGGCGTTCGCGAAGGCCAACGACGTCAAACCGGCCCTCTTCAGCGCGAACTCCGAAGGGGCCTGTCCGGTGTGCAACGGGGCCGGCGTGATCTATTCGGATCTCGGGATGATGGCGGGGATGTCGGCCCCGTGCGATGTCTGTCAGGGCAAGGGCTTCCAGGCCGCGGTGCTCGACTACACGTTCGGGGGCAGGAACATCCGCGAGGTGCTCGACATGCCCGCCGCCGAGGCGGTCGACTTCTTCTCAGCGGGGGAGTCGAGGATCCCGCAGGCCGCGAAGATCGCCGCCACCCTCGTCGACGTCGGTCTCGGCTACATCAGTCTGGGCCAGCCGCTGACGACGCTGTCCGGCGGTGAGCGGCAGCGCCTCAAACTCGCCGCGCATCTGTCGGCGAAGGCCGCCGACGCGGCGTCGGTCATCGTGCTCGACGAGCCGTCGACCGGCCTCCACCTCGCCGATGTCGAGAACCTCCTGCGCCTCCTCGACGGCCTCGTCGACGCCGGCCGTACCGTCATCGTCATCGAACACCATCAGGCGGTCATGGCGCATGCCGATCACATCATCGATCTCGGGCCGGGAGCCGGACACGACGGCGGGCGGGTCGTCTTCACCGGCAATCCCGCCGAGCTCATCGCCGACGGTGCCACGCTCACGGCGCGCCACCTCGGCGATTATGTCCGGCAGAGTGTACAGGTGTGAACTTTCCGTGCCCGTATAGACACGGCCGGAGAAGTCGATTACCGTTTCTAACGGTTCGGTAACGTCCGGCCGTGTCCGAGGCTCCTTCCCAAGGGCATGCACCCACCTCACAACGGAGATGACCACTGTGAAACTCGTCAGCACCTTCCTGCGCAGATCCGCGATGCTCGTCGGGGCCGGGGCACTGGCCGCGGCCGGTCTCCTCGGTGCGAATGCGCCCGCCCAGGCCGATGAGTCCGAGAGTGTGTGGGATCGCGTCGCCGCCTGCGAATCGAGCGGCGACTGGAGCATCAACACGGGCAACGGCTACTACGGCGGTCTGCAGTTCTCGCTGCAGACGTGGAAGGCGTTCGGCGGTGAGGGCATGCCGCACGAAGCCAGCCGTGAGGAGCAGATCCGGATCGCGCAGAAGACGCTCGCCGTGCAGGGTCCCGGCGCCTGGCCGACGTGCGGGAAGAAGGCCGGCCTGACGAAGGCGAACGGCGCTGCCGATGACGGCGGAGCCTCCGAGGCCGAGAAGGACGAGGACGCGAAGGCCGAAGAGCCGAAGAAGGACGAGCCGAAGCCCGAAGAGCCCAAGGCCGAGGAACCCAAGAAGGACGAACCGAAGGCTGAGGAGCCGCCGGCACCCGAGGAGCCCAAGGCCGAGGAACCGAAGGCTGAAGAGCCGAAGGCTGAAGAGCCGAAGGCTGAAGAGCCGAAGCCTGAGGAGCCCGCCGCGGAAGAACCGGCAGCGCCCGAAGAGCCGACGGACGACGCGCCTGCCGACGGCACCGCCGGCGACTCGGCAGACACCGGCGACGCACCCGAGTCGGACGACGGCGGGAGCCCGCCGAACGGCACCGGCCTCACCGGGCACGTCATCCAGATCTTCTGATCCGGGGGAGTCGGCGCACTCAGGGCACGGTGACCGTCCTCTGAGACGATTCCCACGCGCGGACCCCGGACAGATGTGCTCATCGTCGTTAGCGTGGATAACGGTTCGGTAACGGCCGGACCGCTTGACCGAATGCAGTCGATCTTTGGAGATGACATTCGTGAGACACGCTGCGACCACTCTGCGCAGAACAGCACTGCTCACCGGAGTCGGCGCGATCGCCGCCGCCGGACTCGTCGGCCTCAGTCCACCAGCCCAGGCCGCTGAATCCGAGAGCGTCTGGGATCGCGTCGCCGACTGTGAGTCCGGCGGTGACTGGAGCATCAACACGGGCAACGGCTACTACGGCGGTCTGCAGTTCTCGGAGCAGACATGGAAGGCGTTCGGCGGTGAGGGCATGCCGCATGAGGCGAGCAAGCAGGAGCAGATCCGCATCGCCCAGAAGACGCTCGCGGAACAGGGACCCGGTGCCTGGCCGACATGCGGTGAGAAAGCCGGCCTGACGAAGGAGACCGGCGCCGCGGACGACGGCGGCGGCTCCGGTGGTTCGGACGACTCCGGCAAGGTCGGCCTCGGCGGCTACGTCGGGAGCGGATGACCGTCGGATCATCGTGTGGCCGCGGACAGCTGGACGCTGTTCGCGGCCACACGCACATTCACGGCACTGCCGCGTCCCGGCCTTCCAGCGTATAGCGCCGATAATATACATTATGTTAACTAAACCGATGAAGCCACTGCCCCGGCCTCATCTCGTGTCTCTCATGGAGCCCGCAGGTCGACATGGAGCGTGCAGGCCATCCCGGAGTCTGCGGGTCGACACGGAGTCCGCAGCGTCGGCCCGTGCTGCGCGCGACTCACTGATCGCCGCTTTCGCCGGCCTGCGCGACCATGACTTGCGGCCCGCCTGTGCGACGGCGGCTTTCGGATTGCCCGGACTTCTCGGAACCATTGCCGGCCAGCGCATCGCGCACCGGCATCTCCACCTGCTCGGTGGTCGGATGAACTCGCCTGAGCGACACCAGCGTCCAACCGAATGCTCTGCCCCGACTCTCAGTCATCGGACTACTCCCCTAGTCACACCCCGGGCTCAGCCGATCTCGGCGTCGATTCGCCTCCACGGAAGGAGCAGACATCGGACTGTTGACTTATCTAACGAGCGTTCAATAGGGTGAGTGTGATCGCGGCCACAGGAGATCGGTCGGATGTCACCACGACGCAAGGAAGCTTCATGGTTCACCCTCAGTCCACTCCCCCTGTCGCACTCGCTTCAGCCGGGTCGGAATCCCGCCGCAAGGCCTGGTCGCTGACAGGTCTGCTCGTCGTCCTCTACGTCGTCAACTACGGCGACAAGGCCGCCTTCGGCATCATCGCCCAGGCCCTCGGGGAGGAACTCGGCATCAGCGCCGCTCAGATCGGCCTCGTCGGCAGCCTCTTCTTCTTCGCCTTCACGGTCGGCGGCTTCTTCGCCGGCGCCCTCAACCGCTGGATGTCGCTGCGCACCGTCCTCCTCGTGCTCGCACTCGTGTGGGCGGCCGCCATGCTCCCGCTCGTCGTCGCCGCGACCTTCGCCGTCCTCGTCGCCTCCCGGATGCTCCTCGGCTTCGCCGAGGGCCCGAGCTCCGCCCTCATCCACACCGCCGCATATTCGTGGCACCCCTCGTCACGCCGCGGCTTCCCGGGTGCGCTGCTCGCCAGCGCCGCCTCGGTGGCGAAGATCGTCCTCGCTCCCCTGCTCGCCTACCTCTCGGTGACGTTCGGCTGGCGCAGCGCGCTCATCACGATGGCCGTCATCGGCATCGTCTGGTGCTTCTTCTGGCTGCGCTTCTGGGAGGTCGGCCCCTACATCCCGGCGAAGGCGACCGGACCGGCGAAGAAGGCGCACTCCGACGCCGCAGCCGAGGACACCGCCGCGGATGACTCGGACGAGCCCCGCGTGCCGTGGGCGAGGATCTTCCTCACCCGCACCTTCCTCACCGGTGTCCCGCTCGTGGCGAGCATCTACGCCCTCGTCACCGTCGTCCTCACCTGGCTGCCGTCGTACTTCGAGGTCGGTCTCGGCTTCAGCCGCCTCGAGGCCGGGTCGATGCTCGCGATCCCCTCGATCGTCGGTCTCATCAGCCTCATCGGCGGCACCCTGCTCTCCGACTTCCTCCTCGCCCGCGGCTGGTCGTCGCGGTTCGTCCGCATCGTCGGACCCTCGCTGCTCGTCGTCGTCGGCGGCGGCATCCTCTTCCTCCTGCCCTCGATCGAGAACGCGGCCGCCGCGGTCGCGATCGTCGCGATCGGCTACGGCGTCGGGGTCGTCGTCCTCCCGCTGTCGAATGCCGCGGTCTCCGAGATCTGTCCGCCCCAGCAGACCGCCGGCACCCTGGGGGTGTTCCTCGCCCTCATGGCCATCGGCGGGCTCGTCGGACCCTACGTCACCGGGCTCATCGTCGATGCCGCCGCCAGCCCCGGCCTCGGCTATGCGACGGCCTTCCAGGTCCTCGGCGTCGCCGCGGCGGTCTCGGCGGTGCTCACTCTGCTCTTCGCCAATCCCGAACGCGACAAGGTCATCGTCCGCGGCGCCGCCGCCCAGGAATGATCATCCGCGGCGGCTGACCGGGCGTCCCGACAGCAGGAGCACCCGGTCGGCCGCACTCGCGGCCGGCGCGTCGGTGCGCGGCGGCGCATAGCCGCCGGTGTCGCCGAGGTCGACGATGAGCGCGGCGAGGTCGGTCGCCATGAACTCCGCGAGCGCCTCATCGACCGGCCACGGATCGCCGGTGCCGGCGGAGAGGTCAGCGGCATGGAGGGCGAGTTCGAGGATCCGCATCCGCACGAGCTGGGTGCCCGGCAGATCCCCGATGCGGTGGCTGACCGAGACGCTGAGATCGACCTCGGCGGCGAGCCGGCGGAAGCGGTGCTCATGGGTCCAGAACGCCTCGAGCGGATCCTCGCCGAGGTGGTCCCGGTCCCTCGTCGCCTCCACCTCGGCGGGCGGGTCCTGGGCGAGCAGCATCGCGTACCGCAGTCCCCCGCCGATGAGGTGGTTGACGAGATCGCGGTTCGACCAGCCCCCGCAGCCGCTCGGCGCGGCATAGTGCGCACTCGCCTCGGGCGGTCCCAGACGCCGCAGCGCCTGCACCCAGCAGGCTTCGGCGCGGTCGAGATTCTCGGCGATGACGGGCTCGAGCATGTCACCGATTCTGCCACGACCACCGGCTTCTCATCTGATGGGAAGTTTCGCGCTGCCTCTGGGCCGCCTCGGCGTTTGGGGTTATCTTGCTCACACGAGAAGAATCACCCGAGGTGAGGAGTCCGACCATGGTGACGGCAAGTGCCTCCGCCGACTATCTGCCCCTGGCCAACGCCCCGGTCCTGTGGATCCTCGCGCTGTCCGTCATGGGCGTCGTCGTCATCCAATCCCTCATCTACATGCGCGCGGTGCGGCAGAACGCCGCCTCGGCCGACATGAGCCAGGCCGAGGTCACCGCCGCCTTCCGGGCCGGCGGGGTCGCGGCGATCGGCCCCTCGCTCGCCGTCGTCCTCGTCGCCATCGCTCTCCTGCCGCTCTTCGGCACTCCCCCGGTCATCGTCCGCGTCGGCCTCATCGGCTCCGCCGCCACCGAGGTGGCCTCGGCCTCGATCGCGGCCGGGACGATGGACGCCAACCTCGGCGATGCGACCTTCACCCGCGGCGTCTTCATCGTCGCGCTCATGGCGATGAGCCTCTCCGGCGCCGGCTGGATGCTCTCGGCGCTCATCCTCACCCCGATCTTCAAACGCAGCTCCCACAAGCTCGAGAAGATCAATCCCGCCCTCATGTCGCTCGTGCCCGGTGCCGCGCTGCTCGCGGCGTTCGCGGCGCTGACGTTCCGCGAGATCCCGAAGTCGCCCACCCACGTCATCGCGATCGCCGTGTCCGCGGTGACGATGGCGATCTGCCTCGCCGCCGCCCACGTCCTCCGCCAGTCGTGGCTGAAGGAATGGGGACTGGGCATCTCCGTGCTCGCCGGTCTCGTCGCCGCCTACTTCGCCCACTACGCCGGCCTCGGCATGCCCGACGCCTGAAGGAGGCCTCATGTCCGTCATTCCCTCGCCCTCGCATGAGGCATTCGAAGCCACGACGACGAAGTGGGGCTCGATCACGCTCTTCATCGGGTTCCTCATCGCCACCTCGGTGCCGTTCTACCTCCTCGTCGTCGCCGACGCCGACATCGGGTTCGGCGACATCCTCACCGCGTTCCTCGCCGTCTTCGCCGTCTACGGCGTCTTCTACGTCGTCGAACCGCTCACGTACTTCCCCATCCTCGGACCGGCCGGGATGTACCAGGCGTTCATGATCGGCAACGTCGCGAACAAGCTGCTGCCCTCGGCGATCGTCGCCCAGGACACGATCGGGGCGAAGCCGGGCACCCGGAAGGGCGAGTACGCGGCGACGATGGCGATCTGCGGGGCCGCGATGATCCACGTCGTCTCCATGGTCCTCTTCGTCGGGGTCCTCGGCACCTGGCTCGTCACGGTCATCCCGGAGAACATCACCCTCATCGCCCAGCTCTACATCCTCCCGGCGATCCTCGGCGGGGTCACCGTCCAGCTCATCGTCTCACTCCGGCAGGTGAAGTCGACGATCATCGCGCTGGCCGTCGCCGCCCTCGTCATCCTCGTCCTCATTCCGGTCGTGCCCGTCCTCGCCCCCGGCGACGTCGCTATTGTGGTCATTGTCACCATCGTCATCACGTGGTTCACCCGGAACCGGGCCGTCACCGACACCCGCGATGACTCCGGTGAGGACACCGTCGGGATCAACTGAGCTCCCGACCGAGCACGAAAGGACGCCATGCCGCTGACAACGCGCCTGCGCACCGCGGTCACCGATTCCCTCGCCGAGGCGGTCGCCGACTACCAGCAGTTCCACCGCACCCCCGAGCTCTCCATGGCCGAGACGCAGACGGCGGCAGCGATCGCCGAGTTCCTCACCGGACTCGGCCTCGCACCCCAGACGTTCGGCGGCACCGGCGTCGTCGCCGTCATCGAGAACGGCGAGGGACCCGTCGTCGCCTACCGCGCCGACACGGACGGACTGCCGATCGCCGAGGACACCGGACTCGACTACGCCTCCCACGCCGAGGGCACCCTGCCCGACGGGACGACGACCCCGGTCATGCACGGCTGCGGCCACGACACCCACATCACCGTCGGCCTCTACCTCGCCCGGTTCCTCACCGAGCACCGGGAAGCGTGGGCCGGCACCGTCGTCCTCCTCTTCCAGCCCGGGGAGGAGACCGCTGCGGGAGCGCAGGCGATGCTCGACGACGGCCTGTGGGAGACCGTGGTCAATCCCGAGGTCGTCTACGGTCAGCACGTGTGGCCCGGACGTGCCGGAGACGTCTACGTCTCCTCCGGCACGGCGATGGCGATGTCGGACTCCCTGCGCGTCACGGTCCGCGGGAAGCAGGCGCACGGCTCCCAGCCGGAGAACGCGATCGACCCGATCGTCCTCGGCGCCTTCATGATCACCCGCCTCCAGTCGATCGTGTCCCGGGAGATCTCGGGCCGCGACACCGCCGTCGTCACCGTCGGCACGTTCCACGGCGGACTCAAGGAGAACATCATCCCCGAGACCGCGGTCTTCACCCTCAACATCCGCACCTTCGACGAGGACGTCCGCGCCGTCGTCCTCGACCGGGTCCACCGCATCGTCCGCGCCGAAGCCGAGGCCTCCGGCGCCCCCGAGCCTCTCATCGAACCGATGCACTCCTTTCCCCGCTGCGTCAACGATCCCGATCGCACGGCCGCCTTCGTCTCCGCCGCGGGCGCCGAACTCGGCGAGGACCACGTCCACGTCGTGCCCGCCGTGACCGGCAGTGAGGACTTCGGGGCGTTCGGCGACGCGCTCGGAGTGCCCTACGTCTACTGGTTCTTCGGCGGCTACTCCCCCGCCATCCTCGACGGCGACGAACCGCCGGCGGGCAACCACTCCCCGCACTTCGCCCCCGACGATGTGCCCACCACCCTGGAGACGGGCCTGCGCGCCGCCCTGACGGCCGTGCTCTCCGACCTCGGGAGGGCGGAGGGATGAGTGAGGACCTGCGCTGGATGAGCACCCGCGAACTCGCCGCGAGGATCGCTGACAAGGAGATCTCGGCCCGGGAGGCGCTGGACGATCAGCTGCGCCGCATCGACGAGGTCAACCCCGCGCTCAACGCCGTCGTCACCCGCGACGACGACCGGTCGCGGGCGGAAGCCGCAGCCGCCGACGAGGCGCTCGCGGCCGGAGCCGAGATCGGCCCGCTCCACGGAGTGCCGATGACCCACAAGGACACCAACGACACCGCGGGCATGCGGACGACGTGGGGGTCGCCGATCTTCGCCGACCGCGTGCCGCAGTCCGACTCCCTCATCATCTCCCGGCTGCGCCGTGCCGGGGTGATCACGACGGGCAAGACGAACGTCCCCGAGTTCGCCGCCGGCTCCCACACGTTCAACCCCGTCTTCGGCGTCACCCGCAACCCGTACGATCTCGACAAGTCCGCCTCGGGCTCCTCCGGCGGCGTCGGAGCGGCCCTGGCCGCGGGCATCCAGGCCTCCGGCGACGGGTCCGACATGGGCGGATCGCTGCGCTCCCCCGGGTCCTTCAACAACGTCGCCGGCTTCCGTCCGACGAACGGGCGGATCCCCAACTCCTCCCCCTCGCCGTTCTCCTGGCTCGGACAGACCGGCTTCATGGCGCGCACCGTCTCCGACATCGCGTTCCTCATGAGCATCGCCGCCGGTCCCGAACCCGGACTGCCGGCGATCCTGGCCGAACCCGGGTCCGTCTTCGACCGTCCCCAGTTCCGCCTCGGCGGGCAGGCCCCCGACCTCACGGGCGTCCGGATCGGGTTCAGCCCCGACCTCAAGGGCCTCCTGCCCGTCGAGCCGGAGGTCGTCGACATCGTCGCGGCCACCGCTCCCGTCTTCGCGGACCTCGGTGCCTCCGTCGACGATGTCATCCCCGATCTCTCCGACGGCGACGAGGTCTTCGGCGTGCGCCGGGCCATGGACTTCCTCGCCTCCTGGGGCGGGCTCTACGAGACCGATCGCGACCGGATGAAGGAATCCGTGCGCTGGAACATCGAAGCCGGGCAGCGGCTCACCGGCCCGCAGATCGTCTCCGCCGAGGCCGCCCGCGCCAGGCTGAGCGGCGAGGTGCAGCGGTTCTTCGCCGATCACGATCTCCTCGTCCTCACCACGTGCCAGGTCCTGCCCTTCGACGTCGGCATCGAATACCCCATGGAGATCGACGGCACCCAGCTCGAGACCTACCTCGACTGGATGCGGGCGCTGTGCCTCATCACCGCCACCGGCTGCCCCGCGATCTCCGTGCCCGCCGGGTTCTCCGCCGCGGGACTGCCCGTCGGGGTCCAACTCGTCGCGAAGCCCGGCGACGACGTCCGCCTCCTCGAGATCGCCCACGCCTTCGAACAGGCCACCCGGTGGAATGAGCGCCACCCGGAGATCGGCGAGTGATGGTTCGGCTTGCCTCAGCACTGTTTGCCGAGCCTTTCCACACTGGAATGATTCCAGAAATGGTGTCAAGCTGGTCACGACGCAGGCGGCAGTCCGCTGCCTGACAACGCATTAGGAGATTCACATGCACCTGAGCCCCGCAATGCAGAAGGTCCTCGGCGAGCAGGTCACGCTCGAACTCGAGGCCTCGATGGTCTACCTGCAGATGTCCATTCAGCTCGACGACCTCGAGCTCACCGGCATGACCCGGTGGATGCGCGCCCAGTCGGAGGAGGAGCAGGTCCACGCCGCGAAGTTCATCCAGCACTGCGTCGACCGCGGCTTCGCCCCGCAGATCGGTGACATCGCCGCCCCGAAGGTCTCCGGCTCCCGTCCGCTCGACTTCTTCAAGGCCGCGCTCGCCCACGAGGAGAAGGTCTCCGAGTCGATCCGCAACATCTACCGCACCGCCCAGGCCGAGGGCGACCTCGACGTCCTTCCCCTGCTCAACTGGTTCATCGACGAGCAGGTCGAGGAAGAGGCGAGCATCTCCGAGATCATCGGTCGCCTCGAGATCGTCGGCGACAGCGGCTCGGGTCTGCTCTCGATCGACAACGCGCTCGGTTCGCGTCACCCGGACATCTCCGCCGACAGCGAGTGAGACTCCGCTGACAGCGAATGAGACTCCGCTGACACGGCCGGTTCCCCGCCGCGGGGAGCCGGCCGTTGTGCTTCCCCACGCCGGGCCGACTTCCGGCCCCTGCGGCGGACTCCTCAGACCCCGAAGACGAGCTGGGCGAGGAGCAGCGTCGGGGGCAGGGTGGCGAGCATGAGCACCGTCTGGGCGGCGATGAGCGCGGCCATGAGCTCGGCGTTGCCGCCGAGCTGCCGGGCCATGACATAACCCGAGCTCGCCGTCGCGATCGCCTGGAAGATCAGTCCGACCACGGCCGCCTCGGCGGGGACGTCGAGCACGACGAGCGCGGCGAGGCTGAGCCCGGGCAGGACGACGAGCTTGACCGCCGTCGACCAGACGAGGCCGGCGCCGTGCTCCCGCAGGGAGAACCACCGCAGTCCCGCTCCCACGCAGATGAGGCCGATCGGCAGGGCCGCAGCCGCGAGCGGATCGAGGACACCGGAGACGAGTTCCGGCAGCGCCCACCCGCTGAGGTTCCACAGTCCCCCGAGGGCGCACCCGATGACAAGGGGGTTGAGGACGATGACGCGGAGGAGGCCGAGGACCGACCGTCGTCCCGTGCGGAGGAACTCGAACCCGAGACTCGAGACGATGTTGACCGTGGGCACGAGGATGGCCGCGACGATCGCCGCCAGCGCTCCCCCGGTCGGTCCGAGCAGGCTCGCGGAGATCGAGAGGCCGATGTACGTGTTGAAGCGGATCCCGCCCTGGAGCACCGAGGTGAACGCCGGCAGATCCGCGGCGACGACGCGGCGGAGGACGATGATGAACAGCGAGACGATGAGCGTGGGCACGACGAGGGCGACGGCGAGTCGGAGCACGGGGACGGCGGTGACGTCCACCTCGGCGACGGAGGTGAAGAGGAGGACGGGCAGGAGACAGTAGTACGCGAGCCTCTCCGCCCCCGCCCAGAAGTCCTCGCCGGAGAACAGCGGAGTCCTCCGCAGTCCCAGGCCGAGCACGATGAGTGCTGTGACCGGGACGAGGGCGGCGAGGATCGGAGACAGGCTCATATTGTTTGAGAGTTCCATGTGTGAGGATTGATTTCAAAATTGAGTGTGTTTGACTCAATACAGGACCGGTTCCCCCAATGAAAGGACGATCATGGCCACTCGCTTCGATCCCATCCGCGATCTCGACCGCTTCTTCACCGAGGTCACCCGCACCCCGAACGCCGCGACCATGCCGATGGACCTCTACCGCGACGGCGAGGTGTTCGTCGCGCAGATCGACATGCCCGGGGTCGACCCCTCGAGCATCGACGTCGATGTCGAGGACCGCACGCTCACGGTGCGCGCGCAGCGGACCTCACCGGTGGCGGACAAGGACGTCAAGTGGCTGACCAGGGAGCGGACCTCGGGCACGTACGCCCGCCAGCTCACCCTCGGCAACCGCGTCGCCCTCGACCGGATCCGCGCCGACTACGAGGACGGGGTGCTCACCCTGACGATCCCCGTCGCCGAGGAGGCACGACCGCGCAAGATCAGCGTCTCCCATCAGGCGCCGAAGCAGACCGAGGTCATCGAATCCACCGAGGTGGTCGAGACCGAGGACGACCGGCCCCTCTGAGCCAGGGCTGATCCGCACCGGCGGGCAGAGAAGCATGAGCGCGTGCCTGCCCGCCGTTCAGCGTTCACGCGCGAGCAGGTAGGCCAGGCACATGTAGGGCAGGTCGACGGTGCCGGTGATCGGATGCTCCTCGGTGAGATAGCCGCGCAGGTTCGCCTCGACGCGGCTGCGGGTCGCCTCGCTCGACCGCAGCCAGTACGACCGGGTGCGCGCGAGATCGACGATGCCGTCGACGTCGAGCGGGGTGGAGAAGTCGATGACGGCCCGGTCGTGGAGGCTGAAGCCGCGCGGCGCGGGCACGTACGCGGGCCGGTAGACGTCCCCGGCGTGCATGATGCGGCTGAGCCGCAGCACCCAGTCGACGCGGACGTCGAGTTGGTTGATGAGGATGAGCAGCCGACCGGAGGGCGTGAGGATCCTCGCGATCTCCTCCCCCGCCGCCGCCTCGTCGAACCAGTGCCAGGCCTGGGCGACCGTGACGACGTCGACGCTGCCGGTCGCCAGGCCGGTCGTCTCCGCGGACCCGACGAGAGACGGTGCCGGATTGTGCTCGAGGGCCGCGGCGTCGGGGTCGACGGCGACGACCTCGGCGCCGGCGGCGAGCAGCCTCCGACTGAGGATTCCCGTGCCCGCCCCGAGGTCGCACACCCGCAGCCCGGCCCAGCCGGCGCCGAGGAGGTCGAGGGCCGCCTGCGGATAGTCGGGGCGGACGGCGTCGTAGAGGTGGGCCTGAGTGCCGAACCGAGTCCCATGCGCGGCCTGAGCCCGGGGTCTGACCATGGCGCTGTCCTCCTCTGCGACTCTGCGGCCGATCGTCTCAGGAACACACTCTAACGAACACGCCCGGCCCGCCCTGTGACTAGGATGGAGGCACCGGCAGTCACCACCGCCGCAGCGCGGCGAGAAGGAGCATCGATGACCCCCACCCCCGATCTCGAGTCCGCACTCGAGAAGGCCTCCCGCGCGTACGAGGAGTTCGCCTCGCGCGGCCTCGACCTCGACATCACCCGAGGCAAGCCGAGTCCCGCCCAGCTCGACCTCGCGGTCGACCTGTTCACGCAGGTGACCGGGGACGACTACCGGACACCGGGGGGTGTCGACACGCGCAACTACGGTGGCCTCGACGGGATCATCGAACTCCGGGAGATCTTCGCGCCGCTGCTCAAGGTGCCCGCCGAGCAGCTGCTCGCCGGCGGCAACGCCTCGCTCACCCTCATGGCGCAGGCGCTCACCTTCGCCCTCCTCCACGGCACAGCCGCCGATTCCACCCCGTGGGGGGCGGGCACCCACAAGCTCATCTGCCCGGTCCCCGGCTACGACCGCCATTTCACTCTCGCCGAATCCCTCGGCTTCGAGCTGCTGAGCATTCCGATGGACGATGAGGGCCCCGACCTCGACGCGGCGCAGCGCCTCGCCGCGGACCCGACCGTCAAGGGCATGTGGCTCGTGCCGATGTACTCGAACCCGACGGGGATCACCATCACTCCCGACCGGGCCGCCGCGCTGGCGGCGATGCCCGCTGCCGCCCCGGACTTCACGCTGCTCTGGGACAACGCGTACGCCCTTCACCACCTCCGCGACGAACACCCGGAGACGATCGACATCCTCTCCCTCTGCGCGGCCGCCGGCCATCCCGAACGCCCCTGGATCTTCGCCTCGACCTCGAAGATCACCCATGCCGGTTCCGGAGTCTCGTTCTTCGCCGGTGGTCCGGAGACCATGCGCTGGTTCACCTCGAACCTCGCGAACATCGCGATCGGGCCCGACAAGGTCAACCAGCTGCGTCACCTGCGCTTCTTCAAGGACAGCCAGGGCGTGATCGACCATATGCGCAAGCACGCGGAGATCATCGCCCCGAAGTTCGACGCGGTGCTCGACGCTCTGGAATCCGGACTCGGCGGAACCGACCTCGCGACGTGGACGAAGCCCGACGGCGGCTACTTCATCACCCTGACCACCCTCGAGGGCACGGCCGATCGGATCGTCAAGCTCGCCGCCGAGGCCGGGGTCAAGCTCACCCCGGCCGGGGCGACGCACCCGTACGGGCTCGACCCGCAGGGCAATGTCATCCGCATCGCTCCGACGATGCCGACCCTGGCCGACGTCGAACTCGCCGCCGAGGGACTCGTCGCCTGCGTCAAGCTCGCCAGCTACGAGAAGCTCCTCGCCGGCTGAGCTCAGGGCCCCGCCGTTCGACGCCGACGGGGCTGCCTGCGCACGATGCGCAGACAGCCCCGTCGGCGTGTGCGGGCTCAGTACTCGTAGAAGCCGCGGCCGGTCTTCCTCCCGAGGAGACCGGCATCGACCATGCGGGAGAGGAGGACCGGAGGCTTCGCGGCGGGATCCCCGGTCTCATCGAAGATGCTCTGAGCCGCGAACAGGCAGGTGTCGAGCCCGACGAGATCGGCGAGGGCGATCGGACCCATCGGGTGGGCGGCCCCGCCGACCATGCCGGCGTCGATGTCCTCCTTCGTCGCCGCCCCCGACTCGAGCATGCGGATCGCCGAGCACAGGTACGGGATGAGGAGGGCGTTGACGATGAACCCGGGCCGGTCCTGGGCCTGCACCGGTGTCTTGCCGAGCACCTGTGACACGAACTCCGTGACGGACTCGGCCACGCCCGGGTCGGTGAGCACCGAGGACACGACCTCGACGAGCGGCTGGACGGGTGCGGGATTGAAGAAGTGGATGCCGAGGACCCGCTCGGGTCGCGAGGTCGCCTGTGCGAAGCGGATGATCGGCATCGACGAGGTGTTCGATGCGAAGATCGCCTCCTCATCGGTGACGACCTCGTCGAGGCGGGCGAAGATCGACTTCTTGATCTCCTCGTTCTCGCTCGCCGCCTCGATGACGAGCTGCCGGTCGGCGAGCTCGGTGATGTCGGTGGTGAATCGCAGCCGCGCCTTGGCCGCCTCGCTCTCGGCGGCCGTGAGCTTGCCCTTCTCCACGGCCCGGGCCAGTGACTTCTCGATCCGCGCCTGACCGGCGGCAGCCGCCTCGTCGCTGACCTCGGAGACGATGACGTCGAGACCGGACTTCGCGAGCACCTCGGCGATGCCGGCTCCCATGAGTCCGCTGCCGATGACAGCGGTGCGGGCGATGACCATGGACTTCCCTTCGTTCTCGGCACCCCGGGCGGGCGCCTCGGTGACTGTCATGAGGCGAGGAACCAGTCCGCGCTGCGGATGGCCTTCATCGCCTCGCGGCGGCGCTCCCCCGGCAGCGTCTGGATGTAGACCTGCCCGTCGAGGTGCGCCACCTCGTGCTGGAGCATCTGCGCGAACACCTCGGTGCCGGAGATCTCGATCGGGTTGTTCTGCGCGTCGACACCGCGCACCCGGGCGAACTCCCACCTCGGGGTGAGGAAGAAGAGCCCCGGCACGGACAGGCAGCCTTCGTCGATGTCGCGCAGCGCACCGCCGAGTTCGACGATCTCGGGGTTGATGACGTACCCGGTGCGCCCGTCGAGGTCGTAGCCGAAGGCCCGCAGCCCCACCCCGATCTGCGGTGCGGCGACGGCTGCCCGCCCCTCGGGCAGGGACGAGTCGACGAGGTCGGCGGCCAGTGCCGCCACGGAGTCGTCGAAGACGGTGATCGGGTCGGCCTTGCTGCGGAGCACGGGGTCACCCCACAGGCGGATGTCCCGCTCAGGCATCGATGACCGCCACGAGATCGCCGCCCTCGAGCTGGGAGACGGAGTCGATCGCGATCCGGGAGATCGGCCCGGCCACGGGCGCGGTGATCGAGGCCTCCATCTTCATCGCCTCGATCGTCGCGATGACATCGCCGGCCTCGACGGTGTCGCCGACGCCGACCTGGAGGGTGACGACACCGGCGAACGGGCTCGAGACGTGCCCCGGCTTCGACGGGTCGGCCTTCTCCGCGGTCTTGACGTCGGACTCGACGGACCGGTCGCGGACCTCGAGCGGACGCAGCTGCCCGTTGAGGGTGAACATCACCGAGCGCATGCCGCGTTCGTCGGTGTCGCCGATCGCGCGCAGGCCGATGAGGAGGTTCTTGCCCTTGGACAGTTCGACGGTCGCCTCCTCACCCGAGGTCAGGCCGTAGAGGTACTCGGCGGTCTCGACGATCGAGAGGTCGCCGAAGCTCGAGCGCATCCGCTCGAACTCCTTCGTCGGGGCGGGGAAGAGCAGTTCGTTGAGCTTCGCCTGCCGCTCGGGCCCGGGGGTCTCAAGCGCCTCCGCGTCCGCCGCAGCGAGCTCCTCGGTGACGGGCTTGTGGGTGCGACCGGCGAGGGCCTTCGTCCGGAAGGGCTCGGGCCAGCCGCCCGGAGGG
Source organism: Brevibacterium sanguinis (assembly GCF_039528855.1). Taxonomy (NCBI): domain Bacteria; kingdom Bacillati; phylum Actinomycetota; class Actinomycetes; order Micrococcales; family Brevibacteriaceae; genus Brevibacterium; species Brevibacterium sanguinis. The sequence continues at coordinate 15,106 of NZ_BAAAMB010000005.1, read as the reverse complement.
TCACCGAGGTCGCCGGAGAGGAAGCCGATGACCGAATCCGGGATGTCGAACTTCTCGGGGTTCTCCGCGAACTCGGCCGGGTCGACGCCGGCTCCGACGAGGTGGAGGGCGAGGTCGCCGACGACCTTCGACGAGGGCGTGACCTTGACGAGGTGGCCGAGGATGTCATCGGCGGCCTCGTACATCTTCTCGATCTCCTCGAACCGCTCCCCGAGGCCGAGGGCCACGGCCTGCTGCCGCAGGTTCGAGAGCTGACCGCCGGGGATCTCGTGCCGGTAGACGCGACCCGTCGGCCCGGGCAGACCCGATTCGAAGGGCGCGTAGACCTTGCGCACCGACTCCCAGTAGGGTTCGAGGTCCTCGACGGCGGTGAGGCTGATGCCGGTGTCCCGGTCGGTGTGCTCGAACGCGGCGACGAGGGCGGAGAGGCTCGGCTGGCTCGTCGTGCCGGCCATCGCCGCCGAGGCGGCATCGACGGCGTCGGCCCCGGCGCCGGCCGCGGCGAAGAGGGTCGCGAGCTGACCGCCGGCCGTGTCATGGGTGTGGACGTGGACGGGCAGGTCGAAGTTCTCCCGCAGCGCGGTCACGAGCTTCGCTGCGGCGGCCGGGCGGAGCAGGCCGGCCATGTCCTTGACCGCGAGCACATGCGCTCCGGCCTCGACGATCTGCTCGGCGAGTCGGAGGTAGTAGTCGAGGGTGTAGAGCTCCTCGGCGGGATCGAGGATGTCCGAGGTGTAGCAGAGGGCCACCTCGGCGATCGTCGTGTCCGTGCCGCGCACCGCCTCGATCGCCGGACGCATCTGCTCGATGTCGTTGAGGGCGTCGAAGATGCGGAAGACGTCGATGCCGGTGCGGGCCGCCTCGTCGACGAAGGCATCGGTGACCTGGGTGGGGTACGGCGTGTAGCCGACGGTGTTGCGCCCGCGCAGGAGCATCTGCAGGGCGATGTTCGGCACGGCCTCGCGCAGCTGGGCCAACCGCTCCCACGGATCCTCGCCGAGGAAGCGCAGGGCGACATCGTAGGTCGCCCCGCCCCAGGCTTCGATGCTCAGCAGCTGCGGGGTCATCCGCGCGACATGGCCGGCGACGGCGAGGAGGTCGCGGGTGCGCACCCGGGTGGCGAGAAGGGACTGGTGGGCGTCGCGGAACGTCGTGTCCGTGACCGCCAGGGCCTCCTGCTCGCGCAGGGACCGGGCGAAGGCCTCGGGACCGAGCTCGAGGAGGCGGTCGCGGCTGCCGGGAGGCGGAGCCTGGCCGAGGTCGAGGACGGGCAGCTTGTCGGCCGGGCGCAGGCGCACGGTCGGCTCGCCGTGGGGCCGGTTGACGGTGACGTCGGCGAGGTAGTCGAGGATCTTCGAGCCGCGGTCGGCGCTGACCCGGGCGTCGAGGAGCTGCGGGCGCTCCTCGATGAACGAGGTCGCGAGGTCGCCGGCGACGAACGAGGGGTCCTCGAGCACGGCCTGGAGGAAGCCGATGTTCGAGGACACGCCGCGGATGCGGAACTCCGCGAGGGCGCGGCGGGCGCGGGAGACGGCCTGGGCGAAGTCGCGTCCGCGGCACGTGAGCTTGACGAGCATCGAGTCGAAGTGCGCGCTCACCGAGGCGCCCGCGTGGACGGTGCCGCCGTCGAGGCGGACGCCCGCGCCGCCGGCGGACCGGTAGGCGGTGATCGTGCCGGTGTCGGGCCGGAACGAGTTCGCCGGGTCCTCCGTCGTGATGCGGCACTGCAGGGCAGCGCCCTTGATCCGCATGTCCTCCTGGCGCAGTCCGAGGTCGGCGAGCGTCTCCCCCGCTGCGATGCGCATCTGCGAGGCGACGAGGTCGACGTCGGTGATCTCCTCGGTCACGGTGTGCTCGACCTGGATACGGGGGTTCATCTCGATGAAGACGTGCTTGCCCGCCCGGGGGCCGTCGGTCTCGAGGAGGAACTCGACGGTGCCGGCGTTCTGGTAGCCGAGCGCCTCGGCGAACTTCAGGGCGTCGGAGTGCAGCGCCGCGGCGATCTCGGGGTCGAGGTTGGGCGCCGGAGCGATCTCGATGACCTTCTGGTGGCGGCGCTGGACGGAGCAGTCGCGTTCGAAGAGGTGGATCGCGTTCGCATCGTTGTCGGCCAGGATCTGGACCTCGATGTGGCGCGGGCGCTGCACGGCCTGTTCAATGAAGACCGTGGGGTCGCCGAAGGCGCCTTCGGCTTCGCGCATCGCAGCCTTGAGGGCGTCCTCGAGCTGGTCGGGGTCCGAGACCCGGCGCATGCCGCGGCCACCGCCGCCGGCGACGGCCTTGACGAAGAGGGGGTACTCCATCGCTGAGGCGTCGGCGAGCAGCTGGGCGATGTCCGCCGAGGGACGGGTCGAGTCGAGAACGGGGATGCCTGCTCCGCGGGCTGCCGAGAGCGCCTGGACCTTGTTGCCGGCGAGTTCGAGGACATCGGCCTTGGGGCCGATGAACGTGATGCCGTTCTCTGCGCACGCGCGGGCGAGATCGGGGTTCTCCGAGAGGAAGCCGTACCCGGGGTAGACGGCGTCGGCGCCGGACTCCTTGGCGACGCGGATGATCTCCTCGACGTTGAGGTAGGCACGGACAGGGTGTCCCTCGTCGCCGATCATGTAGGCCTCGTCGGCCTTCATCCGGTGTTCGGAGTTGCGGTCTTCGTAGGGGAAGACAGCAACGGTCGAGGCGCCGAGTTCGTACGCCGCGCGGAACGCGCGGACGGCGATCTCCCCGCGATTGGCCACAAGCACTTTAGAGAACATCCGTGTTTCTCGCTTCTGTATCGGTCGCCGAGCGGCGAACAGTCGACTGGCTGTCGAGAGACCACTCTACTCAGTGACGTGGGCCACTGAATGCAGGGGGTCCCCGATTCGGACACCGCGCTCACCTCGGCGTGGTCGACCCTGCCCGAACGGGGAGGATACGTTACCGTAGGAGGGTGCTTGTCCTCAGTATCAGCAGTCTCAAGGGCGGCGTCGGCAAGACGTCCGTGACCCTCGGTCTCGCGTCGGCCGCGTACAACCGCGGCATCCCGACGCTCGTCGTCGACATGGACCCGCAGGCGGACTCGTCGACGGGACTCGACGTCCCCACCTCGACGCGGGTCGACATCGCCGACGTCCTCGCCGCCCCGAAATCGCAGAAGATCCTCTCCGAGGCGATCATCCCCTCGGGGTGGGTCGGTGACAAGCTGGGGCACCTCGATGTCATCTCCGGCTCGCCGCGGGCCGCGGAGTTCGACCGCCCCTCCCTGTCCGAGCGCTACCTGCGCCGGCTCGAGGATGCGCTCAGCCGGATCGCGAAGGGCTACCGGCTCGTCCTCATCGACTGCCCGCCGAGCCTCAACGGACTCACCCGCACCGCGTGGACGGCGAGCAGCCGGGTGGCGGTCGTCACCGAGCCGAGTCTCTTCTCCGTCGCCGCCGCCGATCGCGCGCTGCGCGCCGCCGACGAGCTGCGCCAACGCGGCACCTCGGACATCCAACCGCTCGGTCTCGTCGTCAACCGCGTGCGCGCCGGTTCCACCGAGCACGACTACCGGATCACGGAGATGCGGGAGATGTTCGGCCCGCTCGTCCTCAATCCTCCGCTCGCCGAACGCGCTGTCATGCAGCAGGCGCAGGGCTCAGCTCGGCCCATCCATTCGTGGCCGGGCAAACCCGCCGAGGAGGTCGCCTCCTCCTTCGACGCCCTCCTCGAGCGCGCCCTGCGCTCGGAGAACATCCGCGGCCGAAAATCGGCTAAGCAGTCCTAGGCTCTCCCTGCCGGAGTGACTCTCCCTGCCGGAGTGCGGCAGAACGACGAAGGGCCCAACCGATCCGGTTGGGCCCTTCGCCATTCCCCCTGAGGTGTGTGCTCAGCCGAGCTTCTGGGCGCGGCGCTGCGCGAGCTCGTCCATCGCGAGGACGGCGGAATCGTCTTCGGGCAGTCGCTCGCTCGGCAGTTCCGAGAGGCTGCCTTCGACTTCGTTCCACACGCGGCCGACGGCGATGCCGAAGACTCCCTGTCCGCCCTGGAGGAGGTCGACGACCTCATCGGGCGAGGTGCATTCGAAGACGCTCGCGCCATCGGACATCAGCGTGATCTGGGAGAGGTCCTCGACGCCGCGTGAGCGCAGGTGGTCGACGGCGGTGCGGATCGACTGCAGCCCGACACCGGTGTCGAGGAGGCGCTTGACGATCTTGAGGACGAGGATGTCGCGGAAGCTGTAGAGCCGCTGGCTGCCGGAGCCGGTGGCATTGCGGATCGAGGGAGTGACGAGGTCGGTGCGTGCCCAGTAGTCGAGGCGCCGGTAGCTGATGCCGACGACCTTGCACACGGTGGGACCGCGGTAGCCGGCCTCTTCGTCGAGGACGGGCAGGTCGTCGTCGAACAGGAGACCCTGTGCTGCCGACGGCAGTGGCGTCGACTCGACGCTTTCGTGACTTGAGCGGTTCACACCGACTCCTCCTTATAGTCCCTGGGGGAAGCGAGGCCGCTTCGAAGGGTCAGAGAATGGAATCATTCTACCGCTCTTCGCAGCGAACCTACAGTGGGATTCAACAACTCCAAACTATTCTGCCGCGGAGGCCGCGACAAACACCCCAAGGTAACGATTTGCGCGTGTCGCCGTTATGGGAGGAATCGAACACCGGTCCCTGCCTGTGGAGCACTCGGCAGACACGGGCTGTGACCTCGGACGATGGGTCCTCAGCCGGCGTTGGTGTCGTCGGGTTCCTCCGCTGCCTTCTTCGGCTTCGCCGAGGTGAGCAGCTTCGTCTTCACGGTCGAGGCGTAGGTGTCGACGTACTCCTGGCCGCTCAGGCGCATGATCTCGTACATGATCTCATCGGTGATCGACCGCAGCAGGAAGCGGTCGACGGGCAGGCCCTCGTACTTCGAGAAGTCCATCGGCGAGCCGAAGACGACCCCGACGCGTCGGAACTTCGGGATGAGACGGCCGGCGGGCTGGATCTTGTCGGTGCCGATGATCGCGACGGGGATGACGGGGGCACCGGATTCGAGGACGAGGCGGGCGATGCCGGTCCGGCCGCGGTAGAGCTTGCCGTCGGGAGAGCGCGTCCCCTCGGGGTAGATGCCCAGCGAGTTGCCCTCGCGGAGGACCTTGAGCCCGGATTCCAGCGACGCCTGCGACCCGGAGCCGCCGCCGCGGTCCATCGGCAGCTGGTTGTTGAGTTTGAAGAACCACCGCGTCGCCGCGCCCTTGATGCCGCGTCCGGTGAAGTAGTCCTTCTTCGCGAGGTAGACGACGGGGCGGGGGGCGAGCAGCGGAACGAAGATCGAATCCATGAAGTGCATGTGGTTGCCGGCGATGATCGCCGGGCCGTCCTGCGGCAGGTTGTCCAAACCGCGCACCCACGGACGGAAGAGGATCCGCAGGATGGGTCCGGCCAGGACCCGTTTGAGAAACCAGTAGAACACGCGCACCCTTCCATGTCACGACGCTTGAACGTCCCCGGTCATCATATATCCAACTGCACTGTCGAACCGTGCGCCGCCGGCCGACGTGCGATGCTGGTGGAATGGACATCGACTTCACCCCCTCTGCCGCACCGCGCGCCGCGTACTCGGCGATCGCCCCGACCGCGGACACCGCGGTCCTCTTCCTCCACGGCATCACCGGCTCACCGGCGGCCTGGCAGCCGATCGCGCGCGCCCTGGCAGCCGACGACCTCAGCGTCTCCGTTCCCCTCCTCCCCGGCCACGGCGGCACGTGGCGGGAACTCGCGGCGACGACGTGGGCGGACTGGCTGACCGCCGCCGAGGCGGAGCTGCGTGAGCTCCAGGCCCGCCACACCCGGGTCGTCGTCGCCGGACTCTCGATGGGCGGGGCACTCACCCTGGCACTGGCGACGGGTGCGAACCCACCGGATGAGATCGTCCTCGTCAACCCCGGTCTCCACATCGACTCCCCGCTCACTCCCCTGCTGCCCGTGCTCAGGCACGTCGTCCCCTTCGTCCCGGCGATCGGCAACGACATCGCCCATCCCGACCGGGACGAGTTCGCCGGCGACCGGACACCTGTGGCCGCGGTCGCCTCGTTCGCCGCGGCCCTCACCGACCTCCGGGAGAACCTCTGGCAGGTGGGAACGCCGACGACGGTGCTCGTGTCCGGTCAGGACAGCGTCGTCGGACCGCGGAGTCTGCGGGTGCTCCGGTCCCGCCTCGGCGTGCGCCCCGACATCGTGCCGCTGCGGCGCAGTCGACACGTGGCGACCCTCGACTACGATGCCGACGTCATCGCCGAGGCGGTCGCCGCCGCCGCACACCGCACGCCTGCTCCGCGCACGGCCGGGGCCCCGCGGTCGGGGACGGATTCGCCCGCGCCGGGAATATCGCGCAAGCGGTGATTGCTGATGAATGACATGAGCGACGACGAGACCGAGGACTGGCGCCGGCAGGTGCCGGAATCCGAGACGATCGGCGACTCCTCCCGGGTCAGCGACAGCCACTGGGAGGATGTCGTGGCCCGGCTCTCCGAACCGGATGCGCCGATGAGCGAGATGCCCGTCGAGGAGATCCGGGAGCGGCTGGCCGACGCCGAGCACTGGGAGCCCGAGCCGGCGGCCCCGATCGGGTGGCGCACGGCTCCCCCGACGCTCATGCTCTCCGTCGTCGCGACCTTCGGAGCCGTCGTCCTCCTCATCATCGGCGCGGTCCTCTTCCGTCCGCTGCCCCAATGGTTCCTCCTCGTCGGACTCGCCGTCGGCATCGGCGGTGCGATCGGGCTGTTCTTCCACCTGCCCAAGCAGTCGCGCACCGAGGGCGGCGACAGCGGAGCCTCGGTGTGAGCGCGTGTCAGGGGCGCCTGGCACACTGGCGACCATGACGTCTCCCGCCACTCCCTTCGATCGGGCGCCGACCCGTCTCGAGCACACGCAGCTGAGCCTCGAGGACATCGGCACCCCGCTTTACGACGTCACGTTCGTCGTCGTCGACCTCGAGACGACGGGCACGCACGCGGGAACGGCGGAGATCACCGAGATCGGTGCGGTCAAGCTGCGCGCCGGGGAGGTCATCGGGGAGTTCCAGACCCTCGTCAAGCCCGAGCACTCCGTCATCACCCCGTTCGTCTCCCGGCTCACCGGCATCACCCACGCCATGGTCGATGACGCCCCGACGATCCGCTCGGTGCTTCCGAGCTTCCTCGAATTCGCCGCCGGCACCGTGCTCGTCGCCCACAACGCCCCCTTCGACATCGGCTTCCTCCGCTCCGCATGCGACCGCCTCGACTACCACTGGCCGAATCCCCAGGTGCTCGACACGGTGACGCTCTCGCGCCGCGTGCTCGGTCGCGACGAGGTCCGCAACCACAAACTCGGCACGCTCGCCGCCCACTTCGGCACCGCGGTCGAACCCGACCACCGCGCGCTGTCGGACGCTCGGGCGACCGGCGAGGTGCTCCACCGCCTCCTCGAGCGGTTCGGGAGCTTCGGCATCACCACCCTCGAAGAGCTCGCGACGGTCCGCCAGGCCGGGTGGGCGCGACGCCAGGCCAAAGCGCATCTCGCCAAGGGCGTGCCGGCCGAACCCGGCGTCTACATGTTCGTCGACGGCACCCGCCGCGTCCTCTACATCGGCAAATCCGGCAATATGGCCCGGCGCGTGCGCGGCTACTTCAACGCCTCGGAGAATCGGGGGCGGATGGCCGAGATGATCACCGCGGCGCAGGAGGTCACCGCCCTGCCCTGCGCGCACGTCCTCGAGGCGGAGGTGCGCGAGGTCCGGCTCATCGGCGAACTCGCCCCGCCGTACAACCGGCGGTCGAAGAACCCCGAGCGCAACGCCTGGGTCGTCCTCAGCGGCGAGGCCTACCCGAGGCTCTCCGTCGCCCGCTCCCGCTCGGCACTTGAGCGCTCACCGGCTCCGCCGCTGGGCCCGTTCCGGTCCCGGAAGCGGGCTCAGGCGGTCAAGGAGCTCCTCGAGACCCTCTACCCCGTCAAACGGTGCACCGCGAAGGTGAGTCCGGCGACGCTGGCAGCCCACCGGGCGTGCGTGAGCGCCCAGGTCGGACAGTGCGGGGGTCCCTGCGCCGGGGTCACCGATCCGGGCGCGTACCGGACGGCCATCGCCGGGCTCATCGGCGCGCTGTCAGGAGACTTCACCTCGCTGCACGAGCACAGCCGGGAGCGGATGGCGCGGCTGGCCGGTGAGGCCCGCTACGAGACTGCCGCCGAGGTCCGCGACGGCATGCGGGCGGCACTGTCGACAGCCGCCCGCGCGGAGACCGTGGTACGCCTGGCCGCCGTCGAGGAGATCCAGGCGTGGGCTCCGGGCGGCGAGGGCGGAATCGACCTCGCTGTCATCCGCCGCGGTCGGCTCGCCGCGGCCGGTCACCGGTCGACGCCGAGCGGCCTCGACGCGGCGTTCGCAGCACTCGCGGCGACCGCGGAGTGGGTGCCGGCCCCGGGCCTGTTCCCCTCCCCCGGTGATCCGCTGCCCGAGGAGACGCGGATGCTCGCCCACTGGCTGGAGACGGCCGTGCCGTGGTCGGTGACCGGGGAGTGGGCGCTGCCGCGGGAGGGCGCGGTCTTCCACGCCCGGGCCTCAGGCGCCGTTCGCCTCGGCGATGCGTCGTGAGACCGTGACGAGCTGATCGAGCTTCTGGGCCCCGAGCCCGGCGTCGACGGTGTCCTCGACGATGCGCAGCTTCGCGGCGAGGCGTTCGGTGAACGACCCGACAGCGGCCTCGTCGGCGGCGACGAGCGCAGCGGCGGCGTTGATGAGGACGATGTCGCGCACCGGTGACTTCTCACCGGCGAGCACCGACCGGGTGATCGCGGCGTTCTCGAGCGGTCCGCCGCCGCGCAGGTCGTCCTTCGTCACCCGTTCGAACCCGAGGTCGAGGGCATCGAACGTCGTGTGCTCGACCTCGCCGTGGCGGACCTCCCAGACGTCGTTGACGTCGGTGTTGCTCAGTTCGTCGAGACCGTCCCGGGAGCGGAAGACGACCGCCTGGTGACCGCGTTTGGCGAGGGTGCCGACGACGAGCGGGGCCATCTGCGCATCGGCGACGCCGATCGCGGTGTGCCGGGCGCGGGCCGGGTTCGTCAGCGGACCGAGGATGTTGAACGCCGTCGGCACGCTGATCTGGCGCCGCACGGCGGCGACGAACTGCATCGACGGGTGGAAGACGTTGGCGAAGCAGAACGCCAGCCCCACCTCGGCGGCGACGATGCCCGTCTGCTCGGGCGTGATGTCGAACCGGACGCCGAGGGCCTCGAGGACGTCGGCCGACCCCGACGCCGAGGAGGTCGCCCGGTTGCCGTGCTTGACGACCCGCTGCCCGGTGGCGGAGATGATCATCGCCGCGGTCGAGGAGATGTTCGCCGTCTTCGCCCGGTCACCACCGGTGCCGACGATGTCGACGGAGTCCTCGAGACCGGGCAGGGGCACGGCGTGCTCCATCATCGCCGCGACGAGACCGGCGATCTCCGCAACCGTCTCGCCCTTCGTGTGGTGCGCGGCGAGGAATGCGGCCATCGTCACATCGGGAGTCTGGCCGGACATGATCTGATCCATCGCCCACGAGGCCTGGGCCTCGGTGAGGTCCTGACCGTGCATGAGGGTCATGAGCAGGTCGGGCCAGTTCGCAGTGACGTCCGCACCTGTCGATTCGGTCCCGGTGACCGTGGTCGCCGGGGCTGTCGTGCGCGGGTGATCCGTCATTGCTCAGTGCTCTCCATCTGGGGGCGCGTGCACCGCCTCCGAACAGGAGGCGGACCTTACCTGCGGCATCCTATCGCGTCTTCGACACGCGGGGTGGAGATCACAGAATCACGAGATTGGGGCACCAATCCGGGGATTTCGCTACACCGTGTAGAAATTTCTCCTCCGAAACCTGGGTAAAAGGTGAAAACTCACCCCGAGACGGGTAATAATGGTGGGGTGTCAACTGCCACTGCATCCCAGACAGCGCCAGCGCATCCGGTAGTCAATCGCCCGAATGTGACCACGGTGGGCTTCATCGTGTTCCTCGCGAGCGACCTGATGTTCTTTGCCGCGCTCTTCGCCATGTACTTCACCATCCGATCCGTCGTCCCGGGTCTGTGGGAGACGCAGACCGAGCTGCTGAACGTCCCGTTCGCGCTCGGCAACACCATCATCCTGGTGTCGTCGTCCTTCACCTGTCAGATGGGCGTGTTCGCGGCTGAGCGGTTCCGGCCCCGCCGGACCGGAGGGCTGTTCAACATCGCCAAGTGGGGCATGATCGAGTGGTTCTACCTCACGTTCCTCCTCGGCGCGGTCTTCGTCTCGGGTCAGGTCATGGAGTACGCGGAGCTCGTGCGCGAGGGTCTGTCGATCGACACCGACGGATACGGTTCGGTCTTCTACCTGACCACCGGCTTCCACGGCCTCCACGTCACCATCGGACTCATCTGCTTCCTGCTCGTCATCGGACGCGCCTACGGGGCGAAGAAGTTCGGCCACCACGAAGCCACATTCGCGATCTGCGTGTCCTACTACTGGCACTTCGTCGATGTCGTCTGGATCGGCCTCTTCGGCGTCATCTACCTCCTCCAGTAGTCCACCGCCGACACGGTCACCCGGACATCAGAAACTTCAAGCAAAGGACTTTCCCGTGAAGCTTTTAGCAGATCGCCGCAGGCACCCGATGGCACTCGTCGTGCTGCTCCTCGTGGGCCTGCTGCTGACCGGCGGAGCGTATGCTCTCTTCACTCAGACCTCGAGCGCCAAGGCACAGACCGCCAGCGCCTCTGACATCGAAGAGGGCCAGAAGCTCTTCGCCGCGAACTGCGCAACGTGCCACGGCCTCAATGCCGAGGGCACGAAGGCCGGCCCCGGTCTCATCGGCGTCGGCGCGGCGGCCGTCGACTTCCAGGTCGGCACCGGTCGCATGCCCCTGCAGGCCAACGGCCCGCAGGCCCCCGTCAAGGAACCCCAGTTCGATGAGGAGCAGACCGGGCAGCTGGCAGCGTACGTCGCTTCTCTGGGACCGGGACCGGCGATCCCCGAAGCCCAGTACATCGATCCCGAGAAGGGCGACCCCGCCGTCGGCGGCGGCCTCTTCCGGACCAACTGCGCGATGTGCCACAACGTCGTCGGGGCCGGTGGCGCGCTGACCCGGGGCAAGTACGCCCCGAACCTCCAGGATGTCTCGCCCAAGCACCTCTACGAGGCGATGCAGACCGGACCGCAGAACATGCCCATCTTCAACGACGCGAACCTCACTCCCGAGGACAAGCGGGACATCATCTCCTACGTCCGGGAAGTCTCTGAGAACCCGTCCCCCGGCGGCTTCAAGCTCGGTTCGCTCGGACCAGTGGCCGAGGGCCTCTTCATCTGGTTCTTCGGACTCGCAGCAGTCATCGGTCTGACCGTATGGCTCTCATCGAGAGCGAAATGAGCACAGCGTTGTTGACCACATTCCATTACGAGATTAGACGGGGAAATATTCGATGACCTCGAAAGAGCACTCCGGCGGCGGCAGCCAGCTCGAGGAGTTGAACGGGTTCACCAACCCGGGCCTGCCCGAACACAAGCCGCGTCTGTCCGACTCGGACCCCCGCGCCCAGAAGGTCGCGGAGCGTCAGGTCGCCTTCTGGTTCATGCTGTCGATGGTCGGCACGATCTGGTTCATCGTCGCGTACTTCCTCTTCCCCCTGGGTGAGGAGATGCAGAGCATCCGCATCGCCAACATGATGGTCGGCCTCGGTGCCGCCCTGGCGATGTTCTCCCTCGGCGCCGGCGCGGTGCTGTGGGCGAAGAACCTCATGAGCGATCACGAGGGCATCGACGAACGTCACGACATCAGCGGCAGCGAAGAGGATCAGGCGATCGCGCTCGAGATCCTCCACCAGGCCAAGGAGGAGTCGGGCATCGCCCGTCGCCCGCTCCTGCGCAACACGCTCATCGCAGCGCTGGCGATCGCTCCCCTGCCCGCGATCCTCGTCTTCCGCGACCTCGGTCCGCTGCCCGGAGACGCCCTGTTCAAGACCCTGTGGGGCGAGGGCGTGAGGCTCATCCGCGATCCGGGCGGCATTCCCAGCCCCGATTCGGAGCGCCCTATCAAGGCCGAGGACGTCACGATCGGCTCCGCCTACCACGTGCTGCCCTCCGGCATCGGCGACGAGTCCAACGCCGGTCACGCGCTCGACGAGAAGGCGAAGGCCGCCGTTCTCCTCATGCGCATCGACCCCAAGGAGCTCAAAGAGGATCCGGCACGCGCCGACTGGTCGCACGACGGCATCGTCGCGTACTCGAAGATCTGCACCCATGTCGGCTGCCCGGTGGCCCTCTACGAGCACCAGACCCACCATCTGCTCTGCCCGTGCCACCAGTCGACGTTCGACGTGACCGAGCACTGCAAGGTCATCTTCGGCCCGGCGAAGCGCCCGCTGCCGCAGCTGCCCATCCGGGTGGACAGCGAAGGCTACCTGGTCGCGCAGTCGGACTTCCCTGAGCCTGTCGGACCTACGTTCTGGGAGATCAATCACCCATGAGTACTACACAGCCCACAACAACCGTCGGGAAGCTGACGAACTTCACCGAACAGCGCGTCGGGGCCTCCGTCCTCGTCCGCGAGTTCGGGCGCAAGATCTTCCCGTCGCACTGGTCCTTCATGCTCGGCGAGGTCGCCCTCTACAGCTTCGTCATCGTCGTCCTCTCGGGCACGTTCCTCACGTTCTTCTTCCAGCCCGCGATGGGCGAGCTCCACTACGAGGGACCCTGGGTGCCGCTGCGCGGCGTCCAGATCTCCGAGGCCTATGATTCGACGCTGGCGATCTCCTTCGAGATCCGCGGCGGGCTCTTCATCCGCCAGATGCACCACTGGGGCGCCCTGCTCTTCGTTGCGGCACTGAGCCTCCACATGCTGCGCGTGTTCTTCACGGGTGCCTTCCGCAAGCCGCGCGAGCTCAACTGGGTCGTCGGCGTGCTGCTCCTCATCCTCGCGATGGCAGCCGGCTTCACCGGCTACTCGCTGCCGGACGACCTGCTCTCGGGCAACGGCCTGCGCATCATCGACGGCATCCTCAAGTCGCTGCCGCTCGTCGGCACCTACATCTCGTTCTTCCTCTTCGGCGGCGAGTTCCCGGGTGTCGACATCGTGTCGCGACTGTACTCGCTGCACATCATGATCGTCCCGGCGCTGCTCATTGCGCTCATCGGCATCCACCTCATCTTCGTCGTCGTCCACAAGCACACGCAGTGGCCCGGCGCCGGACACACCGAGAAGAACGTCGTCGGCGAACCCGTCCTCCCGACGTTCGCTGCGAAGGGCGGAGGATTCTTCTTCCTCATCTTCGGTCTCATCTCCGTCATCTCGGCACTGTTCACGATCAACCCGATCTGGAACTACGGACCGTACGACCCCTCCCCCGTCTCCGCCGGCACGCAGCCGGACTGGTACATCGGCTGGGCCGACGGATTCCTCCGCATCGTGCCGGGCTGGTTCGAGTTCTACATCGCCGGCTGGCCGATCTCGTTCAACATCAACAGCGCCGTGCTCGTCATGGGCGGTGTGTTCGCCGCGATGTTCGTCTACCCGTTCTTCGAGGCCTGGCTGCTCAAGGACAACCGCGAGCACCACATCCTCGACCGTCCGCGCAACAACCCCACACGCACCGCCATCGGTGTCGCAGGCATCATCTTCTACTGCAACATGTGGGCTGCTGCGTCGGGTGACATCATCGCCGTGTTCTTCCACATGTCGCTCAACGACATGATCTACATCTTCCGCGCGCTCTTCTTCATCGGCCCGGTCATCGGCTACATCGTGACCAAGCGCATGTGCCTCGCACTGCAGCGCAAGGACCGTGAGGTCGCTCTGCACGGTCGGGAGACGGCGAACATCATCCGCCTCCCCCACGGCGAATTCCTCGAGCGTCACGAGGCGCTCCCGCCGAACAAGCTGTGGAAGCTCACCGCGTTCGAATCGCCGCACTACATCCCGCCGCAGCCGAACGCCGAGGGCAAGGTGACCAAGCTCGAGAAGTTCCGCGCCCGCCTGTCGAAGTTCTTCTTCGAAGATCGTGTGGCACCGGTGACGAAGACCGAGCTCGAGGCCTCGCACCACGACCACGGAGCGGTCGAAGGCGCGGATCAGAAGTCGATCAGCCACTGATCGTCACGGTTCGGACTCCGGTGAGAGTCGGATCCTGACCCGCTGACTTTCGTCGGACCCGAGAGGGCCCAGCACATCGCGTGCTGGGCCCTCTTGCGTACCCGCCCACCGTCCCCGCTCCCCCGGCTTCACAGCCTCGAGAACACCCTGCCGATGGGTGCACCTGGCGTTCGGCTGATCGACGGCGTCCGCGATCTCCCCGCGCTCATCTCCCCGCGCTCATCTCTCCTGTCCTGCGCAAACCTTCACGGTGTAACTCAGGCTGCCGAACAGCCTGGCGGCCCCTCAATCAACAGGTCGCGTGAAAATGTGGTCCCCAAAGGCGAGATATTCACGCCAAGTGTTGAATGAGCGGCCGGTCATTCGCCGAAGCGGTGACAAACGCGCTCAGTGTTGAACGAGCGGGGCGATCTCGGCGCGGAGTGCGGCCGGCGCGTTCCTTCGGGGAGGTGCACCCCGCGGCTGAACAACCACGAGGCCGCGTTGCCGGCGAGACCACTCCCCTGATCACGATGAACTTCCTCGGCGGCGAGGCCACTCCCCGGCCCCGACGGACCCCCTCGTCGACGCGAAGGAACCGGTGGGCTAGGACTCTCTCAACGGTACTGCTGAGGACGCCGCTTTCCAGGTTGTGGTGGTTCGTTGACGACGGTGGAGGGTGTTCGCTGTCCTCGGGCCGAGATCGCTTGACGCATCCGTGGCGCGTCCCCCCCCACCTGCGGGTTGCCGAGGCGGGAACGATCGCTCCAACGGAGAGAGCACCTGTTGCCGACGACGCTCGTGAGGTCCCGTGGTCCTCGACGTGGTCGACCATGTCGGTGGAGTCAATGACGGCCGAAAACTGACCCCGCAGCGACGGATCCGTGCGACCGCCTCGGCGCAGGGTCAGCTCAGCAGACGCGGCGACCGCACCGCTTTCGACCAACGCGCCTCCGACCGCCGCGTCGACGACTACGGCGACCACCGTGCCGACCACTACGCGGAGCACGATGTTCCCCGCCCTGGACGGGTAGGAGAAGACGCTCCGGC
>NZ_BAAAMB010000004.1:154769-165733 GCF_039528855.1 Brevibacterium sanguinis | reverse complement strand
TCAGCACGACGCCCTCTCAGGAATCATGCGGTCTTGGAGTCAACCAAACCTTCGGCAGTCCCTCCCACGTATGGACGGGACTCGTGCACCAATTCAATTCCGCAGCGAAGGAGCATGCCCGTTTCAGCCATTGATGCTGTCGATCCATTCGAGAAGACGCTCCATGCGGCTGACCAAATTCTGTTCAGTAGGTTCGATCGAGGCGACGACGCTGTTCAGCTCACTGACTTCAGATCTGACGAATTCGGAGCTCGGGGCGGTCGGTAGCTCTTGTGCCATAGACCATTGTTCGAGCGTTTCGACGATCATTTCCACCGCGCCCGACACGTCGGCTTCGCGTTCGCTGAGCCCAGCGGCGCGCTCCTCCCACAATGGTGGGTACGTCCTATCGAACTGTTTGAGAATGAACACCGCTCTCGCCCGGAGGGTCTTCACCTCGGGCGGTAGAGGTCGGCGAAACACCATACGCAAGATAGGAATCTCCGGAGGACTGACTTCAGGTCGTTCTGGGCAGAATATTCAGCCGAGAATCTGTCCAGAACGACCTGGAGTCGAGGCGTCAGGGCAAGGTGAGGGGCAGTCAGCGCAAACCCCTCACGCGGGGACGTCCCATGTGTGGACGGGGCGGCCGCTCTCCTGGTTCGTCAGGTAGGCGTCCATCATCGCCTTGAGCCCCTCGTCGCGTTCGCGGGTGTTCTTCCGGCTGCCCGGCGCAAGCCGGTCGAGCATCCGCAGCTGCCACGTCGCCCCGTTGGCCTTGCGCTCAGCACGGCCCTCGATGATCGACATGTACTCGTCGATGACGTCCTTGTCGATGTTGAGGCGCCGCAGACCGCGGCGGGCCTGCGGGATGAGGACGTCGATGACGAGATCGGAGACGGCGATGTGCCCGATCTTCGGCCACGTCACCCGGGCGGTGATGCCGTCCTTCGCGCACGCGAAGAAGTTCTCGCGCGCCTCGGCGAAGGACATCCGCGACCAGACGGGACGGTTCTCTCCGACGAGGAACTCGGCGAGTCCGTAGTAGAACGCGGCATCGGCGACCATGTCGACGGGGGTGGGGCCGGCCGGCAGCAGACGATTCTCCACCCGGATGTGCGCGCCGTTGTCGCCGGCATCGTAGATCGGCCGGTTCCACCGCCACACGGTGCCGTTGTGGAGGTTGAGCTCGAAGAGCTTCGGGGCATCGGCATCGCTGAACTCGACGAAGTCCTTGATCTCCGGCAGCAGCGGCGGGAAATAGCGGACGTTCTCCTCGAAGAGGTCGAAGACGCTCGTGATCCACCGCTCCCCGAACCACACGCGCGGGCGCACCCCCTGGGTGACGAGCTCCGGGGTGCGGGTGTCGATCGACTGGCCGAAGACGGGGATCCGCGACTCGTGCCAGAGCTTGTGGCCGACGAACAGCGGGGAGTTCGCGCTCACCGCGACCTGTGCGGCGGCGATCGCCTGGGAGGCGTTCCATGCCTCGGCGAACTTGTTCGGGGCGACCTGGAGGTGGAGTTGCATCGACGTGCACGAGGACTCCGGGGCGATGTCGGAGAACTCCTGCCGGTACGTCTCCTTGCCGTCGAGTTCGATCTGCACGTACTCCCCGCGCGCGTCGATGACCGAGTTGCTCAGCGCCGCGTAGCGGTTCTCCTCCGTCATCCACGGCTCGGTCCTGAGGAACTGCGTCGTCAGCGTCGGCAGGGTCCCGATCGAGGCGATCTTCAGCCCCTTCGCCTTGGCGGCGCGCTTGGCCCGGGCCAGGCGATCGGCGACCCCGGACTCCAGGGTCTTCAGTCCGCGCCCGGCGACCTGGAGGACCGGATGGTTGAGTTCGAGGTTGAAGCCGCCGATCTCGGACTGGAACTCGTCGTCGAGGTCGGCGAGCACCTCCTTGTTCCGCAGGCTCGGCTGATTGTCCTCGTCGACGAGGTTGAGCTCGAGTTCGAGCCCGATCGTGCCCGCCGATTTGAATTCGGCATGACGGAGGTACGTGTCGAAGAGCTCCAGATTCTCCGCGAGCTTCTCGCGGTACAAGGTCCGCTCTTCCGGTGTGTACCGCTTCGAACTCACTGCCTCACCCATACGACAAGCAAACCACACACTGCAGAGGTTGTGTCCGCCCTCCCCGTGACTTCTCTCAGCGCGAACACCGCCGGACACCCCGGCCAGGACCGCCGCTCCCTGAGCACGCGATGCGGACAGGGCGGGTTACCGTCGGTGTCCCGCACTAGAATCGGGCCCATGTCGACCTCTGCGAACACCTCCACTCAGCCCTCTGACCTCGTCCGCAGCGCCGAGGATCGCCTTCCTGCCATGCTCGCCGACCTCGAGCGGGTCATCTCGCTCGAGACGCCGTCGGCCGACAAGGAGGCGGTGGCGCGCGGGGCAGCCGACTTCGCCGCGCTCCTGCGCGAGCGCCTCGGCGCCGAGGCCGAACTCCTCACCGTCGACGGCGTCACGCACGTGCGCCTGCGGTTCGGCGACAGCGCTCCCCGCGTCGTCCTCCTCAACCATCAGGACACCGTGTGGCCCCACGGCACGCTCGATCGCCTCCCGTTCTCCACCGCCGACGGCGTCCTCCGCGGTCCCGGCAGCTTCGACATGCTCACCGGGGCGATCATGAGCGTCCACGCGGTCGCGATGCTCCGCGACCGCCTCGGCGAGGAGGGCCTCGCTGGGCTCTCGATCCTCATCACCGGCGATGAGGAGGTGGGGTCGGTGACGTCGTCCGATCTCATCCGCGCCGAGGCGGCCGATGCCGCGGCCGTGTTCGTCATGGAGGCGAGCGCCGACGGTGCGCTCAAGCTCGAGCGCAAGGGCACCGGAATCTACACGCTCGTGTTCCGCGGCCGGGCCGCGCACGCGGGGCTCGAACCGGAAAAGGGCGTCAACGCGGGGATGGCGCTGGCGCTCACCCTCCCGCTCGTCGCCGGTCTCTCCGACGCCGAGGCGGGCACCACCGTCGTGCCGACCGTGATCTCCGCGGGGACGACGTCGAACACGGTTCCCGCCGAGGCGCGCGTCGACGTCGATGTCCGCGCCCGCACCGCGGCCGAGCTCGAACGTGTCGACGCGGCCATCCGGGCACTCGCCGCAGACCCGCAGCTCGACGGGTCGACGACCGAGGTGATCGGCGGGATCAACCGCCCGCCGTTCGAACCCGAGCAGTCGGCGGCCCTCTTCGACCGGGCGACGGCACTGGCCGCCGAGCTCGGGATCGCGGCCCCGCGCGGAGTCGCCGTCGGCGGTGCCTCCGACGGGAACTTCACCGCCGGCGACGGGATTCCCACGCTCGACGGCCTCGGCGCCGTGGGCGACGGGGCGCATGCCGAACACGAGCACGCACTCATCGCCGAGATCGCCCCGCGCACGGCGCTGCTGGCAGCCCTCATCGCCGATCAGCTGGGACGCTGAAGGCGGCGGGGCTGCCGCCACCGCCCGATTCTGCGCCACGTTCAGGGTGAGATTCGCGGAGATATCACCATGGACGTTCCGCACAATCGCCTTCGAATCGGCGCAGACTGCTCAAGCCCCTCTGCCGTGGCCCCGCGTCCCAGCCCAAGCCGGCCCGTTCACGCCACGGGGTACCCGTTCGCGCTCAGCTCCTCCGGGGTCTGCACCGTGAACAGCCAGTCCCGGAAGTGGGGGTCGGGGACGATGCGCTCGGAGTGGGTGAGCTCCTCGGACCCGACGAGGAAGTAGCTGTACCCGTGCGGTTCGAGCAGTCTCATGAGCTCGCCCGGCTGGGCCCGGTCGTCGAGGACTTCGCAGAGGATGTCCGGGCGCAGGGCGGCGAGGAACTCCGCCCCATGGCCGAGGACGTCGTTCTCCGCCCCCTCGACGTCGATCTTCACCGTCACCCGCGACGTGCCGGCAGGCAGTTCGGCGAGCAGTTCGTCGAGGGAGGTGAAGCGGACCTCGACGCCCTCGGCGAAGTCCATGCTCGCGGCGTAGAACGACGGCAGCGCCGATCCCCCGTCCCCTCTGGGCACGCGCATCGTCGTGCCCGGTGCGCCCACGCCCGTCGGATGGACGGTCACCCGCTCGCCGAGGCGGTTGCGCGCGATGTTCTTCTCCAACCCGGCCACGACGGCGGGGATGATCTCGAAGGAGTGGGCGACGGCAGTGGGGTTGGCGGCGAGGACGGCCATCGTGAAGACCCCGGTGTAGGCGCCGATGTCGACGAACACCTCGGCGTCGCGACTGAGGTCGACCATGAGGTCGAGGGCGAAGGCGTCCTCGGGTTCGGTGCGCCGGCCCTTCCCCCAGTAGAACTCCTTGGCGATCTCGCAGCGGAAGGGATCGACGAGGACGAAGGAGGCTCCGCCGGCACGACCGGTCACCTCGGTGAGTCCGATCGGGGCGGGCAGCCGGCCGATCCGGATGCCGGAGATGTGCGGGGCGACCGCGCGCATGAGCGGGTGGAGCAGCGGCTGTGCGAGGGCCGCCTTGACGGGGAGTTTGAGCCCGAACCATGACTGCTTGCGTGCGGTGAGACTCCGCAGGTAGTCGTTCACGGTGGGCCCCTCTTCGTCGTGTGCCCTCTTCGCCCCACCGTACCAATCCACGGCCCGGGGCACTACCGCCTCGGTGCCGGGGCATAAGGTGGTGACGATCACCTTTCCCTTTTGCGAAGCAGGAGCCGCGGCCGATGAAGCTCACGTCGATCACCCTTCACCAGGTGTCCATTCCCCTCGTCACCCCGTTCGAGACCTCGTTCATGCGGGAGACGGAGAAGGACTGCTACCTCGTCGAGGCGCGGTTCGACACCTCCAAGGGCGAGATCACCGGGTGGGGCGAATCGGTCGCGATGATCTCCCCGCTCTACTCCTCCGAGTACGTCGCCGCGGGCATCGATGTCACTCGGCGGTGGCTGGCCCCGATCCTCTTCGCCGTCGACGAACTCACGGCCGAGACGGTCGGCTGGCACCTGCGGCATGTCATCGGGCACCCGATGGCGAAGTCCGCGCTCGAGATGGCCGTCATCGACGCGCAGCTCCAGCTCACCGGCCAGTCGTTCAAGTCCTACCTCGGCGGGGTCGTCGACTCCGTGCCCTCAGGGGTGTCGGTCGGCATCCAGGACTCCGTCGAGGAGACGGTCAGGGTCATCGGCGGCTACCTCGACGAGGGCTACGCGCGGATCAAGCTGAAGATCAAGCCGGGCAAGGACATCGCCCCGGTCGCCGCGGTCCGTCAGGCCTTCGGCGACGACTTCGGGTTCCAGGTCGACGCGAACGCCGCGTACACGCTCGTCGATGCCTCCCACCTGCGCCGCCTCGACGACTACGGCCTCCTCCTCATCGAACAGCCCCTCGGTGAGGCCGACATCCGGCAGCACGCGGAGCTCGCGAAGCTCATGGAGACCCCGATGTGCCTCGATGAGTCGATCGTCTCCGCCGAGGCGGCCGCCGACGCGATCGCGCTCGGGGCAGCGGCGGTCATCAACATCAAACCCGGCCGGGTGGGCGGGTACATCGAGGCGAAGCGGATCCACGACCTCGCTGCCGCCAACGGTGTGGCCGTGTGGCACGGCGGGATGGTCGAGACCGGTCTCGGGCGTGCGGCGAACGCGGCGCTGGCCTCACTGCCCGGCTTCACCCTCCCCGGTGACATCTCCGGGTCGAATCGCTTCTTCCACGAGGACATCACCGAGGAGATCGTCATGCGCGACGGCCGTGTCGACGTCCCCGACACCGTCGGCTTCGGGGTGACGATCGACCCGGCGAAGCTCGAGAAGTTCCGGACCGAGTCGATCGAGATCCTCCCGGAGCGCTGAATTCTCGCCGAGGCGGTCATTCCTCGCCGCGGCGGTCGCCGGCAGGCCGGACCACCTCGGCGAGGGGACCTCACTGTCCGAGGCCGACGACTCCGATCATGATCGGGGCGAGGACGATGATGAGGATGGCACCGGCGATGTCGAAGGTGAACCCGGTGCGGATCATCTTCGTGATCGGCACCGCTCCGGTGCCGTAGACGATGGCGTTCTGCGGCGTCGACACCGGAAGCATGAACCCGAAGGAGGCGGCCAGTGTCGCCGCCATCGCCGGCACGAACGGATCGACTCCTGCCGCCTGGCAGAGCGGGATGACGATCGGGACGATGACGGCGGCCGCCGCGGTGTTCGACGTCGTCTCCGAGATGAGGATCGCGAGGATCACCGAGACGATCGTGATGGTGAACAGGCTCGTCACGCCCAGCGTCTCCGCGAACCCGTTGCCGATCGTCTCGGCGAGTCCGGTGTCGGCGAGCAGCGACCCGAAGATGATGCCGCATCCGAAGAGGATGATCGTGCCCCAGTCGATCTTCGCCGCCTGGCTCCACGTCAGGGTCGGCTCGCGCCTCTTCCAGTTGACCGGCAGGATGAAGAGCAACGACGCGCCGATGACCGCGACGATCCCCTCGTCGAGACGGGAGTCGAGGAACTCGTAGATCGCGGAGTCGGTGCCCGCGAACAGCGCAGCGAAGGCCGGCAGCAGCCAGAGGACGACAGTGAGACCGAAGGCGAAGAGCGTGTTCTTCTCCGCGCGGGAGACGGGTCCGAGCTCGGCGAGCTCCTTCTTCACATACTCCTCGACGCCTTCGATCCTGCGGATCTCCGGCTTGTTGAGCAGCAGCAGGAGGACGAGGGCGAGCACGATGAACATCGCCACACAGATCGGGAACGCGACGGCCATCCACTGACCGAAGGAGATCTTCTCGCCGGTGGCCTCCTCGATGAGGCCGCGCCCGATGAGGTTGGGCGGCGACCCGACCGGCGTGAGCAGACCGCCGACGCTCGCCCCGTAGGCGAGCATGAGCAGCAGCGCCGCTCCCACCCGCAGCCGCAGCGGGTCGAAGTCGGGTTTGACGATGCCGCGCGATTGGAGGAGCTCGGCGATGACCGCGAGGATGCCGAGCGCGGTGGGCATGAGCATCGCCACCGTCGCCGTGTTCGACACGAACGCGGAGAGGATGCACGTGATGAGACCGAAGGCGATGATCACCCGGTACACCGATCTGCCGACCCCGGGCAGGGAGAGCACGGTGAGCGCGAGCCGCTGGGCGATCCCGTGGTGGAGCATCGCCTGCGCGAGGATGAACGCGCCGATGAAGGTGAAGATCGTCGACGACCCGAACGGTCCGACGGCGTCCGCGGCCGGCACGATACCGAGCACGACGACGACCCCGACACCGAGGAGTCCTCCGATCGGGATCGGCACCGGCTCGGTGATCCAGAGGACGATGACGCCGAGGAGGACGGCAGCGAGCATGTGCTGCTGATATGTGAGGTCGAACGGGATGAGCGCGAAGATGATCGCGACCGCAGGAGCGAGGATGAACCCCGAGGTCATCCGGGCCCGTTCGAACCTCTCCTCCCGTGGAGAGAGCTTCTGTTCGCTCAGGCTGCGGAAGGTCTTGCCGCCGAGCAGCGCTTCGCGCACATCTGTCTTCTGAACCGACGAGCCGCCGTTGCCTCGTCCCTGCGAGATATCCACCGTCTTTGGTCCTTTCATCGCTGTGAGTCCAGCGTGACCGAGCGGACCGATATAGTCCAAGGCCTGTTTCCGATCAGACCAATAGCATGGGCCTATGGATATTCGTCAGCTCCGCCAGTTCCTCGCCGTCGTCGACACCGGCAGCTTCACGAAGGCGGCAGAGGCCATGCTCGTTGCCCAGCCGTCCTTGTCGCAGACGATCAAGGGGCTGGAGCGGGAACTCGGGGTCTCGCTCTTCCACCGCATCGGCCGCACCGTGCGTCTGAGCGAGGCCGGGCGTGAGTTCGAGGGTCCGGCTAGGCTCGCGGTCCGCGACCTCGATGCGGCGAAGGCGCACATCGATCGTCTGCGCGGGCTCCAGGCCGGTCGGATCGAGATCGCGGCGATGCCCTCGCCGAGCATCGAACCGCTGTCGTCGCTGATGGCGAGCTTCACGCTCGCGCATCCGAAGATCGCCTTCGCCGTCGACGGCACCTTCACCGCCGAGGAGACCCTCGAGGCCGTCCGCCACGGTCGCGCCGAGATCGGCTTCCCCGGCAGCCGCGAGCCGTTGAAGGTCAAGGATCTCGACGTCCTCGAGGTCACCGCTCACCCCCTCATGCTCGCCCGCCCGCGGTCGCAGACGCCGCCCGGACCAGCGCCGGTCGACCCGAGAGCGCTGGCGGGCACCCGTTTCATCGTCTCCCACCCGGGCTCGCTCATGCGCGCCTACGTCGATGGGCTCATCGCGGAGGGGATCGACATCGACATCACCGCCGAGGTGGCGCATCGTTCGTCGATCCTGCCCCTCGTCCGTGCGGGGCTCGGCTCAGCCGTCCTGCCCTCGGCGTGGCAGGTGTTCGCCGCGGCGAACGACGTCGAGATGGTCCCCCTGCGCGGTGCGCCGGCGCTGCACGTCTCTGCCGTCTCCCGTCCCGCGGGGCTCACGCCGGCCGTCGCGGCGTTCCTCGGCACTGCCGCCCGCCTCGGCGACTCAGGGCTGCTCCCTCGAACTGAGGAGGGGTCACTCCCCCAACCATAGGCAGAGCCGATGAATGGAATCGAGAACTCGTCTTGGACTTATGACTCGTTGACGCGCTCAATGGAATGAGCCCACTCCCTCTGACGATCGAGGACCGACATGACCGATACCCAGACCTTCTCCATCGCATCGATTCCCGGCGACGGCATCGGCGGCGAGGTCGTCGCCGCCGGACTGCGCGTGCTCGACACGGTCGCCAAGCTCTCCGACGGCGCGATCGCCTTCGACATCACCGAGTACCCGTGGAGCTCGGAGCACTACCTCGAGCACGGCCACTACATCCCCGCCGGCGGCCTCGACGAGCTGCAGAAGCACGACGCCATCTACTTCGGTGCCGTCGGTTCGGCCGACGTCCCCGATCACACGAGCCTGTGGGGGCTGCGCCTGGCGATCACGCAGCCGTTCGACCAGTGGGCGAACATCCGGCCCGTGACCTTCCTGCCCGGAGTCGAGTCCCCGTTGCGCAAGGCCGATGACACCGAACTCGACTGGATCGTCGTGCGGGAGAACAGCGAGGGCGAGTACGCGGGCATGGGCGGGCGCAATCTGAGCGGTCGCGGCCCCGGCAATGAGGTCGCCCTGCAGACGAGCCTCCACACGGAGAAGGGCACCGAGCGGATCATCCGCTTCGCCTTCGACCTCGCCCGCACGCGTCCGGTGAAGAAGGTCTCGAGCGTGACGAAATCGAACGCCCAGCAGTACGGCATGGTGCTCTGGGACGAGGTCTTCGCCCGCGTCGCCGAGGACTATCCGGACGTGGCGACCGAGAGCGTCCTCGTCGATGCGATGAGCGCGAAGTTCGTCCTGCGCCCCGAAGAGCTCTCCGTCGTCGTCGCCTCGAACCTCCACGCCGACATCCTCTCGGATCTCGGCTCCGCACTGGCCGGCAGCCTCGGACTCGCCGCGAGTGCGAACCTCAACCCCGAACGCAGGCATCCCTCGATGTTCGAGCCGGTCCACGGCTCGGCGCCCGACATCGCCGGGCAGGGTGTCGCGAATCCCATCGGAGCGATCTCCTCGGCCGCGCTCATGCTCGACCATCTCGGCCGGCCCGCCGAGGCCGACGCGGTGCGTCACGCCGTCGAGAACGTCACCGAGGCCAGGATCCTGCCGCGCGACCTCGGCGGAAGCGCGAACACGATCGAGATGACCGAGGCGATCGTCGCCCAGCTCGAAGCGATCCACGCCGAGGCGGCCGCACCGATGCCGACTCCCTGACCTCCCAGCCCGGCACAGCCGCGCCCGCCGTCTCCCCGCTCTGCGGGGGAACGGCGGGCGCTCTGGTCTGCGGTGCAGCCGCCTCGGTGCCGGGGCCTCAGCTGTGGGTCTGCTTCTCCTTCTCCGCGTCCTTCGCCGTGTCGAACTGGAACGTCGAGTGCTCGATCGAGACGTCGAAGTGGTCGGCCACGCAGGCCTGCAGGTCCGCGAGGATCCGCGGCGCGTGCCCGTCGTAGAAGCACTCGTCGGCGAGGACGACGTGGGCGGTGAGCACGGGGAGGTTCGAGTCGATGCGGGTGACGTGGAGGTCGTGGACCGCCTCGACGTGATCGACGTCCTCGATGTGCTTCTTCACGTCCTCGAGGTCGAGCTTCTTCGGCGCGGACTCGAGGAGGATCGATCCGGTCTCCTTGAGGATCGCGAACGCGCGGGGCACGATGAGAGCGGCGATGACGAGGGCGGCGACGGCATCGGCGCGGGTCCAGTCGAAGAGCCAGATCGAGACCGCGGCGACGATGACGGCGACGGAGCCGAGCGCATCGGCGATGACCTCGAGGAACGCCGCGCGCAGGTTGAGCGAGGAGTTCTTCGACGAGGTGAGGATGAGGATCGAGACGACGTTGCCGGCGAGGCCGACGACGCCGAAGATGAGCAGTTCGGGGCCGGGCACCTCGGGCGGCGCGAAGAAGCGGCGCACACCCTCGATGAGGCTGTAGATGCCGAGGCCGAGGAGCAGGGTCGCCTGCGCACCGGCGGCGAGCACCTCGGCGCGCTTGAAGCCCCACGTCTTCTGCCCCTTCGGCGGCCGCGCGACGAGCGTCGCGGCGAACAGCGCGATGCCCAGTCCGATGAGGTCGACGGAGTTGTGTCCGGTGTCGACGAGCAGGGCGAGCGAGCCGGTCCAGATCGAACCGAAGACCTGGAAGGCGAAGATCACCAGGACGATGCAGAACACGATCGCGAGCCGCTTGCGCGACCCGGTTTCGTGCGAGTGGTCATGAGACATGAGGACTCCTTTCACACTCACATTAACATATGCGTATGTATTTATGAATATGCCTGAAGTGGATGCGCACGTGCCGGAGGACAGCGGGGATCGCGGACACAGCGGGGATCGCGGGTATGACGACGCCCCCGTTGGGTGCCCGCGGCACATTACGCCCCGAGGTGGTTCCCGCGGACACGACGACGCCCCCGAGGTGGTTCCCGCGGACACGACGACGCCCCCGAGGTGGTTCCCGCGGACACGACGACGCCCC
>NZ_BAAAMB010000004.1:139493-154722 GCF_039528855.1 Brevibacterium sanguinis | reverse complement strand
CTCGGGGGCGCAGGATCCTCATCGTGGTAGATCCTCAGTGCGAGGGGTCCTCGGGTGCGGGCGACCCGCAGGGGAGGAGGACCCTCACAGCGGAGGCGAGCCGTCGCTCAGCGGTGGCCGAGCGACGGGATCAGATTCCGCTGGAGACCGGCCGACGTCAGTTCGACGTCGAACCGCTGCCGGTCTCATCGTCGTCGGACGCGCCACCGGTGCCACCGGTGCCGCCGGTCGAGCCACCAGTGCCGCCGGACGAGCCGCCGCCGGAGGGCGTCGGTCCCGACCCCGGTCCACCTGCGGGTCCCGAACCCGGCCCCGAACCGGCGCCCGCACCAGAGCCCGACCCGGCGCTGCCGCCCGCGGCACCGCCGTCGCGGCGGCGCAGCGCCTCATCGATGTAGGCCTGGACGTCGATGCCGGTTGCGCGCTTGACCTCGTCGCCGATGTGCTGGATGTCGAGGCCGCCATCCGGGTCGAGGAAGTCCTTCGGGTCGAACCCGGCCCACTGGCTGCTGTCACGCTGACCGCTGTCGCGCTGACCGCCGTCAGCGCGGCCACCGGTTCCTCCGCTGCCCGAACGGCGACCGCCGGAGCCGTCACGGGCTTCGCGCCGGGCCTCCCTGCGCGCGGCCGGAGTGTCGTCGGCGAGACGACCCTCGATGACCTGACCGCGGCCACCCGATCCACCGGAGCCGGCAGGCGAACCGCCGGAACCCGGTCCGCCGGAGCCCGGACCACCCGAGCCCGGACCGTCCGCATCGTCGTCGCCGTCACCCGAGGCCGACCCTCCGCCCTGCGCCTTGTCGACGAGGTCGGTGAGGTCGATGCCGGTCGTCCCGCGGACGACCTCGAGCACTTGGGCGAGGTTGTTCGACACCGAGTTCGCGAGCTTCGACTCGCCGTCGGTCGACACGATCGAGAGGTCCTTGATGTTCGCGTACGGGGCGACGAGTTCGCCGGCGATGTCCGGCAGCACCTCGAGGACCTTCGAGAGGACGGCGGCATCGTTGAACTTCTTGTACGCCTCGGCCTGCGCCTCGAGGGCTCCGGCCTCGGCCTCACCGCGTGCCTTGATGGCGTCGGCCTCGGCCTGGCCCTCGAGGCGGATGGCTTCGGCTTCCTTCGACCGGCGGTGGAGTTCGGCAGCGGCCTCGGCTCGGCCCTGGGCTTCGATCTCGTAGGCTCGGGCGTCGGCCTCGGCCTGCTGGCGGTAGCGCTCGGCATCGGCCGGGCGGCGCACCTCGGCGTCGAGCTGTTCGGCACGCAGCTCCGCGGCCTCCTTCGCCACGACCCGGTCGCGTTCGAGGAGCTTCTGCTTCTCCGCCGCGGCGGCGAGCGGTCCGGCGTTGTCGGCCGTCGCCTGTCGCTGGTCGGCCTCCTCCTTCAGCGCCGCACGGCGCAGCGCGAGCTGCTGCTGCTGTTCGGCGATCGCCTGATCGGTCAGCGCCTGCTGCTTCTGCGTCTCCTCGTTCTGCTGCGCTTCCTCGACGGCCGCGGCACGGGAGGCATTCGCCTCGGCGATGGCGGCGTTCTTCGCGACCTCAGCAGCCTGCGGGCGACCCCAGTCGCGCAGGTAGCTGCCCTCGTCCTCGACCGCGGAGATCTGGAAGGTGTCGATGACGAGACCCTGGTTGTTCATCGAGTGCGCGGATTCCTCCTGCACCTGCGCGGCGAAGGACGCGCGGTCCTGGATGATCTGCTCGACGGTGAGCGTGCCGACGACGGCGCGCAGGGTGCCGGAGAGGATCTCCTTGCTGTAGTGGTCGATCTGATCCTGCTGGTCGAGGAAGCGCTGCGCGGCCTTGCGCACGTCATCGTCGGTGCCGCCGACCTTGACCTGAGCGACGCCGCGCAGCTTGAGCGCGATGCCGTTCTTCGAGATGCCGTCGATCTCGACGGAGATCTGCCGCGACGACAGCGAGAGAATGAACGCCTTCTGCACGATCGGGTAGACGACTGCGCGTCCGCCGATGATGATCCGTCCCGACCCGGACGCTCCCGAGGCGTTGCGTCCGGTGATGATGAGGGCCTCGGACGGGGAGGCGATCTT
This sequence comes from Brevibacterium sanguinis, assembly GCF_039528855.1. Classification (NCBI taxonomy): domain Bacteria; kingdom Bacillati; phylum Actinomycetota; class Actinomycetes; order Micrococcales; family Brevibacteriaceae; genus Brevibacterium; species Brevibacterium sanguinis. The sequence goes on along the minus strand of NZ_BAAAMB010000004.1, from coordinate 152,675 downwards.
GTACGACCGGAGAATGACGACGAGTGCGATGAGCACGACGATGGCGATGGCGCCGATGATGACGGCGCCGAGTATGAGGTCCATGAGCGGGCCTTTCGTTTCCTCAACGGGGATGCAGGCGAGCCGACGCATGTAGTCGGCCCGTGCTCACCACCCTATCGGAGGGCACGACGCCTGCCCAGGCCGCAGAGTTCGGAGATGTTCCAGGTCAGGAACTCGCCGAGGCGGTGGGAATCGTGCGGCGGCTCAGCTGCCGGGAGGACCGACGACGAGGAGTCCGGAGAACACCGCGATGACGACGATCGCGCCGACCGCTGCGGCCAGCCACGGCGAGCGCAGCGCCCACGCGCTCAGCTTCTCCAGTGGTCCGCGCGGCGCCCGGCCGCCACGGCCGAGTCCCCAGTCGCCGTCGAGGGCTCCGGCCTTCGCCGAGGCGATCTCGAACGGGATCGTCGCGAACGGGATGACCGCGGAGACGAGGCCCATGAGGATGCGCCCGATGCTCCACTTCTGCGAGATGCCGACGAGGAGGACGACGATGACGAAGCAGAGGAAGACGAATCCGTGGATTCCGCCTCCGATGCGCACCCCCACCTCGGTGGTCTGGGTGACGTACTTGAGGAACATGCCGAAGAGCAGGAGGGCCCACGTGATGGCCTCGGCGACGGCGAAGAAATTGAAGAGCTTCTTAGGGGTCACGGAACCTCATTGTGCCGGGCGAAGCTGGGCGGATCCTGCGTCGCCGAGACCCGGGAAGCACCGTCACTCCTGGTCAGACCGCACCAGCGCCCGCGGACCACGGTGGAGGGGCGTGTCCGGGGTCACGTGGTGCGGTGCGATTCCCGCCGCCTCGGCGCGTGCCGGCTGACAACGATGCGGGCGCCGGCAGAGAATGATCACGCGGGCCGGCGAACTTGTCCAGTCACCGGCCCGCGTGGCTTCGGGGTGGGTCAGCCCAGGTCGGTGCGGTCATGACCGCGCCGACCCGGACTCACCGACTCACTCGAGGCTGCCGGCCTTCCTGCGGCGGGCGCCCATGGTCATGACGACACCGAGCACGATGAGCGCTGCGGCCGAGGCGACGAGGGGAAGAGCCTCGTTACCGGTGCGCGGGAGGTCTCCCCCGCCACCGCCGCCGGCGCCGGGATCGTCGGCTCCGGCCGCGACGACCTCGAACGAGCCGTTGAGGGCGTCGCCGCCCTCGCAGTCGACGGTGACGTCGTACTTTCCGACGTACTCGGCCGACTTCGACTCATCGAGTCCGCGGACACCGAACTTCGCCACGCCGTCTGAGTCGACAGTCGCGGTCTGCTCGAACTTCTCGATGGTGCCGTTCTGCGGATCCACCGTCATCGTCGCCGTCGTCCCCGGCGTGCAGCCGGTGGCCGTGACCTGGACGCCGGTGTCGGAGACGAAGTCGTTCTCATCGATCGTCGTCGGATCGATCGTCAGCGACCGCTCGTCGGGAGCGTCCGTCGGCGACTCCGTCGGAGTCGAGGTCGGGGTCTCGGTCGGCGTGGAGGTCGGCGTCTCCGTCGGGGTCTCCGTGGGAGCCGGCGCGAGGTCGTAGGCGAGCGTGTGGACGGAGTAGGCGATCGCGGGTCCGAAGATGTCGATCGCGTCCCGGCTCACGTTGTCGATCGTGTCGGTGGACTGGTGGTAGTTCGTGTCCTGCGGCTTGCCCGCCTCACCGCCGAACCACTCGACCTGCTCCGCCGTCTTGATCTCATCGGCTCCGGAGAACAGACCGCTGACCGGGACACCGGCGTCGAGGAACGCCTGGTAGTCGGAGCGGCCGGAGAACTCGGTGCCGATGTTCTTCTGGTCGTTGTCGGCGAAGTAGTCGGTGAAGACCTTCTCGAGTTCGGCGGAACCGGCGGGGACGTTGACGCCGTCGGGCACCGGAACGTCGGAGCCGTCGGAGTCGAGGGTGCCGACGACGTAGTTGTCGGAGCCGATCATGTCGAAGTTCATGTAGGCCTTGACCTTGGCGAGCTCGTCCGCGCTCAGGCTCTCGACGTACTTCGTCGACCCGACGAGTCCGACCTCCTCAGCACCCCACCAGGCGAAGCGGACCGCATTGTCGACCTCGGTCGGCTGCTGGGCGAGCGCCTCGGCGCTGGCGAGCAGCGCAGCCGAGCCCGAGCCGTTGTCGTTGGCGGCGGGCCCATCAGCCACACCGTCGAGGTGGGCGCCGAACATCTGCACGTTGTCCTTGTCGCCGGCCTTCGTCTCGGCGATGACGTTCCACGTCGTCGACGTCTTGTACTCGGTCTCGAGCGTGAAGTCGGTGGCCGGCGCCTCGCCGTCGGCCACGGCCTGCACCTTCTCGAGCAGTCCGTTGCCGAGGCTGTACGTCGTGCCCACGGTGGGCGCGCCGTTCTCGATGCGCTCGCCGAGGGTGGCGTTGAGCTCCTCGTCCGGGGCGTCCTTCGTGTTGTTGTAGATGATGACGGCGGCTGCTCCGGCGTCCGTGGCGGCCTGTGCCTTTTCCCCGAAGGTGCAGGAACCACGGGCGACGAGGACGACCGCGCCGTTGGCCGAGTCGTCGTAGTCGCCGGCCTGGCAGCCGAGCTGACCGCCGGCGAGATCGGAGTAGTCGTCGTCGACGGGCACGACGAGCGGCAGATCCGTCAGCGGCGCCGAGGTGCCCTCGGTGTAGCTCGCGGGGGTGACGGCGATGTTCTCCCCGTCGACGTTGACGGCGACGGTGCCGAAGTCCTGGTTCTCGACGTCGAAGGCCTGCCGGCTGACGTCGTAGGCACCCGTGGCCTCGAGCGTCTGCTCGACGTATTCCACGGCCTCCTCGTATCCCGGGGCGCCGAGCGCCCGGTACCCGGTGTCGGCGTTCTTCACCGAGATGTCGGAGATGTTCTGCAGCTGTTCCATCACGGCGTCGCCGGTGACGCCCATATCGGTGTGCTCGGTCGGACCTGCGGTTCCGGCGGCCATCGCCGGAGCCATGCCGCTGAAGACCAGTCCCGCGGATGCGGTGACGGCCAACGCGGCTTTCATGCGCAACTTCATGGAGTTCCTTTCGCTCCTCAGGTGCCACGCGAATCGATCTCGCCTCACGGGCCGTCGACGGTGCACGACCCCACGTGCTCACCCGAGCGCGGACTGCGGACACCCGGTGTCTGTGATCCCTGGGTGCGGTGCGCTCGGGGCTGGGAGAGCCTGACTCTGGTGTTTCGCCGAGTGGTTCGCCGTTGGTAACGAATCACAAACATCTATAACGAAACGGTGACACAACTCACATGGTTCATTAACCTATCGCATCAGTAACATCCTTAGGTCACGAATGGATAACAACCCATACTTAAGCAATTGCGCAAGTGTTGAACTGAGGGGGTGGTCTCCGATAGCATCGCACCAGTGACGAACCAGCAGTCTGCGCCCGCCGCGCCCACCGACCCTCCGCCCGACCGCCGGACCATCCGGCGGTGGCAGCGCTACCTCGCCAACGAGCGCCTCGAAGAGCGCGTCTACCGGGATCTCGCCGAGCGCCGCACCGGTGAGGATCGGGAGATCCTCCTCGGACTCGCCGCCGCCGAATCCCGGCACCAGCAGCATTGGATCCGCCTCCTCGGCCCGCATGCCGCGAAGAAGCGCACTCCCGACCTCGTCACCCTCTTCCTCGCCTTCTTCGGCCGGATCTTCGGCTCGGTCTTCATCCTCGCGCTCGCGCAGCAGTCGGAGACGAGCTCCCCGTACCAGAACGACGACGCCGCGTCCCCGGAGATGGCCGCCGACGAGCGGATCCACGCCGAGGTCGTCCGCGCGCTCGCCGCCCGCTCCCGGGCCCGCCTGTCGGGCAACTTCCGCGCCGCCGTCTTCGGCGCCAACGACGGTCTCGTCTCGAACCTCGCGCTCGTCCTCGGCGTCGGTGCGGCCGGTGTGCCGAACACCGTCATCCTCCTCACCGGCGTCTCGGGACTCCTCGCGGGCGCCCTGTCGATGGGTGCCGGCGAGTACATCTCCGTGCGCTCCCAGCGCGAGCTCCTCGACGCCTCGACCCCGGACCCGGAGTCCCGGCACGCACTCGCCGACCTCAACATCGATGCGAACGAGCTCGCCCTCGTCTTCCGTGCCCGCGGCATGGACCCCGACGAAGCAGAGATCCAGGCCCACCGGACGATCTCCGAGGCGAAGACGACGAACGCCCCGCAGCTGCCGAGCCTCGAATCCGGCATCGAGAGCTCCGCGCTGGGCACCGGCATCGGTGCTGCGCTCTCGAGCTTCGCGTTCTTCTCCTCCGGCGCGCTCATCCCGATCCTGCCCTACATCTTCGGCATGACGGGCCTGCCCGCCGTCTTCCTCTCCGCCGGTCTCGTCGGCATCGCCCTCCTCTTCACCGGCGGCACCGTCGGCCTGCTCTCGGGCAAGGCACCGGGACCGCGGGCGCTGCGGCAGATGGCGATCGGCTTCGGCGCCGCCGCCGTGACCTACGGCCTCGGCCTCGTCTTCGGCATCAGCACCGGCTGAGGGCGCGGAAGCGGCTGAGCAGGCAGCACCGGCATGTGGCGGCGCCAACCTTCGCCCACGCCGTCGCGCGGCGGCATCGTCACTTGCCGGTGAGGACTCCCGGACTCGGACCGGCGACCGTAGACTGTCCCCATGACCCAAGTCCTCGTCCTCATCGATCCCGGCACTTCGACGGTCACCACCGCCGATCTCGCCTCTCCTCAGCTGCCGGTCACGGACCTGGCCGCCCACCGCGGCGACGGCATCTTCGAGACAGTCCTCGTCCGCGTCAATCCGGACACCCGTGAGGCCACCGTCGTCTCCCGCGAACGCCACTTCGCCCGGTTCCATTCGTCCGCCTCGGCGCTCGATCTGCCCGAACCCGACCGGAAGCTGTGGCGGCAGGCCGTCGACCGACTCATCGCCGAGGCGATCGCCGCCAACCCCGAGACCACAGAGTTCGCGGTCCGCTACACGCTCTCCCGCGGCGGCGACGCCCCGCGCGGGTGGGCGTTCACCGTGCCCATCGAGGACGCGATCGTCACCGCCCGCGCCGAGGGAGTGAGCGCCGTGAGCGTCGACCGCGGCTACGACGCCTACGTCGGGCGGCGCGCACCGTGGCTCCTCCTCGGTGCGAAGACCCTGTCGTATGCGGTCAACCAGGCGGCCCTGCGGTACGCGAAGGCGCAGGGAGCCGATGAGGCTCTCTTCATCTCCCGCGACGGCGTCGTCCTCGAAGGTCCGACCGCGAACATCGTCATCCGCCGAGGCGACCACCTCCTCACCCCGGATCCCGCCGCCGGTCTGCTCGCCGGAACGACTCAGCGGCTGCTCTTCGACCATGCCGGTCGGCTCGAGCTCAAGGCCGACTACGCTGACCTCAGCGTCGACGATGTCCTCTCCGCCGACGGCGCGTGGCTCGTCTCGTCGGTGCGCACCGCGGTGACGCTGCGCGCGCTCGATGGGAAGTCGCTGTCGCGTGACGAGGCGCTGACCAGGGAGTTCCAGAGGATCATCGCCGCCGGGTGAGCGGGGCGGGACGGCCAGTCGGGTGGGTCAGTGCTGATCGCGTGACACGCGCGTCCGCGACGGCCCGTCTTCAGCCCCGCTGCGGCGGCCCGCTTCGCAGTGCCCGGCTTCGCCGCGGCAGTTCGCATGCCGTTCGGTTGCGGGCCGGGGCACGGTGACGGCGAGGATGAGACCGAGCATCGAGGCCCCGCAGCCGATGAACCAGAGGACCCAGAAATAGGCGGCGAGCTCGGGGACGAGCCCGAGGACGAATCCGCAGATGCCCAGCACGAAGAGACTCGTGACCATGACGTTCTTCCGTCTGGTGAGCACGCGGACCTCCTCCCTGCATCGGTGGTCTCACGCTATCGGTCGACGGCGCGTCGCACATCGCACAAAAGTATGAAATTCAGGCGCCTGCGATAGTGTGGACGACGAAGGACTCCTTCATCCGACGGCGGTCGCCGCCGCGGCCGGAGCAGCGGAGGAGTCGCTCCTCGACCTCGGACGAAAGGACACGGGCATGGGAAAGCTCGCTTGGCAGATCATCGGCGTCGGAGCGCCCATCGTGGCAGCTGTCGCAGCCCGGAAGGTGCTCACCTTCGCGTGGGAGAAGTCGACTCATCGTCCCGCACCGTCGAACCCCGTCGACGAAGAGATCTCGATGTCCGAGGCCCTGGCCTGGACCGTCGTCTCCGGTGTCGGCGTGGCCATCGCCCAGCTCGTCGTTCAGCGCCTGGCCGCGAACACCGTGCGCAACAACTTCGGCGACCAGGCTCTGCCGAAGAAGTTCCGCAAGCAGATCGCCGAAGGCGTCTGAGCCGACCCCTCACCGACACACCAGCGCCCTGCCGAGTGGCTCCCACCCGGCAGGGCGTTCGTCGTCGTCCCCGGCGACATCGACGAGCAGTGTCGCACATCCGCACCCACGGGTGTTCCGCAGAGAGGCGCGCTCGGCGGTCCAGCGGTGGGCTCAGCGATTCCGTGGCCCACCCAGCGGTCCCGCAGTGGGGTCAGGCGTAGAGCCGGTCGAGGATGACGGCGAGTTCGCCGGCGGCGATCTGTCCCGGCGCCGAGGCGGTGCCCATCTGCGCGAAGGTCGCGCAGCTGCCGAAGTCGGCGCCGAGGATCCGGCTCGTCCGGCCCAGTTCCCCCATCGAGATCCCGAGCACGGGGCAGTCGAGGTCCGCGTCGGCCTCGGCGGTGGCCCGGAGCAGATCGGCGACATCGGGGGCAGTCGTCGGCATCATCGCGATCTTGACGACAGCGGCTCCCGCCGCCCGCATCTCATTAAGCGTTTCGCGCATGTCGGCGACGCGCTCGGTGTCGGAGAAGTTGTGCCGGGAGGCGACGACGGGCACGCCGACGGTCCGCAGCACCCCGATGACGTCCTGCGCCGAATCCCGGGCGATCTCGACATCGATCGCGATCGGGACAGACGCACCGGCCGCCGCGTTCGCGTCGGTCAGCGCCGCCGCGAGGCCGGCGACCACCTCGGCGTAGGCGGCATCACTGAGCTCGGCCTCCCCGCCTTCGGCAGCGGTGCGCAGCGTGGCGAGCACCGGCAGACCGGCGGCCGTGGCGTGCGGGGCGAGCTCTCGGATCGCCTCAGCCACCGCATCGACCCCACCGCCGGCGGGATCGAGGGTGTCGGCGACGAGGGGATCGACGCGCCACTCGATGACATCGACAAGCCCGCTGTCGGCGGCTTCCCGGCAGCCGAGCGCCAGCAGCTCGGCATCGGTGTGGAGGACGGGCACGATGACCGCCGGGCGGCGGGGGTTCCGCGTCGCCGGGGTCGAGGACGGGGCGGTCGGAGCGGCGGCTCCGGGTGCGGAGTCGGACGCGGGGGCGGAGTCGAGAAGGAACGGCAGCGGCTTCATGGTCTCAAGGGTAGAGGCTCCCACGAGGTGAGGCGTGCGCAGCCGCCCGCTGGACCGCGGTCTGCGCGCAGCGGTTCGCTGCGCCGCGCACCGCGGCGCCGCGAACTTCAGCAGTGATGCGCACGAGAATCAGTCCCGACCGCATTGTGGAATTATCGAGTGATCAATGGCAAATGCAATCGTCGAATGGTAAAGGGAATTAGGCCATGGTGACCTTCCGCAAGACGCAAATGTAACGATCAAGTAACGCATCGTCCTGCATCATCGCAGGTCAGATACCCTGTCAACCACAACACTCCCGGTGACAGAAATATTGTTCCCGCCGAAAAGCGTGGAAAATTCTATAATGAGGTCTGAGATTTCCGTGAGCGGTGAGGCCCATGTGATCGACTCCTGTTCGATTCGACAGTCGCCGAACCGCGCGACAGGGTGAGGCCTCTCGTTCTGCGGACGGTCAGGACTCCAAGGAGGTAATCCGTGAGCGTCGTCAAGGCATCACACGTCTACAAGGTCTTCGGCAAACGCCAGAACGAAGTCGTCAAGCGCCTCGAAGAGGGCGCCGACCGTGACGAGCTGACGAAGCTCGGCACCGCCGCAGTCATCGATGCGAGCTTCGAAGTCGAGAAGGGCGAGATCTTCGTCGTCATGGGCCTGTCGGGCTCGGGCAAGTCCACGCTCATCCGCACGCTCAACGGCTTGTGGACGACGACAGCGGGGTCCGTCGAGGTGCTCGGCACCGATATCGCCAAAGCCGACGCCCGCACCCTTCGCAAGGTCCGCAGCGACCACATCTCGATGGTCTTCCAGCACTTCGCCCTCCTCCCCCACCGGACCGTGCGGGAGAACGCCGCCTATGCCCTCGAGCTGCGAGGCGTCCCCAGAGCTGAGCGACTGGCGAAGGCCGAGGAATGGCTCAAGGCCGTCGGGCTCGAGGGCTGGGGAGACAAGTTCCCCGAGCAGCTCTCCGGTGGCATGCAGCAGCGCGTCGGCCTCGCCCGCGCCTTCACGGCCGAGACCGACATCCTCCTCATGGACGAGGCGTTCTCCGCTCTCGATCCGCTCATCCGCCGGGAGATGCAGGAGCAGCTCGTCGAACTGCAGGCGAAATTCAAGAAGACGATCATCTTCATCACCCACGACCTCAATGAGGCGATGTTCATGGGCGACCGCATTGCGGTCATGCGCAACGGGCGCATCGTCCAGATCGGCACGCCGGAGGAGATCCTCACGGATCCTGCCAACGACTACGTCGCACAGTTCGTGCAGGACGTCGACCGTGCTCGCGTGCTCACGGCGAGAAACGTCATGGAGAAGCCCCGCCAGGTCCTCTCCGACCAGAGCGGACCGCGCGTGGCCCTGCGCGCGATGCGGGACAGCTACGCCTCGGCGCTGTGCGTCGTCGATCGCGATCGCCGCCTGCTCGGGGTGGTCACCGACCGCGACGCCGTCGCGCAGATCCGCAGCGGAGCGACGACGCTCGACGGCATCGTCAATCCCCCGACGATCGTCGCCCACCCCGACGACGTCCTCATCGATCTGTTCATCCCGTCGGCCGAATCGCCGCTGCCGCTGCCGGTCGTCAACGATCTTGGACAGCTCGTCGGAGTGATCCCCCGTGCCACTCTGCTCGCAGCACTCGGCCATCACACCGGTGACGGAGAGGTGCAGCAGCCGGCGCCGCCGCTGGCGGCCAGCGAGATCGAGGATGTGCTCGGCGATGATCCGGACACCGTGATCGTCGACAACTCCGTGGAGAGGGAGGCCCTGTGATGGAGGACATCAGAATCCCGGTCGGCGCGTGGGCCGACACCGTCTTCGACTGGCTCAAGGACAATCTGGGCTGGCTCTTCGACTTCATCACCGTGGTCGTCCGCCTCCTCGTCGAGGGCCTCACCACCGTACTCGTCGACCTGCACCCGCTCGTCATCATCATCATCCTCGCGTTCCTCGGATGGCTCGTGCGGTCGTGGCAGTTCGCCATCGGCACACTCATCACGATGTTCTTCATCATGACGATGGACCAGTGGGTGTCGGCGATGCAGACGCTCGCGCTCGTCGTCCTCGCCGCCCTCGTCGCGGTCATCATCGCGATCCCCGTCGGCATTCTGGCGGCGAGGAACGACACGGTCTCGGCGATCGTCAAACCGATCCTCGACTTCATGCAGACGATGCCGGCGTTCGTCTACCTCATTCCCGCGGTGACGTTCTTCAGCATCGGCGTCGTGCCCGGCCTCGTCTCGACGGTGATCTTCGCCCTTCCGCCGGGCGTCCGCTTCACCGAGCTCGGCATCCGCGGCGTCGACAAGGAGACCGTCGAGGCCGGCTACGCTTTCGGCGCCACGCCGAGACAGATCCTGCGCGGAGTCCAGATCCCGCTGGCCACCCCGACGATCATGGCCGGCATCAACCAGGTCATCATGCTCGCCCTGGCGATGGCCGTCATCGCCGGCATCGTCGGAGCCGACGGCCTCGGCAAGAACGTCGTCGAAGCCGTCGCCACGCAGAACCTGCCGCTCGGAGTCGAAGCCGGACTCGGCGTGGTCATCCTCGCGATCTACCTCGACCGCGTCACCGCAGCTCTGGGCACGGCGAAGGACTATCCGAACTCCCTCCTCGGCGCCCTCAAGCGACGCAGGGCCACTGCCGCGAACACCCGTGCGGCGGCCGAACCGGACACTGTGGAAGAGGTAGAGATCGTCCGCACTCAGAGTTGACACACCGTTCTCAGCAGACCACACAACCAGTAGTTAGGAAACCACGATGAAGAAGCGTTTCGTCACGAAGATCGCCGCCGTCAGCGCGGCTCTGGCCTTGGCTCTCACCGGCTGCTCGCAGGAAGCCAGCAACAACAGCGGCGGCGGCGAAGGCGGAGACAAGGGCACCATCACCCTCGGATTCATCCCGTCATGGACCGATGGTCTCAGCACCGCGTACCTGCTGGAGAACCAGCTGACCCAGCTGGGCTACAACGTGGAGATGGAGACGATCACCGAGGCTGCGATCCTCTACTCGGGTCTGGCCAACGGCGATGTCGACATCTATCCCTCGGCATGGCCGGAGGTCACCCACAAGCAGTACATGGACGAGTACGGGGATCAGCTCGAAGACCTCGGCGCGTACTACGACAATGCGAAGCTGACGATCGCCGTGCCCTCGTACAGCAACATCAACTCGATCGAGGACCTCAAGGGCAAGGCGAGCGAGTTCGACGGCAAGATCATCGGCATCGAGCCCGGCGCCGGTCTGACCGCGCAGACCAAGGACACGATGATGCCCGAGTACGGTCTCGACGGCGAGTACGAGCTCGTCACCTCGTCGACTGCGACGATGCTCACCGAGCTGAAGAACAAGATCGACAACCAGGAAGAGGTCGTGGTGACCCTGTGGCGTCCGTTCTGGGCGAACAGCGCCTACGACGTCAAGGACCTCGAAGACCCCAAGGGCGCGATGGGTGAAGCGGAAGCGCTCCACTTCCTCGGGACCAAGGGCTTCGCGGAGGAGAACCCTGAGGCCGCCGAGTACATCAAGGGCATCAAGCTCGACGACCAGCAGTACGGTTCGCTCGAGGACATGGTCGTCAACGAGTACGGAGAGGGCAAGGAAGCCGAGGCCGTGACCCAGTGGATCAAGGACAACCCCGACGCCTACTCCACCGAGATCAGCGAGTGACGCACTGCGCCGCTGACCGTGTGATCGGCTGACCTCCGGGCGCAGCTGATTGCGGTCTCCACTGACCTGACCGGGCCCGTCGTTTCGCATCGCGAACCGGCGGGCCCGGTCTCGTTCTCGGCCGTGCCCCGACCGCAGAACGGCCGCCGTCGGTGGTGCCGCGTGCACGGTCGCCCGATCATCGGGCGCAGTCGTTTCGGTCGTGCCACGACGATTGAGATCGCAGGCAGGTGATAATCGAGGCATGGAGATCACCGAGGCGACCCACCCGGCAGCGGCGACCCTGACCACCCCGGTCGGGACCATCGCCGTGACGAGCTCGCGCGCGGCGATCGTCCGCGTCGAATGGGTCGACGCCGAATCCGCGCCCGCCCCGGATCACGGAGATCCCCTCCTCGCCGAGGCGCTCGAACAGCTGCGCGCCTACTTCGACGGCCGCCTCGGCGAATTCGATCTTCCGCTCTCGCTCAACGGGATCTCCCCGGTCGCCACGACCGTCCTCACAGTGCTTGCCGAGACCGTCGGCTATGGGGAGACCGTGACCTACGGGGAGCTCGCCGCACGCTCCGGCACCGGCGTCCCGGCGCGGGCGATCGGGAGCATCATGGGGCTCAACCCGCTGCCGCTGCTCATCCCCTGCCATCGCGTCGTCGCCGGTGACGGCCTCGGCGGATACTCGGGCGGGCCCCGCGGTGAGGGACTGGCGACGAAGCGCCATCTCCTCGAGATGGAGGGAGCCCTGCCGAGCCCGCTGTTCTGAGGATGGCTAGACGAGGCCGCTGTTCTGAGGATGGCTAGACGAGCCCGCTGTTCTGAAGGAGCTATGGACGAGGCCGGGGGCCGGAGGGTGTCACCCTCCGGCCCGCGGCCTCGTTCGTCGCTGTCCGGCTCTCCGGTGCGCAGCCTCCGCAGTGCCGGTGCTCAGCCGCCGAAGAGCGTCTGGCCGACGTATTCGCCGTCCTTCGCCCCGGGCGGAATCGCCCACACCGTCGACCCGATGGGCACGGTCCAGACGTTGAGCAGATCCACCTCGGCGAGCCGCCGCTGGATCGGCAGGAACTGCCGGTCGATGTTCGCCTGGAACGACGCGAACATCAGCCCCGACTGACCCCCGGCACCGGTCTCGTAGTTGTACGGCCGGCGCACGATCTGCACCTCCGGTCCGAGCCCGTCGCGGGCCCTGGCCATGTGCGAGGCCGCTGAGATCACCGTGAGACCCCGGTCGTCGACGGCCGTGAAATCGGGCTCGTCGAACTCGTCCGTGCCCGTCGTCGGCGCCCCCGAGTCGACGAAGCGGCCGACGGAGAAGTCACGCGCCGGACGGTCCGCCTCGTCCCACGTCTCGAGGTTCATCTCGATGTCGCGCAGCACGAGCGTCGTCCCGCCCTGCATCCACGACGGCAGCGCCTCGCCGAGGTCGGTCGGCGGTTCACCCCGCGCGGAGAAGACCGCGTCCGTCCGGCCGGTCGCCCGACCCCACACGAGGCGGCTGAAGTCCTCGGACCCCATGCCCGGGTTCGCCGTGCCGTCGAGCTGGCCGAAGAGGTTGCGCTGCGTCTGCCCTTCGCCCTTCGTGCCGTAGGAGTTGCGGAACCCCGTGCGCTGCCAGGCGATGTCGGCGAACGCCCGGGAGTCCTTCCACAGCATCCGGCGGGCATGCGCGACCCCGAGCGGATCGTCACCGCAGATCTGCAGGAGCAGATCCCCGGTCGAGCGCTGCGGGTCGAGCCGGTCGATCGAGAAGCTCTCGAGCGGCCGCAGCCACTCGGGGACCGCCTGGCCGCCCGCGAGCGCGACGAGGTTCTGGCCGAAGCCGAAGGTCACCGTCAGGCGCGCGGGATCGGCCGCCATCTCGGGTTCGGAGTCCGCCAGGGGCGCGGTGCCCTGCGTGAGCGCGGCGGCATCCGCGGTGAGCAGACGCAGCCACCGCACGACGGCCGCGGCGTTCTTCGTCTCCGGCTTCATCGTGAACGCGAGGAACTCGCCGTGGGCCTGCGGGGCCGTCTCGATCCCGGCCTGGTGCTCGCCGTAGAACGGCACCGCGACCTCCCCGTTGACGCCGGTGGTGTCGGCGCGCGGCGGCTGCGGGGTGTTCGCCTCGGTGGCGCGCCCGATGCCGAACCCGGCGAGCGACCCGACGGCTCCGACACCGCCGGCG
>NZ_BAAAMB010000004.1:91054-139424 GCF_039528855.1 Brevibacterium sanguinis | reverse complement strand
CTCTCCCGGTCACCACGTCCGCTCAGCGACGGGCTCGGTGTCGCGACCCGACGCGGAGTCCGGGTCGCGGGGATCAGTTGTCACCGGAGCCCTCATCGCTCATGCCCGACATGTCGCCCATGCCGTCCATGCCGTCGCCGCCGTCGGAGGCGGCATCGGGCTCACCGGGCGCGTAGGTCTCCTGCGCACCCGTGTACTCCTTGGCCACCGCGGTCACGGAGATCGTCTCGTCATCGGCGGTGACGAGTTCGACGGTGATCTCCTCGCCCGGCTTGATCGGGCGCGTCATGTCCATGACCATGATGTGGTCGCCGCCCGGTTCGAGGTCGAGGGAGCCGCCGGCGGGAATGACGAAGCCGCCGTCCTTCTCCTGCATCATCATCGAACCGGAGCCGTCACCGACGGTCTCGTGGAGCTGGACCATGTTCGCGCCGTCGTAGTTGGCACCGACGAGGTTGATGTCGGCGTCGGTCGTGTTCGTCACCGTGCCGAAGATTCCCGTCATGCCCTCGTCAGCGGCCTTGACCCATGCGTCGTCGAACGTCAGCGAAGCCGACGCGTCGACCGAGGCGCTGCTGCTCGAGGCCGAGGGTTCCGAGGCGCTGCTCTGGCTGCCGCTCTGACCGCAGCCGCTGAGGCCGAGGACGAGAGCCGCCGACATGGCGAGCGCGGGCATGGTGGACTTGAGAATGGTGTTCTTGCGCATTTCGTCTGCACTTTCGTGTGGTGGCGTTCGTCGGCGGTCGGGTGCGGATCATGCCGTCGCCGAGGCGGGTCCGATGCGGCCATGAGGCGATCCCCGTCAGGAGGTCCCGCAGGGCGGGAGGCTCACCGGGATGTCCGCTCTCGACCGCGCCGGGTGTCGACGCGTGGCCGCGACCGATGTCGTAGGCGTGACGGCCCGGGCACGTGGCCGAAACCGGTCGGCGCTGGGCAACCGCGCGCATGATCGCATGACTCTGCGACGAATGCCGAGGGTGATGTGGGGTGCAGCGCATCGTCAGATCGCGCGCTGCCGGTGGTGAGGTGTCAGACGAGCGCGGGTGGACCGCGACGGTAGTTCGGGCCGATGACGGCCGCTGGCACCATGTGCGGGAGTTCGCGCACATGGCGGACGACGCGCAGGCGCGCCCCCGCAAGACTGAGCTGCGCGGACGCGAGTGCGCGCAGGGCGATGACAACCGGCCCCAGTGCCAGTTGGAGGATGCTGAAGAGGAGATCCTCACCGCGCTTGAGGATGATCGCGGTGACGATGACGGCGACGATGTGGGCGATGATCATGCCCGGGCCGGCGCCGTTGGCGTGGCCCATCGAATGGCCCATCGGCGCGGCCTGACCGAGGTCGAGAGACCCGGTGGCCGGGGTCATGAGCTCGTGTTCGGCTGCCGACATCGTCGGATCCGGCGACGCCGAGGCGGGTCCACCGGCAGTCCCTCGCATCATCGACGACATCGGGCCGAACCAGCCCATCGAGGCGTGCATGAGGAGCTGACCGAGGCCGAGGATCGCGGCGAGGGCGAGGTATCCGAGGCGACGTCCCGCGAGGATCATCGCCGCCCAGAGAACGAGGACGAAGACGAAGCCGGTGCCGAGGGCGGAGAAGTCGCCGCCGGCGCCGACGTGCATGAGGACCGCGAGCATCGTCGTCATCACAGCCGCGAAGAGAGCACGGATCGACTTGTGCCAGCCGGTCATGCCACCTCCTCACCTCAGGGTCCATGCAGGCTCCATTTACCCACTACACAGTGTAGAACCGCGCCCGGTGGCCGTGCCAGTCAGCGCCGACGGCTCAGAGCAATGTCACACTGCCGAGGCGGTCGCCAGTCACATGCGCAGCCAGGTGTCCTCGGTGCGCTTGACCATAGCGCCCGCCTCTTCGGCCGCATCGGTCCAGGTGACGGGGTCGCCGGCGGCGCTGACGACGGAATCGGAGAGGACGATGACGTCGAAGTTGCAGACGAGGGCCGCCATCGCCGAGGCCCACACCGCACCGGGGTTCTCGTCGACTCCGGCGATGACGATCCGATCGACGGCCATGTCGTGGAGACCGGCGGCGAGGTCGTCGACGCCTTCGAAGATGTCGGGATTGTCCGAGCGGAGGACGAGGTCCTCCTCATCGGGGCCGAAGACGCTGATCTCCTCGTCCTCGCGACCGGAGACCTCCTCGTTCGTCGTGGCGAAGATGAGCACTCCGCCCACCGCACGGGTGCGGCCGACGATCCCGCCGAGGGTCTCGACGGCCTTCTCGGAGGTCAGCGCTGTGTCGTCGGTGTCGATGAGGAGCAGGGCATCCATGCCGACCATCTTCCCACGACATCGGCTCTCCCGGGCAACCACACCCTCAGCGCCGGTCCCCGATCCACACGGTCGTCACCCGCATGTCGGCGTCGAGGAGGACGCAGTCGGCGGGTTGGCCCACCCGCAGGAGGCTGTGGACGTCGGGGGCGAGACGACCGAGCGCTCGCAGGGGAGTCAGCCCCGCGGCCTGGGCGGCGGCGATCGGACTCATCCCCACCTCGGCGACGGCCCGCTGCACGGCATCGTCCATGGTCAGCGTCGATCCGGCGATCGACCCGACCGATCCGTCGGCGGACCTGACCCGGGCGACCGAGTCCTCGACCCGCACCGGCAGACTGCCGAGCACATAGTCCCCGTCGCCCATCCCGGTGGCTGCCATGGCATCGGTGATGAGGGCGACGCGACCGGGTGCGAGCCCCGTGACCAGCCGCGCGGCCGGGGCCTGGACGTGGATGCCGTCGTTGATGAGTTCGAGCGTGACGTGCGGGGCGTCGAGGGCGGCGAGGATCGGGCCCGGGCTGCGGTGGTGGATGCCGGGCATCCCGTTGAACGCGTGCGTGAGGATGCTCGCGCCCGCCTCGAAGGCCCGCATCGTCTGGGCGTAGTCGGCGGCCGTGTGGCCGACGGCCACGCTCACCCCGGCTGCGACGAAGCGGGCGATCGCCTCGGGCGCGCCGGGCAGTTCGGGTGCGAGGGTGACCTGGGCGAGCCGCCCATCGGCGGCGTCGAGGATGGTCGCGACCGCCTCGGGGGTGGGGGCGGTGAGCGCCTCCGGGGAGTGCGCGCCCTTGAAATCCGGGGAGAGGAACGGGCCTTCGGCGTGGAGTCCGAGGACCGCGGGATTCTCCCGCGCGAGCCCTGCCCCGACCCGCAGCGAGGCCGCGAGCCCGGCGATCGTATCGGAGACGTAGGAGAGGACGAGGGCACGGGTGCCGTGGGCGCGGTGGACGTCGAGGATCGCGCCGAGGTGGTCGGGGCCGTCCTCGACGTTGTGCCCGCCGCCGCCGTGGGTGTGGATGTCGACGAACGCAGGGGCGAGGTAGGCGCCCTCGGCGTCGATGATCCGCGTCGCCGGACTCGCGCACTGGTGCCACATCACGCCCCGACCGCGGTCGACGACGATGCCGTCGGCGACGGCGATCCACGTGTCGGCGAAGTCGATTGAGAACGTCGCGGGATCGCTGTCGAGGATGACCGCGTTGTGGACGACGACGTCGGGGATGGGAGCCGTCACCGCGTGCCTCCCGTCGGGCCGTCGGTCGTCGCGAGGTCGACGTCGAAGCCGGCGGCAGTGAGCTCGGTGACCGCCTCGGCGCCGAGACCGTCGTCGGTGATGATCGATGAGAACACGTCCGCCCCGCCCACCGAGGCGAACGAGCGCCTGCCGTACTTCGAGGAGTCGGCGACGACGACCGCCCGCTGTGCGCGCTGGGCCATGAGCCGGTTGACGTGCGCTTCGGCCTCGTTGACGGTCATCACGCCGGCACCGGCGGAGAAGGCATGCACCCCGATGAACGCGAGGTCGAGCCAGATGCTCGCGAGCACCGCGTCGACGAAGGAGCCGACGAGCTCGAAGCTCGAGGGGTTGATGATGCCGCCGCAGACGACGACCTTGATGCCCGGGTGCACCGCGAGCTTGTGGGCGACGTTGACGGCGTTCGTCACGACCGTGAGGTCGCTGACGAGGTCGTCGCGTTCGCTGATGGCATCGGCGACCTGGAACGTCGTCGTCCCCCCGGAGAGCCCGACGGCGGTGCCGGGGCTGATCTGGGCGACCGCGGCGCGCGCGATCGCGGCCTTCGCCTCGGTGGCGGCGGCCTCCTTGTAGCGCAGGGACAGGTCGTAGTTGACGTTCTTGCGGGTCGCACCGCCGTGGGTGCGCTCGAGCAGGCGCCGCTCCTCGAGCAGGTCGAGGTCCCGGCGGATCGTCGCGAGCGAGACTCCGAGCTCCTCGCTGAGCGCGTCGACGCCGACGGTGCCCTCCCGGTCGAGGCGACCGAGGATGCGGTCGAGGCGGTCTTCGCGCGTGCTCATAGTGCCACTCTCAAGCCTCGTGTGCGGGTTTGGCAAGCGGATCCGGTGCCGGCGCCTCGGCGAACAGCTCGAGCAGGCGGGCGACCTCGGCGGCGAAGGCCTCGCGTCCGGGCGCGAGGTACCGGCGCGGGTCGACGAGGCGCGGGTCCGCCTCAAGGGTCTCGCGCACCGCCCCGGTGAAGACGGCGCCCAGATGAGTCGAGACATTGATCTTCGCCATGCCCGCCCCGATCGCCCGCTCGAGCTCGCCGTCGGGAACCCCCGAGGAGCCGTGGAGGACGAGGGGCACGGGCACCGCCGCGGCGAGCCGGATGATGAGGTCGAGGTCGAGGCGGCTCGTGCGCTCGAGCATGGCGTGGGAGCTGCCGACGGCGACGGCGAGCGCATCGACGCCGGTCGCGGCCGCGAAGTCGACCGCCTCGGCGGGATCGGTGCGTACGCCCGGGGCATGCGCGCCGTCCTTGCCGCCGATCTCCCCGAGCTCGGCCTCGACGCCGATGCCCTGGCGGTGGGCACGGCGGACCACCTCGGCGGTCGTCGCACAGTTCTCCGCATAGGGCAGGTGGGCGCCGTCGTACATCACGGAGTCGAAGCCGAGCTCGAGCGCCTCGTCGACGAGTGCGAGGTCCGTCGCGTGGTCGAGGTGGACGGCGATGGGCACGCTCGCGGCGGCGGCGATCGCAAGCGTCGCCCGGGCGATCGGCGCGAGGGTCCCGTGGTATCTCGCGCAGTTCTGTGAGATCTGCATGATGACCGGGCGCCCGGCGGCCTCGGCGCCGGCGGCGATCGCCTCGGCCGATTCGAGGGTGATGACGTTGAACGCTCCGATCGCCGAGGCGGGGGTGCCTGCCGTGGCCGCCGAGGCGGGGGTGGCGGGGGTGGCGGGGACGCCTGCCGTGCCGGCCGGGGCGGGGGCCGTCGCGTCCGAGGCACGGCGCCCGAGCGCGGCGAGGAGATCCGTCGTCGCTGCCTTCGTCATGGTCTCGCTCCGTCTGTGTGAGAGGTCGGGGTGGTGGCCGGGGCCGGAATGTCCTCGGTGATGACCTGATGACCGAAGTCGCGCCAGCGCGCGTGGATCTGCCCGGCCTGCGGCATGAGCACGGCGGCGGCCGAGACCGCGACCGCGCGCGTGAGCAGCACGCCGATCTCCGCAGCGCCGAGGTGGTCGCCCGCGGACTCCCGCGCGGACCCGTCCCCGGCGCCGGCTCCCGCACCGTCGTCCCCGCCGGTCTCGGCTCCTCCACCAGCGTCCCCGCCGGCCTCAGCGTCCGCTCCCCCACCGGCGTCCCCGCCGACCCCGGCCGCGCGGGAGGCGAGCGTCCAGGCCAGTGCGGCGACGGCCGCATCCCCGGCCCCGGTCGGATTGCCGTGCAGGGTCCGGGCGAGCCGTGCCCGGCGGCGCGGACCGGTCGCATCGACGAGGTCCATGCCGTCGGCGCCGCGGGAGACGAGGACGTGTCGAGCGCCCGCGTCGATGAGGCGTCCGGCGCCGCGGAGCACGGGATCGCCGCACGCGGAGACCGCGACGGCCGTGTCGCTGAGGCGCGCACCGGCCAGCGCCGTGCCAGGTGAGGACGCCTGCTCGATCGCCGCCGTGCACTTCGCGCGTTCGGTGTCGGCCTCGTCTGCGAAGAGCGCGCGCAGCTCTTCGTCGTTGGGTTTGACCCAGTCGGCGCCCGCCTCGGCGGCGGTGAGGAGACCGGCACCGGACGTGTCGACGATGACCGTGACCCCGGCCGCGTGGGCGGCGGCGATGAGTCCGGGCACGAGATCGGCGGGACAGTCGTCCGGGGTCGACCCGGAGATGACGAGGACCCGCAGACCCGGTGCGCGCAGCCGGGCGGCGAGACCGGCCCGCAGCTCTGCCCAGACGTGCGCCGGATGGGGGTGGGCGGTCTCGTTGATGAGCGTCGCGCGCCCCGAGTCCTCGATGACGGCGATGCTGCGACGCAGCGGTGCCGGGGTGTCGGTGAGCTCCCACCGCACCGTCTCCTCGTCGCCCGCGGCCGGCCAGTGCTTCCGGGCGACGGGACCGAAGGCGACCGACGGCACTCCGAGAGCGGCGAGCACGCGGGCGACGTTGACGCCCTTGCCGCCGAGCACCTCGGCGGCCGGTGCCGCACGATGGGTGCGCCCCCGGTCGAGCCGGGGGACGGTGAGCGTGCAGTCGAGCGCGGGACTGAGCGTGAGCACGGCGACCGTCGGACCGGCTCCGTCCGCCGACCGGCTGTCCGCGGTCATGCGTGCCCTCGGGTGAGCAGGCCCGCGCCGATGAGGCCGGCGACCGGGCCGAGACCGGCCCGCCGGATGCGCGGGGCACGGTGGAAGTCGAGGCGGGAGCGCAGGGCGGCGTCGACCCCGTCGAGGAGCTCATCGGCGCTCGAGAGTCCCCCGCCGAAGACGATGACCTCGGGCGCGACGACGGCGACGAGCTGGGTGCACATTGCACCGAGGGCATCGACCGCCTCGGCGAAGACCGCGGCGGCGATCGAGTCCCCGTCGTGCATCGCCTCGAGCACCCCGAGCGACCCGGAGACGTCCCGGCGGCTGCGCGCGGTGTAGCGTCTGGCGATCGAAGCCGCCGAGGCGATGTGCTCGATCGGCCCGCGGAACACGCCGTCGGCGACATCAACGGTGACCTCGGTGAACCCGACCTCCCCGGCGAACCCGCCCGCGGACACGAGCGTGCCCTCGACCATGATCGCCGCCGCGATCCCCGTGCCGATCGTCACCATCGCCGCGTTGTCCGGCATCGCCTCGGCGAAGGCGAACTCCGCACGCCCGGCCGAGCGCACATCGTGGGAGACCGTCACGGGCACGCCGAGGCGCTCGCTGAGGATCGCCGCGAACGGGACGTCGCGCCAGCCGAGGTTGGCCGAGAACACCCCGGTCCCCGTCGCCTCGTCGACGATCCCGGGGAGGACGACGGCCGCCTCGGCGATGGGATGGGCGGGGTGAGCGGTCGCGAAGCGGGCACGGAAGTCCGCGACGACGTCGACGACCTCACCGGCGGCGGTGTCGGTGCACTCGGGGGTCGGGGCGGTGATCGCGTCGACGAACCGGCCCGCGGAATCGAAGAGGACGGCCTTCATCCCCGTCCCGCCGACGTCGACGGCGAGCGCGACCGGTCCGGGACCGAGGCTCTGGCCGGCGGCGACGCGGTGGATCTCCTCCCGCGTCGTCATCGGTCGAGGATGACGGAGCGGGTCAGCGAACGCGGATGATCGGGGTCGACGCCGAGGCGGCGGGCCTTGATGAGCGCGAGCGCGTGGAGGCGGACGAGGTCGGCCAGGGGGTCCCGGTCGGCCTGGACGAAGCGGGCACCCGTCGCCTCGACCTGACCGGCGAGTCCCTCGGGGGCCTCACCGAACTGCCAGGTCACCCGGCCGGGGGCCGCGATCGCGATGGGACCGTGCCGGTACTCCATCGACGAGTACGACTCCGTCCATGCCTGCGCGGACTCGCGCAGCTTGAGCGCCGCCTCGTCGGCCACGCCCCAGGTCCATCCCATGCCGAGGAAGCTGTACTGCTCGGCGTCGATGAGGCCGTCGTCGAGGATGTCGGGATCGACCTCGGAGAAGTCGGCGGAGATCCCGTCGAGCACGGTCCGCGCCTGGTCGATCGCCTGTTCGACGGCCGCGGTCTGTCCGGCCCACGCCCGCAGCAGAGCCATCGTCGAGGTGCCGAAGCGCGTCTGGACGACGGAGCGCTCATCGGCGTAGTCGAGCGCGATGGCAGCGGTGGCCGCTCGCGCGATCGGGGTGTCGGCGCCGCCAACGATCGCCGTCACCGGCACCGTGCCGTCGAGGCGGTCCAGCGTGTCGATGACCTCGGTCGTCGTGCCGGACCGGGAGATCGCGACGACGCGGTCGTACGCGCGGTCGAACGGGTACTCGCTCGCTGTGAACGCGTCGGTCTCCCCCTGCCCCGCTGCTTCGCGGAGGTTCGCGTAGACCTGCGCACCGAACCAGGAGGATCCGCATCCGATGACCGCGATCCGCTCGCCGTCGCCCGGGACGGCCGCCTCGGCGACGGGGAAGGACAGGGTGGTCTCCCACATGTCCGGCTGACTGCGGAGCTCCTCCGCCATGAACGTGCCGCCACTGGCCATTGCTCATTCTCCTGATCGTTTTTTGATTCAATCAATCATTATCATGGCATATTTCTCCACAAGTGGATAGTATTCGTGTACGGTTACCTGTGGTTCACATCTCGCAAAGGAGCAGTCACGTGGCATTCCTCACCGACCTGGGGCGAGCACCGCGGCTCGTCACGATCGTCGCGTTCGCGGCCGTTGCACTCGGCATCACCTACGGGTACGACATCTCCAACATCGCCGGCGCCCTCCTCTTCCTCGAAGGGGATCTGGGACTGAGCAGCGCCGAGCTCGGCGGGCTCGCGACCGCCGTCGTCATCGGCCAGATCGTCGGGGCGATCATCGGCGGTCCGCTGTCGAACGCGATCGGCCGCAAGAAGTCGATGTTCCTCATCGCCGCCGGCTACATCGTCTTCTCCGTCATCTCCGGCTTCGCGCCCGGCTACCTCTCCCTGCTCATCGCCCGCCTCCTCCTCGGCGTCGCGATCGGCATCGCCCTGGCCGTCGTCCCCGTCTTCATCGCCGAGTCCTCGCCGACGAACGTCCGCGGCGGCCTCCTCGTGGCCTACCAGGTAACGACCGTCATCGGCATCATCGCCGGCTACCTCGTGTGCTGGGGACTCGCGCTCATCGAATCGTGGCGCCTCATGCTCGGACTCGCCGCGGTGCCCGCGGCGATCGTCTTCCTCCTGCTGCTCAAGGTCAGGGAGACCCCGCACTGGCTCATGCTCAAGGGACGCGACGCCGAGGCGGCCGATGCCCTCCGTGCCCTCGAACCGAACCGCGACGTCGACCGGGACCTCGGGCAGATCCGCACCGAGCTCAATCAGGAGAGCGGCCGCCTCGTCGACATGTTCCGCGGTCATCTGCTCAAGGCCACGCTCTTCGTCATCGGGCTCGGCTTCTTCATCCAGATCACCGGCATCAACGCGACGATCTACTACGCGCCCTCGATCTTCGAGTCGATGGGCTTCAGCGGCTACGGCGCCCTCCTCGGTCTGCCGGCGATCGTCCAGACCTTCGCGCTGGCCGCGGTCATCGTCTCGATGTTCATCGTCGACCGCTTCGGGCGGCGGCCGGTGCTGCTCACCGGCATCGGGGTGATGATCGTCTCGACCGTCGTCCTCGTCCTCACCTTCAGCCTCGGCGGCGAAGCGGGCAGCACGACCGGCGGCACGGTCTTCGGGGTCATCGGCATCATCGCGTTCACGATGGGCTACACGTTCGGCTTCGGCTCCCTCGTCTGGGTCTACGCGGGTGAGACCTTCCCCGCGAAGTACCGGGCGCTCGGCGCCTCGCTCATGCTCACCGCGGACCTCGTCGCCAACGCGATCGTCGCCCAGTTCTTCCCCGGGCTGCTCGAGCTCATCGGCGGCGCGGGCGTCTTCCTCGTCTTCGGTGCGCTCTCCGTGCTCGCGTTCCTCTTCGTCTTCCGCTTCGCCCCGGAGACGAAGGGCCGCGACCTCTCGGAGATCTCCGCCTACTGGGCCAACGGCGCGAAGTGGCCGACGGGCCTCGAGAGCTCGCGCCGGTAGGCCGGTCGGTGACCCGCGACCGGCCCAGGCGGTCACCGCTGCCCGGGCCGGTCGCCAGGGGCCGGCGCAGCCGCCGTCAGCTCATTTGAAGGTCGGCGAGGGTACCGGCTCGCCGTCGACGGTGAGCGTCGGCAGCATTGTCTTGAAGTCCTCGGCGGCGGCCTCGTCGGTCTGCAGCGCGCGCATCTCGACGCTGATGTTCACGAGGCGGCCGTTCGTCTGATACCCCAGGGTCGCGCCGTACATGACGGTCGGCTCCTGGTTGATCGCGAAGATCTCGTCCTCTCCGAGCACTGCCTGGTACGTCCAGAAGTAGCCCGATGCGATCGAGCCGGTGCGCTCGGCGTTGACCGTCGATCCCTGTTCGGAGAACTGGTACTGCTTCTTCCCGTCGACGACCGCTTTGGGCGAGTCGTCGAAGGCCTCATTGCACGAGATGATGATCGTGTCGCTGTCGGTCAGCGACGTCCCCCGGCTGTAGACGATGAACGCCGGGCTGCTGCTGCCGTCGAACCAGTCGGGTCCGATCGCGAAGCTGACATTGACCGGGCATTCCGCGCCGAGGTTGTGCGACTTCATCTCCATGCCCTCGGGAATCGTGGGTCCGGTCGGCTCCTCCGTCGGCTCGCCCGGCTCCTCCTGGACGCCGACGGCGAGCGGTCCCGAGTCGCGTTCGGCGGTGCGGACCTGCAGGACGGCGCACCCGCTGAGCAGGAGGGAGGCGGCGGCGCTGACCGCGGTGACTGTGCGGACCACCGGTCTCGTCATCGCGAGTCGTTCCTCCTGCGCAGGTCGCGCCGGCTCGGGAACGGCTGGTCGGCCGCACCGGGCTGTGCCGGATCAGGCTGTGCCGGATCAGGCTGTGCCGGACCGGGCTGGCTGCCCTGGGGCTGCGCGTTGCCCGGCTGGCCGGCCTGAGGGTGGACGCTCTCTGACGGCGCGGGGCCAGGCTGGCCACTGTGCGGTCGGCTGTCCTGAGGCTGTCGATTGCCGTAGCCCGCCTGCGCGTTCGGCTGCGGCTGACCACCGACCGCCTGACGGCCGTCGTGCGGCTGCGGCTGAGAACCGGGCTGAGCGCCAGGCTGACCACCGGGCTGCGGTGTCGGACGGCGCGTGGGATCGGCGAAGCGCCGGTGCTCCGGGACACCGAACTGCTGGCCGCCCTGCTGCCCCGGGACTCCGGCGGGAGGCCCCTGGCCCGGCCGCTGGTGTCCTGCGCCCGGAGCGCCGGGGACGCCCTGGTGGGGACCCTGACCGAAACCAGGAGCCGAGTGCTGTCCGGCACCCTGTGCCGGGTAGCCGCCGGGCTGGCTGCCCACGGGCTGCTGACCGCCGTGGGGTTGCGGGCCGGGCTGACCGCCGGGCCGCTGCGCTCCCGGCCCCTGCTGCATCACCCCGGGCCGGCCCTGCGGAGACTGCGCCCCCTGCTGCGGGATTCCCTGCTGCGGGACGCCCTGCTGCCGCGGGATTCCCTGCTGTGGCGGTCGCTGCTGCGGACCGCTGTCGGCCTGCCGACCGCCATGAGGCACCCGCTGGGGTCCGCTGTTGGGCTGCGGCGCACCCGCCGGCACACCGCGGCCCTGCGGCTGACTGCCCACCGGCACGCCACCGCTCTGCGGTTGACCCTCGACCGGCACACCATCACTCTGGGGAGAGCCGCCCTGGGGCTGGCCGCTCTGCGGCGACCGCGTTCCGGGCTTGAACTGCGAATGCTGACCGGAGTCGACGGGGAACCCGCTGCCGCTGCCGACGGACTCCCCCGTCGAGCGATCGATGAGCGTGCCGTCGACGCGTTCGAGGCGGCGCTTCGATGTCCGCCTCGGCGTGCCGAGGATCCGCCCGTTGAGTTCAGCCTCGCTCGGCTGACGCGGCGGGAGGAACCCGGGGGCGTGGCGCATATCGGGGTTCTGCACCGGCTGCACGGGATGCGATCCGGCAGCTGCGTGGGCACCGCCCTCGGCCATCGGGGGTGCCCCGACCGGATCGGCGTCGGCGAGGACGGGAAGGACCATGCGCACCGAGGTGCCGACGCCCTCCTGGCTGAAGAGCTGCACCGACCCGCCGTGGCGGGCGACGATCGAGCGGACGAGGGAGAGGCCCATGCCCGACCCGGCGACGGCGCGCACCCGCGAGCCGCGGGAGAGTTCGTCCCACACCTGGTCCTGCTCCCCCAACGGGATGCCGCTGCCGGTGTCGGCGACCTCGACGACGACCCACCGATGGTTGTCGATGATCTGCTCGTTCGCGCGGAGCTCGACGACCTCGGCCTGCGAGGAGTACTTGAGCGCATTGCCGAGCAGGTTGAGGATCGCGGTGAGGAGGAGATCCTCCTCACCGGCGACGTCGGGCAGGCGCCAGGGAGCACGCGCGACCGTCGCCACGATCATCCGATCCTCGGCGCCCGGTGCGGTCGAGGCGTCCTCGACGGCCTGATGGATGAGGCGGTCGAGGTCGACGCGGGAGTACTCGATGATGCGGGTCTCGACATCGGCGAGTTTGCGCAGGTCGGCGAGCAGACGCGCGACCCGGCGGGAGGAGATGTCGACCTGCTTGGCCGAGGGCTCCACCTCGGCGAGCGTGCCGCCCTGTCGGGACACCTCACGGATCGTCGCCGCCGACGTCCGCAGGGCGGTGAGCGGATTCTTCAGCTCGTGGTCGAGGCGGATGAGCATCCGGTTGCGCTTGGCGAGCGAATCCTCGGCAGCCGCGGTCTCGATCGACTCGCGCAGCGCGGCCTCGCGGCGCTTGAGACGCCGCCAGCCGAAGAACGCGGCCGCCGCGAGTCCTGCGAGGACGAGGAGGAGGATGAGGAGGAACAGCCAGATCTGGACCTCGATGACCAGGAAGTTCGTCATATCCGTCGGAGTCCTTCCTCACCGTGGACGTCGCCGACGAAACGGTAGCCGCGGCCCTGGACGGTCGCGATCCACCGCGGCTCAGCGGCATCCTCGCCGAGCACCCGCCGCAGCTCCGCGACCCGGGAGTCGACGGCGCGGGTGCCCACGGCCTCCTCGAATCCCCAGAGGACTTCGAGGAGCCGGGCGCGGTCGATGAGTTCGTCCTGATGGACCATGAGGTATTCGAGCAGGGTGAAGCCCTTGGGTGTGATGACGAGTTCGCGCTGCCCGAGCCACGCGCGCCGTCCGACCCGGTCGACCCGCAGCCCGAAGCTCGAGACGAGCACCGGGGCGGTCGCGAGCGGCGGGCCCTCACTCCGGGTCCGGCGCAGCACCGCGCGGATCCGGGCGACGAGTTCGTGGGGGTCGAAGGGCTTGTTGAGGTAGTCGTCGGCGCCCTCTTCCAGCGCCATCGCCCGCTCCACGGCCTCCCCGACCTGGGTGAGGAGGAGGACCGGCACCCAGTTCTCCTCCTGCCGCAGGGTGCGCAGCACCTGCCGGCCGTCGGCCCCGGGCATGAGCACGTCGAGGACGCAGACGTCGGGCTGGTGGCGGCGGATCTCGTCGAGGGCGAGCAGTCCGTCACCGGCGGCGAGCACCCGGAACCCCGAGCGCTGAAGGAAGGGCACCACCGCGCCGAGCACATCCGGCTCGTCGTCGGCCACGAGCACCAGCGGCTGCTGGTCTCGCTGGTTGTCAACCGTCATGTTCGTCCGTTCCGAACTCTCGTCGGCGCTCACGGGCCGTCTCCCTGGCCTCCGCGCGATCGACGGCTTCGGCCAGCTCATCTCGATACAGCATAGATCGACGCAGGTGCTTGGTGCGATAGCCGGCGCGACCGACCATGTGGGTGGCGACGGGAATCGTCACGAGCTGGAACGAGACGATGATCGCCAGCGTCGTCACCGTCGCCCACGTCGGGAACTGGATGGCGATGGCGATCGCGATGAGGACGAGGCCGAGCACCTGGGGCTTGGCGCTCGCGTGCATCCGCGAGAGCAGGTCCCCGAACCGGAGCAGACCGACCGCGGCTGCGAGCGAGAGGAGCGCGCCGAGGAGGATGAGGATCGCGCTGATGAGATCAAGGACCATCGTGTCCCCCCTTCCCGTCGTCGTGCCGATGCCGCCCGACCGCATCGGTGGGCCCGGCGAGACCGTCGCCCTTCGCGGCACCCGCCGCCCCGTCAGGCGATTCCCCGGCGAGCTCGTCGTCGGGACCCGCGTCGGGACCGCTGCCGGCGCCTTCTCCGCGCTCGTCATCGGGGGTCGCCGAGGCGGTCGTCGCCGCGGCGGGGCCCGGATCCGGGACGACGACCTCGTCGCGGACGGTGATCTCGACGGGTCCGTCGGGGACGTTCGAGATGCCGCGGGCGACGTCCTCGGCCCACGCCGCCTCCCGAGCGGACTGGGCGTCACCGGTGGCGGCGGTCTCGCTCTTCGGCATGTGCCAGTCGGAGGCGGAGAAGTCGCTGAGCGCCCCCGCCTCGGCGCCCGGGGTCATCGAATCGGACTTCGAGACGTAGCGGGACACGCTCACGGACCCGACGAAGCCGAGCATCGCGAGGACGATGAGCACGGGCAGCAGGTCGGTGCGGCCGGTCACGGCCATGAACGCGCCGAGACCGCACATGATGGAGGCGAGGATGACGTCGGTGCCGATCATGCGGTCGAGGATCGACGGGCCGCGGATGACGCGATAGAGGGCGACGAACACCGAGGCGGCGAAGAGGATCGTCGCGACGGCGATGATGACGGTGACGACGAGGCCGTTCATCGGGTCCCTCCTCTCTCGGCGGACGCGGCGAGCGGGTCGGGGTCGACCTTGAGCGCGGCGAGGTCGCGGGTCGACCCGAGCGCCTTGATGAGCAGGCCCTCGATGTCGTAGACCTGCTTCTTCGCGGCGAGGATCTTCTCGTCGGTGTCGGCGTCAAGGACGTGGAGGTAGAGACGTCCGCGGGCGCGGTCGCTGTCGACGATGATCGAGCCGGGGATGAGGCTCGCGGTGTCGGCGACGAGCGTCATCATGAGGTCGGAGCGGGTCCGCAGGTCCGCGGCGATGACCGATCCGGCGCCCACGGCCTTCGGGCGGAACGAGAACCACGCGACCTCGACCGACGCGATGACCATCGAGTAGAGGAACCAGCCGGCGAAGACCGCGGCGTGGAGGATGTTGAACCGGCCGGAGAGGACGACCGGCGGCAGGTAGAAGACCCGGGTGACGAGGAACGCGAGGATGATGCCGGTGACGACGCTGAGCACCGTGAGCGAATCCCACAGCATCACCCAGAGGACGACGAGGAAGAAGACGAGGACGAGCTGCTGGACGATCCGGCGGCCCTTGTTCACCGGTGTGCGCGGCGTCATCAGCCACCACCTCCGAGCACCTGGTTGACGTAGTTGAGCGGGTCGGCGAGGTTCTCCGCGGCTCGCATCGACAGGTCCCACAGGGGTCCGGCGAAGATCGTCAGCAGGATCGAGACGAGGACGATCGCCGAGGTGGCCGCGAACATCGGTCCCGGCACGCCGATCCGCGAGCGCCAGGTCCCGCCGGCCAGGATCGTGCGCTTGCGCTCGGCGAACTCCTCGACGAGCTCCTCGTTCGGCTCCTCGGCGTCGGCCGGGTCGCGCCAGAACGCGAGGTTGAACGTGCGGCCGATGACGTAGAGGGTGAGCAGGCTCGTCACGGTGCCGGCGACGATGAGCGCGGTGGCCAGCCAGTTCTGGTCCTCGAAGCCGGCGGCGAAGAGCGCGACCTTGCCGATGAACCCGGAGAACGGCGGGATGCCGGAGAGGTTGAGGGCGGGGAGGAAGAAGATGATCGTCAGCGCCGGGGAGAGCACCATGAGCCCGCCGAGGGAGCGCGTCGACGTCGACCCGCCGCGCATTTCGACGAGTCCGATCGCGAGGAACAGCGCGGTCTGGACGATGATGTGGTGGACCGTGTAGTAGATCGCCGCGGCGAGCCCGAACGTCGTGCCGAGCGCGACGCCGAAGAGCATGTACCCGATGTGGGAGATGAGCGTGAAGGACACGATGCGCTTGATCTCCGACTGCGCGATCGCCCCGAGGATGCCGACGAGCATCGTCAGTCCCGCGGCGATGAGCAGCGGGACCCGCAGCGACGAATCGGAGAAGAGCAGGGTCTCGGTGCGGATGATCGCGTAGATGCCGACCTTCGTCAGCAGGCCCGCGAACACCGCGGTGACCGGGGCCGGCGCCGTCGGATACGAGTCGGGCAGCCAGAACGAGAGCGGGAAGATCGCCGCCTTGATGCCGAAGCCGATGAGGAGGAGGACGTGGAGGACCATCTGCACGTCCGGCGGCAGCTGGTCGAGGCGCTCGGCGAGCTGGGCCATGTTGACGGTGCCCGTCGCCGCGTAGATGACGCCGATCGCCGTGAGGAAGATGATCGAGGAGACGAGGGAGACGACGACGTAGGTCACGCCCGCGCGGATCCGCTCGGCCGTCGCACCGAGGGTGAGGAGGACGTAGGACGCGAGCAGGAGCATCTCGAAGCCGACGTAGAGGTTGAAGAGGTCGCCGGCGAGGAACGCGTTCGCCACGCCCGCGCAGAGCACGAGGTAGCTGGGGTTGAACACGGAGATCGGCGTCTCGTTCGAATCGTCGTTCGCGTCCTGGCTGAGCGCGTAGATGAGCACGCAGAGAGTGACGAGCGAGGACACGACGAGCATGAGCGCCGAGAGCCGGTCGGCGACGAGCGTGATGCCCTCCGGCGGCTCCCAGCCGCCGATCGCGACGACCTGCGGCCCGTACTGGTCGACCCCGAGCAGGACGACGAACGCGATGACCATGACCGCGGTGAGCGTGAGCACGGAGACGATGTTCTGCGAGCGCGTGTGCTTCGACAGCACGAGGGCGAGGCCCGCGCCCATGAGCGGCAGCAGGACGGGCAGGGGAACGAGGATGGGCAGGAGCTCGGTCATCGGTCCTCCCCCTTCTCCCGTGTGCTCTCGGTCGTGTCGGTTCTGCCGGTCGTGTCGGTGCGGCCGGGGCCGGGTGTGCTGTCGGTGCCCCCGGTGGTCCTTCCCGGCGCCGAGGCGGGGCCCACGTCCGCATCGGATTCCTCGGCGGCCTCGGCCTTCCGCTCTGCCGGGGTGCCGTCGTCGTCGAGGTCGACGGCCCCGCGGATCGGGCTCTCGGCCTCGTCGCCGAACTCGGTGTCGTCGTAGTCGGTGCCGGCCTCGGCCTCCGAGTTGATCATCTTCGTGATCGCGACCTGGAGGTCGGCGGCGTCGTCCTGGAGGGAGTCGGCGCGCACGAGTCGCCATGAGCGATAGATCATCGCGAGCAGGAACGCGGTGACCGCGAAGGTGATGACGATCGCGGTGAGGACGAGGGCCTGCGGCAGCGGGTCGGACATGCCCACCGTCGAGAGGTTCTTCCCGTCGGTCAGCGGCGGCCTGCCGCGCCCGGCGGTGAGGATGATGAGGAGGTTGACGGCGTTGCCGAGCAGGATGAAGCCGAGCAGCACCCGGGTCAGGGAGCGCTCGAGCATGAGGTAGACGCCGCACGCGAAGAGCACTCCCATCGCGAGGACCATGACGAAGGGCAGACTCACAGCCGTCCTCCTTCAGCGCCGTTGTCGACTTCGAGGTGGTTGACGCGGTTGAGGATCTCGGAGACCGCGTGGTGCTCGGCTTCGTCGCCGATGCGCTCGGTGAGGCCGAGCGAGGTGTTGAGGCGGTCGGTGAGGAGGAGCTCGTCGCGCTCCTGGTGGAGGTCGACCTCGGCGCCGAGGGAGCGGAGGATGTCGAGCATGAGGCCGACGACGATGAGGTAGACGCCGATGTCGAAGAACGTCGGGGTGCCGAACTTGAGCTCGCCGAGGAGCGGGAGCGTGCCCTCGACGTAGATCGACTTGAAGACCGCATCGCCCCAGAACCAGCCGCCGACCGCGGTGAGCACGGAGAGGATGAGCCCGGTGCCGAGCAGGCCCGAGGGAGTGAAGCGGGCCGCCTCGGCGAGTTCGAACTTGCCTCCCGCGAGGTAGCGGACGACGAGGGCGAGACCGGCGACGAGACCGCCGGCGAAACCGCCGCCGGGAGTGTTGTGCCCGGTGAAGAGCAGGTAGACGGAGAAGACGAGGACGGCGTGGAAGATCAGGCGCGCGGTGACCTCGAGGATGATCGAGCGGTTGCGCGGGGCGAGCGTGCGCCCGGCGATGAGCCACGAGGCCCGACGCTCCTCGAGACCCTCATGGTCGCTGTCGGCCTCCCGGCGCGGGCCGATCTCGTCGGGCACGGGCTGGAAGCGCAGCTGTCCGGCCCGGCCGAAGCCGGTGCGGTCCGGGGAGAAGCGGCCGAGGTGGCCCTCGCGGCCGCGGACGAAGATGAGCCCGGCGACTCCGGTGCCGGCGGCAACGAGGACGGAGATCTCACCGAACGTGTCCCACACGCGGATGTCGACGAGGGTGACGTTGACGATGTTCTGGCCGTTGCCGATGACGTAGGCGAGTTCGCCGAAGTCCACGGAGACGGGGTCGAACATCCGCACGCCGGCGGCGAGGAGGACGACGACCATCATCGTCACGCCGACGCCGGCGCCGATGATCGCCCGCCATGCCGGGGTGAAGCGCCCCGTGCTCTGCCCGATCCGCGCGGGCAGGCGGCGGAGGACGAGGACGAAGACGACGATCGTGATCGTCTCGACGAGGACCTGCGTGAGTGCGAGGTCCGGGGCGCCGATGAACGCGAAGAACGCGACCATGGCATAGCCGGAGATGCCGGTGACGACGACGGCGGTGAAGCGCTTCTTCGCGCGGGTCGCGGCGATCGCGACGACGATGAGGACGGCGGCGACGATGAAGTCGAGCGGACTCGCGGCGAGCTGGAAGCGGATCGGCCACGTGTTGTTCGTGATGAGCGCGAGCCCGACCCCGCCGATGAGGACGAGGTAGATGACGCTCTGGTAGAACGGCAGCGAACCGCGCTGCGTGCGTGCGGTGACCCAGAGCGCGAGCGCCTCCATGCCGCTGATGAGGCGGCGGTAGACGTTGTGGAAGTCGATGCCCGCCGGCAGCGTCGACTGAACCTTCGCGACGGTCCGGCGGAACCAGAAGAGGACGAGGCCGGCGGCCACGGTGACCGCGGAGAGGCCGAGCGCGGGTTCGAAGCCGTGCCAGAGCGCCAGGTAGTACTCGCCGTCGGCCGGGTTCGTCGTCGGCAGCACCGAGGTCCACGCCTTGAGATAGGGGTCGAGGACGCCGGCCGCGGGCCCGAGGATGAGGGTGAGGGCGGCGAGGATGATCGGGGAGATGACGAGGGTGACGTTCTCGTCGCGGCGGGCGATGTCGTCGACGCCTGGCTTCGAGGAGAACGCTCCCCACACGAAGCGCGCCGAGTAGGCGACGGTGAGGATCGAGCCGATCATGATGCCGATGAGCGCGATGACCCCGGCCTTCGTCCCCGATTCGAGCAGCGTCGAGTAGACGGCCTCCTTCGCGACGAATCCGAGCGTCGGCGGGATGCCGGCCATCGAGGCCGCGGCGATCGTCGCG
The DNA here is from genome assembly GCF_039528855.1 of Brevibacterium sanguinis. Classification (NCBI taxonomy): domain Bacteria; kingdom Bacillati; phylum Actinomycetota; class Actinomycetes; order Micrococcales; family Brevibacteriaceae; genus Brevibacterium; species Brevibacterium sanguinis. Next base: position 120,047 of record NZ_BAAAMB010000004.1, on the reverse strand, counting down.
CACACGGCGACGACGGGGAACGCCTTCCAGCCGCCGGAGAGCTTCGTGAGGTCGCGCGTGCCGGCACGGTGGTCGATGATGCCGACGCAGAGGAAGAGACAGGCCTTGAAGAGGGCATGGCCGACGAGGAGGGCGAGCGCCGCCAGGGTGAGATCGGGTGACCCGAAGGCGGCCATGACCGTGAGGAACCCGAGCTGGGAGACGGTGCCGAAGGCGAGCAGGAGCTTGAGGTCGGTCTGCCGCAGCGCCTGCCACCCGCCGATGAACATCGTCAGCAGACCGAGGGTGAGGAGGATCTCCGTCCAACCCGGCAGGTTGTGGTAGCCGGGAGCGAGCCGCAGGATGAGGTAGATGCCGGCCTTGACCATGGCCGCGGCGTGGAGATACGCGCTGACCGGAGTGGGCGCGGCCATCGCGCCGGGCAGCCAGAAGTGGAAGGGCAGGAGCGCGGACTTCGAGACCGCGCCGACGAGGATGAGGATGACGGCGGTGGTGATGACCGGGCCGGTGTCCATGCCCAGCTGCGCGCGCTCGACGAGGGCCGACATCGACCCGGTGCCGGTGGCGGTGATGAGCAGGACCATCCCGACGAACATCGCGAGGCCGCCGGCCGTGGTGACGATGAGCGCCTGGAGGGCCGCCTGCCGGGACCGTCGCCGGGACTGGCTGTGGCCGATGAGGAGGTAGGAGAAGACCGTCGTGCCCTCCCAGAACACGAAGAGCACGAGGAGTTCGTCGGCGAGGACGAGCCCGTACATCATGCCCGCGAACGCCATGAACACCGCGGCGAAACGGGCGAGGCCGGGTTCGTCGGTGGGGAAGTAGCGGGCGCAGTAGACGAGGACGAGCGTACCGACACCGGTGACGATGAGACTCATCACCCACGAGAGGATGTCGAGGCGGAAGATGCCGGACAGGCCGAGCGCGGGAAGCCAGTCGAGGTTCTCCACGACCGGGGCGCCGTCGGGGCCGAAGAGCGCCGAGGCGGCGCTGAGGGTGAGGATGAATCCCGCCAGCGGGACGAGGGCGAGGAGGAAGAAGGCGTTGCGGCCGAGGATCCTCACCAGCGGATAGGCAATGACAGCAGCCCCGAAGAAGGCTCCCGTCATGGCAATCACCGGCGGACACCTCCGTCTTCAAAGGGGGATTATGGGGTCATATCTGCTCAACAGTATTTTCTCATGGAACACCCCTGATCTCCCAATCAATGGGCCGTTCGCTCAGATCGGGAGATTCAGCCCCGCAGCTGCCCCGAGGTGACAAGGAACCCGTTCTCATCGAGCCCCGTGCCGTCACTGCGGGAGAGCAGCTCCGCACCGATCCGATCGACGAGGTCGGCCACCTCGGCGCGCATCCGACGGAACCGGCGGGGACGGCCCGGCCGGTACCGCAGCTGCTCGGTGTCCATCCAGTGCACGTGGTACTCGATCTGCGGCTCGGCGGTGCTCGCGGCGATGATCGGCGGCACCCATTCGGCCTCGATGACGCGGATCTCGATCTCCCCCGCCCCTTCGTCGATCTCCCCGAGCGGGATGAGGAGGGAGTATCCGTCGAGGACGACCGGTGCCGTGGCGTCGAAGAGGGGATCGTCGAGCGTGGCCTGTGCGAGCACCGCGGCGTCGGGGGTCGGCAGGGCCTGCTGGAAGGCGTGCGGGGCGTGGCGGCGCACGACGGAGAGCGCGACCTCGGGTTCGAGCCAGTACTGCGAGTAGATGTAGAGGTCGACCTTCGCATCGGGGTCGGGGACGAGGACGCGGGTGGGCAGTCCGTCCTCGTCGGCGAGGCGGACGGCGAGGTGCAGGCGGGAGGCGATCGACAGGAGGAGGCTGAGCTGTCGCTCCTCCTCGCGGTCGGGCAGGCCCTTGGGGAACGCCTCGTGGAGGCCGTCGGCGTCGGCGAACCAGTCCGGCGGCGGGGCCGGCTCCCGGTCCCGCGGGCAGTCGAGGACGACGGCGTGAGTCGCCCACTCGGGAACCTCGAGGGCGGCCGCGGTCAACGGGTCGAGGTCGACCCCGGCGCTGAGCCGCGAATGCCGGGACAGGCGCACCTGGCCGTTGTCCCCGAGCCGGGCGGGAACATCGGGCAGACGGTTGTGGACGAGCGCGAGGACGTCGGAGACCTCGACCTCGGCGTCGAGGAGCAGGAGGTGGAACCCGCGCAGATCGGCGGCNNCCTGCTCCGCCTGTTCCCGCTGCCGCAGCTCGCGCCGGGAGATCACATGGCCCTCCGGAAGAAGTTCGCGTGCGACCGGGAGGCCGTCGGGCCCCGCTGGCCCTGGTACCGGCTGCCGGTGATCTGCGAGCCGTAGGGGTTCTCCGCCGAGGAGCTCAGCCGGAAGAAGCAGAGCTGGCCGATCTTCATGCCCGGCCACAGGGTGATCGGCAGCGTCGCGACATTCGAGAGCTCGAGGGTGACGTGCCCGGTGAATCCGGGGTCGATGAAGCCCGCCGTCGAATGCGTGAGGAGCCCGAGGCGGCCGAGCGAGGACTTGCCCTCGAGCCGCGCGGCGATGTCGTCGGGGAGCGTGACGAGCTCATGCGTCGACGCGAGGACGAACTCGCCGGGGTGGAGGACGAAGGGCTCCTCGGGGGCGACCTCGACGAACCGGGTGAGCTCGGGCTGCTCGAGGCTCGGATCGATGACCGGGTACTTGTGGTTGTCGAAGAGACGGAAGTACCGGTCGAGGCACACGTCGACGCTCGCGGGCTGGACGAGGGAGAGATCGCACGGATCGAGGGCGATGCGGCCGGATTCGAGTTCGGCGCGGATGTCGCGATCGGAAAGGAGAGTCACATCCCCGATGGTAGTCGGACGGCCCGTCTCGCGCAGTCTCGGAGGCCGACGGGACCTGCCGACCGCCTCGGCGGGGCTGCGCCGGGGACTGAGGAATCACCTCGGTGAGGGTGCGGTGGGGACTCAGCAGCCGCCTCGGTGAGGAGCGACACGCCGTTACTTGGTCACGAAATGATAACGATCGCGGGATTTTTCCTTGATTTCCCTCCGTGTGTCTCCCCACCCGCCTGAGTGAATGCCTTAGAGTTGTGTGCTGTACGAACCCGCGCACGATGGTGCCTTCCTCTTTTCAGCCAAGGAATGCCGGGAGTTCCATCGCCTTTCGCGGGTTGAGATCAACCGAAAGGCATTACTGTGAAGACCTCGCGTCTTGTGCTTGCCCCCGCAGTAGCCGTCGCATTGACAGGTCTCGCAGGCGCTCCGGCGTTTGCGACGACGGAGTCTCCTACGGTGCCCCAGGGCCCGCTCTGCGCCTACGACGGCGCGCAGAACTCGACCGACCCCGAAAACAGCTCGGCGGTCCCCGACAGCTCCACCCCGCAGGCCACCGTGTCCGCAGCCCAGATCACCCGTGCCGACGTCGCGGACAAGACGAAGGGCATCGGCTTCTCCGGCACCGGGTTCACCGCGGATGAGAAGGCGACCGTCACGGTCGTCGGCACCGACGGCACGGAGTACACCCCGCAGACGCAGCTCACCGTCGACGAGAACGGGAAGGTCAACGGCACCTACTACTTCTCGACGACCGAGGGCGCTCAGGTGCCGGTCGGCAAGTACACGCTCTTCCTCACAGACCTCAAGACCGAGAAGGACTCCTCGAAGGTGACCTTCGAGGTCGTCGCCTCGGATGCCGACATCGACGATTCGGGAGCCGGCGGCACCTGCGAGCGTCCGACCGCTCCGGCGCCGTCGACGACGTCCCCGGCCCCGACTGAGACGCCGTCGGAGACCCAGTCGCCGACCGAGACACCGACTCAGACTCCGACCGAGACGCCCACGCAGACGCCGTCCGAGACCGCGTCGCCGACCGAGACGCCCACGCAGACTCCGTCCGAGACCGCATCGCCGACCGAGACTCCCACGCAGTCGCCGACCGAGACGCAGACTCCGCCGCAGACTCCTTCGGAGAGCCCTGAGGAGAGCCCGGCGGAGAGCGAGGAGCCGACGCCGTCCGAGACGGAGTCACAGCCGTCGCCCACCGAGACCGGCACGCCGTCGGAGACCGGCGATCCGTCGCCCTCGTCGAGCGAGGGAACGAACGACGATGAGCAGCCGGCGGCAGCACCGCAGGCCCTCATCATCGATCCCACGGAGATCACCTCGGAAGACTTCCTCAACAAGGGCGTGACCCTCGGCGTCACCGGCGCACAGCCCGGTGAGAAGATCACGATCGTCGTCGAGCACGCCCAGGGCAAGGTCGACCGCTACACGATGTCGAAGGACGCCGACGACGAAGGCAAGGCGACCTTCGGCGTCCAGGCCAAGGTCAAGGCCGTGCTCGGCACGTACAACGTCCGCGTCCAGGCCGAGAGCTTCGACAAGCCCCAGGGCGGTAGCTTCACCGTCGTCACCAACGGCACCGACGTGTCCGAGGACGGCAACGGCTCGGGCTCCGGCGGCGGATCCGGCAGCGGTGACTCCGGCAGCGGCAGCAGCGCCTCGAACGACCTGCCCCGCACCGGTGCCGAACTGACCGGACTCGCGCTCGGCGCGGGACTCCTCGTCGTCGGCGCGGCCGCCGTCGTCATCACCCGTCGTCGCGCCGATGCGGCCGCCGACGATCCTGCGGAGTTCTAAGATCCGTTGAGCACCGAACTGTCCCTGGAGGGGCTGCACCTCGGCAGACGCCCGATCGACCTCGGTCGTCTTCGAGCAGGGACGGTTCTCGGGCTCATGGGCAGCCCGGACAGCATCACCGAGGTGGTGCTGTCCGCGGCGGCCCTGTCAGGCGTCGCGCCTCCCCCACAGATCCCGACCGGATTCCGGTCGGGACGTCTGCGTGTGCGCAGATGGGTGAGAACGTACTTCCGTGCCGCCGGTGCCGATCCCGGGGAGGCGGCACTGGCGGCGGCGTGCACCGAGTTCGGGCTGCCGCCCGAGGCGCTGCGCGGACGTCTCAGCGACCTCGACGCGGGGGCGCGCGCAAAGCTCGTCCTCGCCGCCGCCTGGGCGACGGGCTCCCGGTGGCTGACCTTCATCGATCCCTTCGCGGGCGTGCCCGGCCACATCCGCACCGGCCTGCGGGCACGGCTCGCCGACCTCGCGGCCGCCCAGGGCCGCGGCATCGTCTTCTCCTCTGACACACTCACGGACTTCATCATCGCCGAGGCGGGGGTCGCCGACATCGAGAAGGGCGAACTCGTCGCGTTCGGTTCGCTCGCCTCCGTCGTCAGCGAACCGCGCGGCTCCCTGCCCGCCGAGCTCACCGGGGTCAACATCTGGTCCGGTCTGGCGCGCAAGGGCTGGCTGTCGATCGGCCACTCCGCGGTCCGCGCCCGGACCGAGCTCGACGGGAAGGTCTTCGTCACCCTCTCCTGGCGCAGCGCCCTCGTCTCGCTCGACGAGCACGACCCGGCGTTCACCTCGGCGGCGGTCTTCGAGGCCATCGTCGTCGGACTGCGCGACCGCGGCACCGCGATCCAGGCGAAGCTCTCACCCGTCGACACGGAGATGGGGCTCGCCCTCGACGTCGACCTCGCCGATCTCGCCCGCCTCGGCGGTGGCGGTGCTGATTCGGGCGGTGCCGGCGATTCCGCTGACGGCAGTAGGCCTGACTCCGGTGCCGGCTTCGGGATCCTCCATCCGGGCCTCGGGGCGACGCTCGCGCAGCTGCGCGCCGCGGTCAGGGTCGGCACGCACGTCTTCGTCGAGGTCGACACCTCGGCGCTGCGGGCCTATTCCGTGGAGTGACTCGCCCGTCCGGACCTGGGCCGGGGTGAGCCCGCGCACCGGGGTTGTTCCTGCCGTGATCACGGGCCGCGCTGAACCGCGGTCGAATGGCTCGCGCACCGGGGCCGTGTCTGCCGTGATCGCGAGCCGCGCTGAACCGCTGAGCCGGGCCGCCGCCTCGGCGATCTGGGTGGGATGGGCCGGGGACAGCGACAGGCCGACTGTCCACTAAACTGGATTCGACGCTGTTGCGGTCACCGGTCGGTCTCCGACACGGTCCGCCCCCATCCCCCAAGCCGACGAGGAGAGGCCATGCGCACACCGCGGACACTCCTCATCTCGGCGCTCGTCGTCATCGTCCTCACCGTCGCCTCGGTGCCGCTGCTCAATCTCGCGTTCTACACGCCCGCGCGCACGGTCGAGGCGTACATGCGCGCGATCGAGCAGGGCAATGCCGAACGCGCCTTCTCCTACCTCTCCTCTCCCACTCCGGAGTCGACGCTCGCGCTCAACGGCGACGTCCTCGCCGCGGCCCCCGACCTGCCCCGCGAGGCGAGTGCGGAGACGATCTCGACCGACGGCGACCGGGCGACGGTCAAGCTCAGCTACGTGCTGTCCTCGCAGACGCGGTCGGTCGACCTCACCCTCGTCAAGCTGCCGGCGGCCGCGGGCCTCTTCGATCGGTGGGCGATCGAGCAGGAGGCGTGGCCCACACTCGACCTCGATGTCTCGGGCTCATCGACGGCGACGGTCAACGGCTACAGCGTCTCCGCCGGCACCGTGCCCGTGCTCTTCCCGGCCACCTACCTCGTCGGCTTCGACGCGACGTACCTGACGTCGAAGTCGGAGCGCGCCGAGGTGACCGCCCCCGGCGACACCGCGCAGGTCTCCCTCTCCCCGCAGCCGACCGCGAAGCTCGAGGAGTCCGTGGCGCAGCAGGTCAGCGACTATCTCGCCGGCTGCGTGAAGGCGACGACGCTCATGCCCACGGGCTGCGTGTTCGGGTATGAGACGGACAACGAGATCCTCGGCGACGTCACGTGGTCGATCGTGCGCGAGCCGAAGGTCAGTCTCACGGCCTCCGGCGGCGACCTCGAACTCACTCCGGCCACAGCCGAGGTGCGGATCCAGGGCCGCTACCGCGACATCGTCACCGCGTCCGAGTACGACCTCGATGAGACCCTGTCCTTCGTCTTCGGCGGCTCCGTCGTCGTCCGGGCCTCGCAGGTCCGCGTCGAACCGCGCCGCCTCGGCGAAGTCTCGATCATGTGAGGACGGCGCGGCTGACCGGCTCGTCGGCGCATCCAGGCGCGTGTGTGGACACAGAACCGAGTGAATCGCGACGAACGGCGCGAGATTCCTCGGTTGAATGACCTCGTCAGGCTCCGCGCAGGTCGAGGTCGAGGACGGCCGGAGCCGCCTCGCTCAGCTCGATGGGGATGCCCCAGTCCTGCTGGTAGAGGTGGCAGGCGGCGTGGAGCGGGATCTCCCCGCCGGGTTCGCCGTCGCACGCGGCCGCTCGCGCGGTGACGTGGAGGACGCCCGAGGTGAACTCAGGATCGATGACGATGTCGCGGCTCAGCCCCTCCGCTCCCCCACCGCCGGAGACGATGAGCTCGGGCGGCGTCGACGACACCTGGAGGTACGTCGGGTCGCCCCAGCGGTCGTCGAGCTTCTGACCAGCAGGGACAGTGAAGCTCACGCTGATCGCCACGGGACCGGAGGCGAGTTCGGTCGAGGGCCGCTTGCTCGTCTGCGCTCCCTCATCGACGCGCTGGGCGTCCTTGGGCAGGGTGACGCGGGTGAGCGTGTGGTTCGCCGATTCGACGACGAGGAGTTCGGCGTCGCCGGCAGCGGCGTCGCCGGTGATGGCCGAGTCCGCCTCGGCGTCGCCGGCATGCCCGCCGGTCGCCGGGACGACGAGGATGTCCGAGGGCTCCCGCAGCCCGCGGGCGAGCGTCGTCACCTCGTTCGTCGCGAAGTCGTAGCGGCGGATCGCGCCGTTGTACGTATCGGCGATCGCGAGCGACCCGTCGGGCAGGGTGCGCACGCCCAGCGGATGCTGCAGCCGCGCCTCGGGGGCGGGCCCGTCGCGGAACCCGAAGTCGAAGAGACCGACGCCGACGATCGTGCTCGCCTCGCCGGTGGCCGGGTCGAGGCGGCGGATCGCCGAGGTCTCCGAGTCGGCGACGATGACGTCGCCGTCGGGGTGGAGGTCGAGGCCCGAGGACTGCGCGAACCAGGCGGTCTCGGCGTCGCCGTCGACGAGACCCTCGTTCATCGTGCCCGAGAGCAGGCGGATGCGGCCGCTGACCGGGTCGAACGCCCAGATCGTGTGGTTGCCGGCCATCGCCACGACCACCTCGGCGGTGGAGGGGACGAAGAGGACGTCCCACGGCGAGGACAGCTTGACGTCGAGCGCGGGCCCGTCGTAGCGCCCGAGCGCCCCGTGCGTGCCGCGGACGTTGTCGATCGCGCCGACCATGTGCTGCTCGCCGGTGCCGGCGATCGTCGTCACGGTGCCGGCCTCGAGGTCGATGCCGCGCAGGACGTGATTGACGGTGTCGGCGACGACGAGCTGGTAGCCGACCTGGGAGGCGATGTCGTCGGGGAGGACGGTGATGCCGCCGGGCTCGCTGAACTCGGCGGTTGCGAGGTCGCCGTCGGTGAGTCCGCGGTCTCCCGTGCCGATGCGGCGGACGATGGTGTGGCCGTCGGGGGCGTATTCGACGAGGCTGTGGTGGCCGGAGTCGGCGACGAGGAGGTTGCCCGACGGCAGGACCGTGACCTTGCCCGGGTAGAAGAGCTCGGTCTCCGGTGCCGGCGGGGGCACGTACGGGCCGTCGCCGGAGTGGAGGGTGCCCTTCGCGGAGTGCTCGGCGATGAGGCCCTCGATGATCTCGCCGAGGCCGGCGGCGTGCCCTTCCCCGGAGAGGGTGGCGACGAGGTAGCCCTCGGGGTCGATGACGGCGAGCGTCGGCCACGCGCGGGCCGTGTAGGCCTGCCAGGTGATGAGGTCGGGGTCGTCGAGGACGAGGTGTTCGACCTGGTAGCGCTCGACGGCCTGGTCGACGGCCTCAACGGTGCGCTCGAACTCGAACTTCGGCGAGTGGACGCCGATGATGACGAGCTCGCCCTTGTACTTCTCCTCGAGCGGGCGCAGCTCGTCGAGGACGTGGAGGCAGTTGATGCAGCAGAACGTCCAGAAGTCGAGGAGGACGACCTTGCCGCGCAGGTCGGCGAGGCTGAGGTCCTTGTCACCGGAGTTCATCCAGCGGCGGCCGAGGAGTTCGGGAGCGCGCACCTTGGGTTCGCGCGGGCGGGACGGGGCGGTGGCCTCGGCGGTGGCGTCGTCCGCGGCGGTGGCCGCGGAGCTCTGCGGGCTGGAGTTCATGCGTCCATGGTCTCAGATCCCTCGCCGAGGCGGCAGGGCGGCTGTCATCGTGGGACACAGTGACCGCGTCGATCGGTCGACTGCCGGCGCGTGGTCGACTGCCGGCGCGGGCGGGCAGTTCACGCGGTGGGCCAGCCTACGCGGCCGGGCGGGCACCGAAGACGCTCGAGCCGATGCGGACCATCGTCGCGCCCTCGGCGATCGCGAGGTCGAAGTCGTTGCTCATGCCCATCGACAGTTCGGTCGCAGTCTCCGGCAGGGCACCGGAGTCGATGAGGCGAGCGCTGAGTTCGCGGAGGTCTGAGTAGCTCGGGCGGATCTCCTCCGGCGTCTGACCCGGCAGTCCGATCGTCATGAGACCCCGCAGGCGGAGGCGCTGCAGCGCGCGCACGGCAGTCACCAGCGCCTCGGCGTCCTCCGGCGCGACACCCGACTTCGAGTCCTCACGAGACGTGTTGACCTGGACGAAGACATCGACCGTCCCATCGATGACGCCGAGGCGGTTGTCGATCTTCGTCGCAAGATCGAGGGAGTCGATCGACTGGATGCACTGCGCGTGCCGGAGGGTGTGGTTGACCTTGTTCTTCTGCAGCGGACCGATGAGGTGGGACTCATGGGGCAGGTCGGCGAGGTCGTCGGCCTTCGCGACGAGCTCCTGAACCTTGTTCTCCCCGATGAGACCGAAGCCGTGTTCGAGCGCGACCCGGATCTTCTCCGCCGGCTGGGTCTTGGTCGCGAGCAGGATCTGCACGGCGTCGGCGTCGCGCCCGGAGGCCTGCGCGGCGGCTGCGGTGCGCTCGGCTACCTCGTCGAGGCGGGCGCGGATGTCGGCGGATTCGTCTGCGGTCAGGGTGTCGGTCGAACTCATGCTCCCAGTCTCGCACGAGCGCAGCCGAGCCGCGGCCGTCCAGTCTGTCGGCACCATTGCACGGGCGCTCGACGGTGGTCGCGGGCCTGCGCCGCCCAGGTGCTCATCGTGCGACCCGGATTGCGCGGAGCATCGAGTGCGATTGTGCGCCAGGTTCATGGCGATCTCAGCGCGGAAATCGCCATCAACCCGGCGCACAGTCAGGGTGTCCGCCATGGAGGCGGCGCGCAATCCCGCAACGCGGGTGCGTGTGGACCACCTCAGGCAGCGCGCTGGTCGCTCAGGGCTTCGTCGGCAGGCCGGAAGCCGCGGGGTCGATGTTCTTGATGATCGCCGTCGTGTCGAGTCCCTCGAGGCCTTCGTCGACGAGCTTCTGCAGCTGGGCGTAGACGAGGGAGGCCGCCGGGAGGTCGACGCCCTGGGACTCGGCGCCGGCGAGCGCGAGACCGACGTCCTTGTGCATGAGCGCGGTCGCGAAGCCGGGCTTGAAGTCGTTGTTCGACGCCGCGGTCTCCGTCACGCCGGGCACCGGATACCACGTGCGCAGCGGCCACGAATCGCCCGAGGAGACCTTCGCGATGTCGTAGAACGCCTTCGGATCGAGGCCGAAGCGCTGCGCGAGGACGGCGCCTTCGACGACGCCCTCGAGGCTGATGGCGAGCATCATGTTGTTGACGATCTTCGCCGCCTGACCTGCGGCTTCACCGCCGGCATGGAAGATGTTGCCGGCCATCGGCTCGATGAAGGGCCGCGCCGTCTCGACATCGGCGTCGTCGCCGCCGAGCATGAACGTCAGGGTTCCGGCCTGGGCGCCGGTGACCCCACCGGAGACGGGACCGTCGATGAATCGGAAGCCCGCCTCGGCGGCGTCCTTGTGCAGCTCACGCGCGGAATCGAAGTCGATCGTCGAGGAGTCGACGAGGAGGGTGCTCGTGTCCGCATTCGCGAGCACTCCGTCGTCACCGAGGTAGACGGCGCGGGCATGCTCGCCCTTCGGCAGCATCGTGAAGACGATGTCGGCACCGGCGACCGCCTCGGCGATGGATCTCACCGGGGTGACCCCGTCGGCCGCGGCCGCGGTCACGGCGTCCGGCACCACATCGAAGCCCTTGACCGTGTGTCCGGCCTTGACCAGGTTCGCCGTCATCGGTCGACCCATGTTCCCCAGGCCGATCCATCCAATCGTCGACATCGCATGCCTCCTCGCATCAACTGTTCATGTGTTCCCCTTCACATTACGCCAGCAGCGGGCGCGGGGATCAGCCCGGGAAGGCACCTCTTCCGCACCCGCAATGTGCGCGCACGCAGATAGAATGAGGAGACTATGGCCGCTCACGCACCCACCGGTTCCGGCAGGCAGATCTCACCGGAGGATCTGCTCACCCTGCTCGCCGTCGCGCGGCTGGGGAAGTTCACGGCGGCCGCGCACAGTCTCGGGCTCAACCACACGACCGTGTCCCGGCGGATCGCCGCTCTCGAGAAGGCGTACGGCCAGCGCGTCCTCGTCGCCTCGCCCGACGGCTGGGAGCTGAGCACCGCGGGCCGGCAGCTGCTGCCGATCGCTGAGGACATCGAGGCAGCGCTCGGCCGCATCGACGCCCACGAGACCGCCGCGCTGTCGGGGACCATCCGCCTCGCCTGCCCGCAGGCGTTCGCCCTCGAGTTCGCGGTCCCGGCGCTGACATCCCTGCAGCTGCGCCACCCCGGTCTGCAGATCGAGCTCATCACCGCCACGCAGCGCGCCCGGCAGTACCGGTCGGGCGTCGACATCGAAGTCGTCGTCGGCCGGCCGGACGCCCCGCGCAGCGCCGCCAAGCGGATCCGCGACTATCGTCTCCAGCTCTACGCCTCGCAGGAGTATCTGCGCACGCATCCGCAGCCGCGCACGCTCGACGACCTCGCCGACCACCGCATCGTCTACTACATCGAGAACTCCCTGCAGGTCGACGACCTCGACGAGGCGGCCGCGGAGCTGCCCGCGGGCAAGGGGTTCTTCCGCTCCACCTCGGTGCAGGCGCATGTGCTCGCCACCGCCGGCGGGGTCGGCATCGGGATCCTCCCGGACTTCACGGCGCGCGGGAACAGCCGACTCGTCCAGGTGCTCCCCGAGCTCTTCTCCAAACGCGTGTCCTATTGGGCGTCGGTGCGCCATGAGGCGCTGCGCAGCGCCGGCGTGCGCGCGGTCCTCGAGGTGCTCTGAGCAGCGCGGTTGCTCTCAGGCGGCAGTCCACCCGCCGTCGACGCTGTGGGCGGCCCCGGTGACGACGCCGGCCGCATCGCTGGCGAGGAAGAGGGCGAGGGCGGCGATGTCCTCGGGCTCGGCGAGCCTCGGGACCGCCGCGTGGCCGAGGAACACCTTCTCGAGCACCTCGTCCTCGCTGATCCCGTTCGTCCGCGCCTGCTCGGCGATCTGCCCCTTGACCAGCGGCGTGAGGACGTAGCCGGGATTGATCGCATTGCACGTCACGCCGTGCGGGCCGGCTTCGAGCGCCGTCGTCTTCGTCAGCCCCATGAGCCCGTGCTTGGCGGCGACGTATGCGGACTTGTTCGCCGAGGCGCGCAGCCCGTGGACGGACGAGAGGTTGATGACCCGTCCCCACCCGCGGGCGTACATCGCCGGCAGCGCGGCCTTCGTCAGCACGAACGGCGCCTCGAGCATGAGCGTCATGATGAGCCGCCACTCCTCGAGCGGGAACTCCGTGATCGGGTGGATGCGCTGGATGCCGGCGTTGTTGACGAGGATGTCGACGTCGATGTCGATCCCCTCGAGCGCCGAGGTGTCGGCGAGGTTGACCACCCAGGCCTGCCCGCCGATGGACTCGGCGACGGCGCCGGCTGCATCGGCATCGACGTCGGCGACGGTGACCGCCGCTCCGGCGGCGGCGAACGCCTCGCACATCGCCTTGCCGAGACCGGAGGCGCCGCCCGTGACGAGCGCCCGCTTGCCGGTGAGATCAACAGTCATTCCTCATCCTCTTTCCTCGATCGGGGGTGCTGTCGGCTGCGCCTCCCGGCCCCGCACGGAGCCGTGCCCGGCCGTGGTCGTCGCCCCGCCTCGGCGAGGGGAGGACGACCACAGCCGCTGGCGACGTCTGCCCGCTCAGCCGGCGACGACTCCGCGGCGGACCTTGTCGGCGTGGTCGAGCGAGTGGAGGTCGATGCCCTTCGTCTCGCGCGTGAAGATCAGCGCGACGAGCGAGATGAGCGCCGCCACCGCGAGGTAGATCGCGATCGGGACCGAGGAGTGGAACTCATCGAGGAGCGCGGTCGCGATGATCGGCGCGAAGGAGCCCGCGACGATCGCCGTGACCTGGTACCCGGTCGAGACGCCGGAGTTGCGCATCCGGGTCGGGAACATCTCGGCCATGATCGCCGGCTGGCCGGCGTACATGAACCCGTGGAAGATGAGGCCGAGCAGCAGGGCGAGGAAGATGAGCCCGGGGTTGCCGGTGTCGTACATCGGGAAGGCGAAGAAGCCCCACGACGCGGTGAGGATGATGCCGATCGCGTACGGCGGTTTGCGGCCGATCCGGTCGCCGAGGGCGCCGATCATCGGCACGAGCAGCGCGTGGATCGCATGCGCGCCGAGGAGGAGGCCGAGGATCTCGCTCGCCTCGATCTGGGCGACGACGGCGAGGTAGGTGATCGAGAAGGTGACGACGAGGTAGTAGTGGATGTTCTCCACCAGCCGCAGACCCATCGCGGTGAAGACCTCACGCGGGTAGCGCTTGAAGACGGCCTTGACGCCGTAGTCGACGCCCTCCTCGATCTCCTCGGCCTGGATCTTCTCGAAGATCGGGGCATCGGAGACCCGGGTGCGGATGTAGTAGCCGATGAGGACGATGACCGCCGAGAGCCAGAACGCGATGCGCCAGCCCCAGGAGAGGAAGGCCTCTTCGCTCAGGGTCGCGGTGAGGACGAAGAGGACGCCGGTGGCGAGCAGGTTGCCCAGGGGCACGCCCGACTGCGGCCACGACGACCAGAAGCCGCGCTCCTTGTCCGGGGAGTGCTCGGCGACGAGGAGCACCGCACCGCCCCATTCGCCGCCGACCGCGAAGCCCTGGACGATGCGCAGGAGGACGAGGAGGATCGGCGCGAGGTAGCCGATCTGCCCGAACGTCGGCAGGCAGCCCATGAGGAACGTCGCGGCGCCGACGAGGATGATCGAGAGCTGCAGGAGCTTCTTGCGTCCGAACTTGTCACCGTAGTGGCCGAAGACGATGCCGCCGATGGGACGGGCGATGAAGCCGACGGCGTAGGTCGCGAAGCCGAGCAGGATCGGCGTGAGCGGATTGTCCGACGGCGGGAACAGGATGTGGTTGAACACCAGCGTCGCCGCTGACCCGTAGAGGAAGAACTCGTACCATTCGACGACCGTGCCGGCCATCGACGCGGCGACGACCTTGCGCAGCTGCGCGCGCACCGACTTCCTCTCCGTGGGGCTCTGTGCACTCATGACTCTCCTCGATTTCTCCGATCCGCGCCGCGACTCTGCGGGCTGATCGTGCTGACCTGTCACCGTGTCCGGTGCGGCGGCCGTGGCGAGGGTCTCGGCGATGAGAGCTCTCACGGGCCTGCGCGCACCGTCCTCACCGTGAGCCGGTGATGGCGGTTCCCTCTCAGTGTGCGCCACTTCACAGGCGATTGGGATGCGCAGAGGCGCGAAAACGAGAATTTCCTGTGCATATTCGTGCACAGCGGGTGTGCGTCGTGTGCAGATGAACGCGCCCTCGCCGAGGCGGTCGGACGTCGCGTCCGTCAGCGGAGTCAGGGTGGCGCCGGGACGGCTGCGGCGCCGGAGTGCCGACGCGCTTTGACGTCCCGCCCGTCAGCGCAGGCGCACTGCCGGCGAGGTCATCCGGTCACGAGGACCGGTGACCCGGCGGGGTCAGCTGCGGCGCTGTTCGGCGCGGGAGTCGCTTTCGGCGATCGTCGCGAGCATGTCGTTGTACGCGCGCAGCTCGGCGTCGTTCGTCCGGGCCTCGCGCCGGTCGACCCGTTTGGCTTCGCGATCCGAGGACTTCGACCACTGGAAGGCGACCATGATCGCGAGGAACAGGGTCGGCAGCTCGCCGATGCCCCACGCGATCGCGCCGCCGCGCTGCTGATCCTCGATCGCGGTGTATCCCCAGTCGGTGCCCATGTTGCCGAACCAGTTGCCCTCGATGAGGACTTCGGAGCTGAGCAGGGAGATGCCGAAGAACGCGTGGAAGGCCATCGTGATGAGCAGCGTGAGCAGCCGCAGCGGGTACGGGAACCGCTTGACCCCGGGGTCGACGCCGATGAGCGACTGCGCGAAGAGGTAGCCGGCGCCGAGGAAGTGGAAGATCATCAGCTCGTGCCCGAGGTGGTACTCGAGCGCGTAGCGCATGAGACCCGCGTAGTAGAAGACGACGAGGGAGCCGGCGAAGTTGACGCTCGCGACGACGGGGTTCGCGAGGAACCGCAGGAACGGCGTGTGGACGAGCCAGAGCACCCATTCGCGGATGCCGCGGGAACCGTCGGTGCGCGGGGTCGTCGCCCGCATGAGCATGGTGATCGGCGCACCGAGGACCATGGGGATCGGCACGACCATGACGAGCAGCATGTGCTGGATCATGTGCGCGGAGAACTGCACCTCGCCGTAGACGACGGGGCCGCCGGAGGTGACGTAGATGAGGAGCACCATGCCGACGAGCCAGCAGACGAGGCGCGCGACCGACCAGGAGTCACCTCGGCGCTTGAGATGGATGAACCCGGCGACGTAGGCGATGCCCAGGCCCACGGCGATGACGAGCCACAGCGGGTCGACCGACCATTCGGTGAAGTAGCGGGAGAACGTCGGCTCCGGGGGCAGCGGCTCCCCGGAGAGGATCTCCGAGGGCGTGGGGTTGCCGACCGGCTCCTGGGGCACGGGCGGCTGCGACCGGGCGAGCGCGGCGGCCAGGCCCATGGTCGCGCCGAAGATGACGAACTCGGCGATGATGAGGCGCCAGAACTCCGCCGTCACCGAGGCGACGGTGCCGAGGCGGGCAATGACGTAGCGGCGGTGCCAGAAGCCGATGAGGCCGAGGAGGACCGTGCCGATGACCTTGCCGATGATGACCTGCCCGTAGGGGGTCATGAGGTCGCCGACGGACTGGACGCGCAGGAGCGAGTTGACGACGCCCGAGAACGCGACGAGGACGAACGCGAAGAGCGCGAACGACGAGTACCGGCTGATGATCGTGCTCAGATGCGGTGACTTCGCGAGACGACCGCCGAGAAGGGCGACGACGAGGAGGCCGCCGAGCCAGATCGTGACGCCGAGGAGGTGGAGTCCGATGCTGTTGACGGCCTGGGTGTGGCCCGAGGCCTGCGCGGAGTGGCCCATGAGCGCCATGGGGATCATCACGCCGATGGAGATGAGCCCGGCGAACGCGATGCCCAGGTAGGACCGGGAGCCGAAGCACAGCGTCGAGGCGACGGCGATGAGGACGACGATGAGCGTCCACAGCTGACCGAAGGCGATCTGCGTGACGAAGACGCCGAGCTGGTTGGAGAAGTCGATGTAGGCCTGGGCGCCGACAGTGTCCATGAAGGTGAAGATGAGGACGGCGACCGCGGAGACGGTCCACGCCACCGAGGCGACCTCGGCGATCTTCAGGGACTTCTCCCAGAGCGCGTCGAGCGGCGGCTGGTCGGCCTCGCCGGCCTTCTTCCCGCCCTTGTGCCGCGTGCGACCCTGCGTGCGCGGGAGGATGAGGAGGGCGAAGAGGAGGGACCCGATGGTCACCGACATCGCGACGTTGAAGAGGGACTTGGCCGCGGGAAGCCCGAAGCGGACGACACGGCCGGGGTCGTTGAGCAGCGTCGCCTCGGCGGCGCCGGTGTAGAGCATCGCGAGGAATGCGACGATGAGGCCGACGACCACGACGATGGGCACGGCAGCCCGCGTTGTGAAACCGACGAGCGGTGCAATGATCTTGGAGGTCACTGGTGCCTGCCCGCCGCTGAATCCATAGCCTCAAGGATATCGTCCCGGGGTTCGCCCCTGCCAATTCGCACCCGCCGAGGTGGCGCAGATCTCCCTGGGAATCCGCGCTCAGCGGCACTTGGGGTTCACGGACTCGGTGCCCCGCCTCGGCGAGGGATGCCTCAGCCCGGACAGCAGAAGACCCGGACCGATGATCGATCCGGGTCTTCGTGCGCGTGAAGCGCGAAGGTCACTTCGGGGCGCCGGCGGCAGCCTTGAGCTTCGAACCAGCGGACAGCTTGACGGAGTAGCCGGCCTTGATCTGGATCTCTTCACCGGTCTGCGGGTTGCGGCCCTTGCGAGCGGCACGCTCGGTGCGCTCGACGGAGAGCCAGCCCGGGATGGTGAGCTTCTCGCCCTTGTCGACGACGTCGGAGAAGACATCGAAGACTCCGTCGAGAACATCCGAGACCTGCTTCTGGGTCAGGCCGGACTTCTCGGCAACTTCTGCAACGAGCTCACTGCGGTTCTTAGCCATAAAAGTGTCCTCCTTAGGACAAGTCGGTCGGTTACCGGTCCGTTTTTCCGATAACGAACTTCCTCGAGATTACCAGCTGGACTTCGTGATGCCCGGCAACTCGCCGTCGTGTGCCATTTCGCGGAAGCGGACACGGGAGAGTCCGAACTTGCGCAGGTAGCCGCGGGGGCGGCCGTCAACCTGGTCACGATTGCGCACGCGCACTGGCGAGGCATCGCGAGGAAGCTTCTGCAGGCCGAGGCGTGCTTCTTCACGCTGCTCGTCGGTGCTGTCGGGGTGGGTGAGCTGACGCTTGAGGGCCGCGCGGCGCTCTGCGTAGCGTTCGACGATGACGCGACGCTGCTTGTCGCGGGCGATCTTGGACTTCTTGGCCATGTGCGCTCAGCGCTCCTCTCGGAAATCGACGTGCTTGCGGACGACGGGATCGTACTTCTTGAGCACGATGCGGTCCGGGTTGTTGCGGCGGTTCTTGCGGGTCACGTAGGTGTACCCGGTGCCGGCGGTCGACTTGAGCTTGATGATCGGACGAACGTCTTGTGCCTTCGCCATCAGAGCTTCACTCCCTTGGCAATGAGTTCGGCGACCACGGAGTCGATGCCGCGCACGTCGATGACCTTGATGCCCTTGGCGGACACGTTGAGGGTGACGTTGCGACGCAGCGACGGAACGTAGTAGCGCTTCGTCTGAATGTTCGGGTTGAAGCGGCGCTTGGTGCGGCGCTTCGAGTGGGACACATTGTGTCCGAAACCGGGAACGGCCCCGGTGACTTGGCAGGTTGCTGCCATGACTCTCCTCCAGTTCACAAGTTACCGACTCTCGAAACAAGCCCGAGCTGAACCGGTCGACGGTTCTGGCTCGCTTGCGCCGATGTCGGAAGACATCAACAAATTCTCGCGATGCTGCTGTGCTCACGCGGGCCCGGGCAGGGACGTCGAGGGACGTTCCGGTGGGTCCGAGTCGCAAGCACGCGGCGTTCGCAATGGAAATTGTGTACGCCGAAACAGGCTTGCCCGTTCGGGCGAGATGTCTCACCAGCGCTGAAGCCGTAGCCTGTGAGAGATGGCCGAAGCTGGAGTGCAGCGGTGGGTGAGCACCATGTCGGTCATAGCAGATCCGTCGGGGACGGGCCCGTTACGACACAACAGACATCCAGTTTAGAGACGATCCGGCCTTCAGAGCAAATTCACACGCTCCCCGGATTCGCGGGGCTCGCGCCGAGGCTGCGGGCAGATCGGATCAACGACCGTTGCCGCATGGTGGCGACCGCTGCGCACCCACGTCGCCCGAGTTCGCGCGGATCCCGCGCGCTTCACCGTGGTCGCACGGGTGTTCGCCGTTGTCAGGGGGCCGGCGACGGGCGTCTCGGCGCCGTTCTCAGGGTCCGACCGCCTCGGCGAGGAAGGGCATGCCAGAGCGCCGCGACCGTGTTGAAGACCCACCGAACTCGTGCCAAGGTAAGAAGATGATTGCCACCACATCTGGCACTCTGGAGGACAGATGAGCGACGTTCCACCGAGGCCGCGCATCCGTCCCGCGACCAGTGATGACTGGGATTCGTCCGATCGATCCGGCCGGAGCCCGCAGCCCGGGTCGCAGGGAGCGGATGCCCACTCAGCCGATGCCGAGTTCGACGGTTCGACCTACTACGAATACATCGAACGTCACACCGGTGACCTTCCCCTATCGCGAACTCGTCGGGCCAACGTCTTCGCCCCCGCGGGCAGCTCGCCGTTCCAGGACCATGTCAATGCCGCCGCCAGCGGTGCCCGTGCACGTTCGGTCGGCCATGCAGCCGGCTATGCCCGGCACTCGGGTGCGCCCTCTCAGGGGGCCGGTGTCGGCTCTGACTCAGGCGGGGCAGGGGCCTTCGGGCCCGGCGGTTCCGGGGCGGGCGATTCGAGAGCGGGCGATTCGGGTGCGGCCGGTTCGGGTGCGGCCGGATACGGACCTGGTGGTTATGGTCCCGGCGGCTATGGTCCCCGGGGTTATAGTTCCGGGGGCTACGGCCCGGGGGGTCCGAATTCGGGCATCGGCCAGGCCGTCTCCGACTCCGGCCCGCGCAAGGGATCGGTTACGAAGGTCGTCATCGTCATCGCCGCGATCCTCGCGGTTCTCGCGCTCCTCGGCTATTTCGGAGCGCGCTGGCTCGCCCCCGAATCCGGCACAGTGCCCGTCGACGTCGGCGGCGAGGAATCGGCCTCGGCAGCGCCGACGCCCTCGGACGAACTCGTCCAGCCCACCGGGACCCCGGAGGAGGAGCTCGACGGCTTCGTGAAGTCGGGCACCGAGGCGGCCGCCGGCCTCGAAGGCCAGTGGGTGACCCAGGTGAGCGCGAAGAAGGTCGGGCTCGAGGCCGACGGCAAGACGTGGTCGGCGCAGGACATCCTCGACGAGTTCAAGGCGAACCAGGTGAAGTATCCCGGGTCGATCCTCATCTACAGCGGCGACTGGAGTGCCTACAAGTCCGGCGACTACTGGGTGACGGTCGTCGACACCGGCTACAGCGATGCGAAGCCGGCGCTCGACAAGTGCCGTTCGTGGGGTCTCGACCGCGACCACTGCCTCGCCAAGCGACTCGTCAAGAACGGCGAGTACTCCGAGGACAACAGCGCCTACCTCGACAGCTGACACCACGGCACGTCTCGTGCACAGCGGCACGGACAACCCGCAGCGGCGCGCCCTCCGCGGAGCGTCACGGCCCGGGGAGAGGGCCACGTCCTTCGTGGAACGGCACGCCCTACGCGGAGCATCACAGACTACCCGCAGCAAGACGTCCTACGCTGCGCGGCAATGACAACCCGTGGCTTCGCACGCCCTCCGCTGAGCGGCAAACACTACCCGTGGCTTCGCGCGCACTACGCTGAGCTCCGCAACCGTCGCGTCCACGAGGGGTCTGTGGAGCTCAGGGTAGTGGTCGGCAGAGTCCGCCTCCCCCAGGTGCCAGAATCATCAGCCCCCGGCATTCAGCGACGCACCTGCCGCGAAGCCGGCAACCCGGAACGGCTCGCCCTCCGCTGAGCGGCAAACACAACCCGTGGCTTCGCACGCCCTCCGCTGAGCTCCACATCCGTCGCGTCCACGAGGTGTCTGTGGAGCTGAGGGTAGTGGTCGGCGGAGGCCGCCTCCACCAGGCGAGCGAAGCCGCCCATCACCTCGCGCGCGGGGTGATAGGCGGCTCCAGCATCGCCCTCAGGCCAGGAGGACGCTCGGATCCTCAAGGCCGCGGCCGACGTCGGCGAGGAACTTCGAGATGATCTCGCCGTCGACGACACGGTGGTCGGCGCTCACGGACAGAGTCGTGATCTCACGCGGCACGATCTCGTCGTCGACGACCCACGGCTTCTTCCGCACCTGCCCAAAGGCGAGGATCGCGGCTTCGCCGGGGTTGATGATCGGCGTTCCGGCATCGACGCCGAAGACGCCGACGTTCGTGATGGTGATCGTACCTCCTGCCTGGTCAGCAGGCGGAGTCTTGCCCGAGCGAGCCAGGGCCGTGAGCTCCTGCATCTCCTGCGCCAGCTGCGTGAGGCCCATCGTGTGCGCGTTCTTGATGTTCGGCACGATGAGTCCGCGCGGCGTGGCCGCAGCGATCCCGAGGTTGACGTACTTCTTGACGACGATGTCATCGCCCTCGAGCGTCGAGTTGATCCGCGGGTTCCGCGCAACCGCCCAGGCCACCGCCTTCGCGACGATGAGCAGCGGGGACACGCGCACATCCTCCCCGAGGACCTTCGACGCCTTGAGACGACGGACGAACGCCATCGTCTCGGTGACGTCGACGTCGAGGAATTCGGTGACGTGCGGCATCGTGAACGCCGAGTCGACCA
This sequence comes from Brevibacterium sanguinis, assembly GCF_039528855.1. NCBI lineage: Bacteria > Bacillati > Actinomycetota > Actinomycetes > Micrococcales > Brevibacteriaceae > Brevibacterium > Brevibacterium sanguinis. Next base: position 98,804 of record NZ_BAAAMB010000004.1, on the reverse strand, counting down.
TCGCCTTGGCCATCATCTTCACGACGCCCTTGAACGGGATCCGCTCTTCGAGGGCGTCGTTGTCGACACTCGCCGAGGCGGTCGCCCCAGCCGCGGTCGCCCCAGTCACAGCCGGTGCCGCGGTGCCGTCGGCCGCGGCCTGGACATCGGCGCGCGTGACCTCACCGCGGGATCCGGTCGGCGTCACCGATGCGAGGTCGATGCCGAGGTCCTTCGCGAGCTTGCGCACCGGAGGCTTGGCCAGCGGCTTGCCCGCCGAGGCGGTCTCGGCCGACGCAGCCGCACCATCGGACGCGGCCGGCCCGGCTTCAGGCTGCGCGGGCGCAGGCGCGGCGGGAGCGGAAGACTGTGCCGTGCCCGAGGTCTCCGAGGCACCCGACTGCGACGGGGCGACCGCCCCGCCCTTGCGCGGACGGCGCTTCGATGAGGCGGCCTTGGCGCCGTACCCGACGAGGGTGGCACCGCCTTCGTCGTCGCTGGTCACAGCACCGTCAGAGGCCGGGGCGGTCGCCTCGGCGTGCGGTGCGCTCATCGCCTCCGCGCCCGCGCCGGCATCATCGGCACCTCCGAAGCGGATGATCGGGGTCCCGACCTCGACGGTCTGACCCTCCTCGACGAGGAGGGCGCCGACGGTCCCGGCCTGCGGGCTCGGGAGTTCGACGAGGGACTTCGCGGTCTCGATCTCGACGAGGATCTGGTTGACCGTCACCTCGTCGCCGGGTGCCACCTTCCAGGACACGATGTCCGCCTCGGTGAGGCCTTCGCCGACGTCGGGAAGAGGGAATTCGAACGCCATTCTTGCTTCCTTTCGTCAGTAGGCCAGGGCCCGGTCGACACCGTCGAAGATGCGATCGAGATCGGGCAGGTAGTGCTCTTCCATCCGCGAGCCGGGGTACGGCGTGTGGTAGCCGCCGACGCGGATGACCGGGGCTTCGAGGTTGAAGAAGCAGCGCTCGGAGATGCGGGCGGCGATCTCCGACCCGAGGCCGAGGAACGTCGGTGCCTCGTGGGCGACGACGAGGCGACCTGTCTTCTGGACGGACTTCTCGATCGTCGTGAAGTCGATCGGGTTGAGGCTGCGGAGGTCGATGAGCTCGACGCTCTTGCCCTCCTCGGCGGCGGCCGCGACGACATCGGCCGCGGTGGGCACGAGCGGCCCGTAGGCCACGAGCGTGACGTCGGTGCCCTCGGACACGACGCGGGCGTCGTGCATGCCGAGGTCCTTCGCCGAGGTGTCGACGTCCCCGCGCTGCCAGTACCGGCGCTTGGGTTCGAAGAACATCACCGGGTCGTCGCTGCGGATCGCCTCCTGGATCATCCAGTACGCGTCGTTGGCATTCGACGGGCTGATGAGCTTGAGTCCCGCATGGTGGGCGAAGACGGTCTCGGGGCTCTCCGAGTGGTGCTCGGGCGAGCCGATGCCGCCGCCGTAGGGCACGCGGATGACCATCGGGATGCGCTCGTTGCCCAGGGTGCGGTTGTAGAGCTTGGCGACCTGGGTGACGATCTGGTCGTAGGCGGGGAAGATGAACGCGTCGAACTGGATCTCGACGACGGGCCGGTAGCCGCGGATCGCCATGCCGACCGAGGTGCCGACGATGCCGGATTCGGCGAGCGGCGCATCGATGACGCGCTGCGGGCCGAAGTCCTTCTGCAGGCCCTCGGTGACGCGGAAGACGCCGCCGAGCTTGCCGATGTCCTCACCAATGAGGACGACCTTCGGGTCGTCCTCCATGGCCTTGCGCAGACCGGCTGTGATCGCCTTGGAAAGCGGAAGTTTCTCCATCAGGCCTCACCTGCATCGGCGAATGAGGACTGGTACGCGAGGTACTCCGCACGTTCCTCATCGACGAGGGGGTGAGGTTCGGAGGTGACGTGAGCGAACATCTCGACACCGTCGGGGTCTTCCATGGTCATGCAGTTGTGGCGGATGCGCGCGGCGAGCGTGTCCGCCTCGGCGTCGACCTCGGCGAAGAACGACTCATCGGTGTCCGAGTGCTTCTCGAGGTAGGCGCGCAGACGGGTGATCGGGTCGCGGTCGGCCCAGATCTCCTCTTCGGCGCGGTCGCGGTACTTCGTCGGGTCGTCGGCGGTGGTGTGCGCACCGCGACGGTACGTGTAGGCCTCGATGAGCATCGGGCCGTTGCCGGAGCGCACCGAGTCGAGGCTCGCGCGGGCCACGGCGTACATCGCGATGATGTCGTTGCCGTCGACGCGGATGCCGGGCACGCCGAATCCCTCGCCGCGCTTGTAGAGCGGGGCCGGGGTCTGGACGTTCGTCGGCTCGGAGATCGCCCACTGGTTGTTCTGGCAGAAGAAGAGCACGGGGGCGTGGAAGGCGCCGGCGAAGGTCAGCGCCTCCGAGACGTCGCCCTGCGAGGTCGCACCGTCGCCGAAGCACGCGATGGCGACCGTGTCGCGTTCGAGGTCACCGGTGCCGACGTCGCCGTCCATCGACACGCCCATGGCGTAGCCGGCGGCGTGGAGGGTCTGCGAGCCGATGACGATCGTGTACGTGTGGAAGCGGTGCTCCTGCGGGTCCCAGCCGCCGTGGTTCTGGCCGCGGAAGATGCCGAGCAGCGTTTCGGGTTCGACGCCGCGGGTGTACGCGAGGCCGTGCTCACGGTAGGTGGGGAAGACGAAGTCCTGGGGGCGGGCGGCGCGGCCCATGCCGATCTGGGCGGCCTCCTGGCCGAACATCGGGGCCCACAGTCCCAGCTGACCCTGGCGCTGCAGGGCTGCGCCCTCCGCATCGACGCGGCGGACGAGGACCATGTCCCGGTAGAACCCGCGCAGATCCTCATCGGTGAGCTCTGCGGCGAAGGCGTCGTACTCGCCCGAGGCAACGCGGTTGCCGTCCTCGGTGAGCATCTGAATCATGCGAGGCTCCGCTGACTGACTGTGGGCAGTCCCGGATCCCACTGAAATGTTCGAGGTCATTTCAGCTCTCCTTATTCTCAAGGTCCATACAGCACCGGAGGTGACCGGTGGCGGACAGTGTGCTGCGGGCAACGCCTCTGGTGGAAGGAATCGCCCTCGCGTGATCTGATTCACAGGTACCCCTACGATACAGAATCAGGGGTGCCCGTGCCACCGCCAGGGTGCTGTCGGCACCGCTGCGAACCGGTGGTCCGCATCGACGTCGAAATGCATCGGTCGTGGTCAGCCTACGGATGGCACCGATGGCCTGGCGGGCGTCGCCAAAGCCCGGAGGCGGAATTGTCGATCTTCGCCGAGGTGGTTGGGAGTCCGACCACCGCACATGAAAGAGTCGCATGTCGAAGGGTCGCCTGTCAGACGGTGTCGGCAATCCCGTGCCTCTCACCTCCGCTTCCGCTTGCCCTGGTAGTCCCTCGTCTCCGTGATGTCTCCGGAGAAGAACCCGGCGTTGCGGGTGGTGAAGCGCCGCAGAGCCGGGTGTCCGGCACCGACCATGAGGGCCAGGGAGGCCGAGTACGCCGCAGAGGAATGCGCGGCGCCGGCCGAGGAGAACATCTCGTCGAGTTCGGCGTCGGACTTGTCGGCGAGGTTCGGGGCCTTCCGCAGCTCGTCGGGGTCGTAGTCGACGGTGATCGTCGTCCAGCGGTCCCGGGCGGGGTCCTCGTTCCCGTCGAGGTCGGGCACGAGGTCCTGTTCGTGTTCGATGGCGAGCACGTCGACGCTCTCGTCGATGGCGAAGTCGGAGATCGGGGCGCCGACGGTGACGAGTGCCGTGACGTTGACATCAGCGAGGAATGCCGGATCGGCGGCGAGGGAGCCGGCGGTGATGCCGCCCTGGGAGTAGCCGACGAGCATGACCTCGGCGTCGCTGCCGATCCCGGCGTCGGCGATCGCCTGCCGGACCATTTCGCGCATCACGGTGTCGTTGCCGGCCATGCCCTCGACGTTCGTCGTCAGATCCGTCGTGTTATCCCCCGGCTCCGGCGACCAGTCGGTGGTGGCCGGCACGTAGACGATGTAGCGGGTCGTGCCGTCGGGTGACCTCACCTCCTCGATGCGCACCTGTCCCGAGTCGACGCCGCGGTGCTGCGCGGCCTCCCTGCTGTAGAGCTCGGCGACATCGGCCGGCGGCTGCGCATGGGCCGGGGTGAGACCCTCCGCCTTCCACACCTCGACCTCGGAGGGGGTGAGGAGGCCGACGAGGTTCGCCGCGGCGAGCACCCAGGCGGTCATCGATCCGGAGTCGTGGGGCCACAGGGTGGTGTCGCTGTCGACGGCGAGCAGCTGCGGCGGCAGACCGAGGAACCCGACGACCATGCCGGGCAGGACGTGTTCGATGACGGCGCCCGTGGCGTCCGAGTTCTCGAACACGAGGCGGGTGAGGTCCTCCTTGAGCCGATCCGTCGTCTGCGCGAGGTCGATCCCGAACTGTCGCTCGACGAGGTCGTCGGCACCGACCGCGTCGAGGACCGTGGCCGCGGCGTAGACGGGGATCCCGACGACGACCGCCGCGGGGATGACGACGGGCAGGCTGATGGCGATGACACGGCCGGTGACGTAGCCGAGCCCGTCGAGGAGGCCGCCGAAGACCTCGCTCACCCCCTTCTCCGCCTCCCGGTAGGCGAGCGCGGCCGTCCGGATCGCGAGCGTCGTGGCCTCGAGTTCGAGGAGGACGACGGTGAGCTGCTGGTGGTAGACGAGCCGTGCGCGATCGAGGTTGAGGGCGGTCAGCGGCGAGGGCACCTGGGTGAGCAGGGTGGCGAGGTCGAAGTCGGCGACAGCACCGGCGGCATTGAGATCGCCGATGCGCCGGACGATCCGTTCGAGGTCGGTGCCGCTGAGCTCGGCCCGGTCGTCGATCGTCATCCGCCCGCCGCCGCGGGTGCGCGTCGCGATCATCGGGCCGCCTCCTCGGTGCGGCAGAGCTCGGCGAGGGTGGCCGCGATGAGCATCCGCACCGCCTCGGCGCCGACGTCCTCCATCTCAGCCACGGTCACTCCGGCCGTGCCGCGCTCGAGGAGCGGACGGTGCCAGGAGTCGCCCTGCCGGTGGAGGAACTCCATCCCGGACCGGTTCCGCACCCCGGCATACGTGAGGGTGAGGACGCAGTCACCGGTGATGAGGTCGGTGAGCTCCTCACCGACGACGGCGAGATCGGTGATGTCGAGGCGGCGGAGGAACTCGAACCCGGCGAAGTCGGAGAAGTCCGTGCCGCGCAGGGCGAGCATCGCCAGGGCGGTGTCGGCACAGCCGGCGATCTCGAGGGTGAGAGCGGCGTCAGCGCCGCCGACGGCGATGCCGAGCCGGAACCGCGTGAGGTTGAGTTCGCTCGCGAAGCCGGCGAGCCAGGCGGAGAGGACGTCGAGGTCGCGGGGTCGGACGACGTCGGTGGGATGTTCGCGCAGGCCGGCCGCGGTCGGGGTGACGACCATTCCCGCCGAGGCGGTCGCCCGAGATCCGGTGGCGCCGGCACGGTCACCGGTGGGCAGCAGCTGCTTCGGCCACAGACAGCGCAGGCGGTGGGGCAGCCGGCGGATCCGCTCGAGATCGACGGTGATCCACCGGGTGCCGAGCACGCTGTCCTTGGCCGCCGCCCGGTCGTGGTTGAGCACGTGCCGGGACGCGAGCAGCCGCTCGGCGGCGCGGTGTTCCTCGGCACTCCCGTCTGCGGCGTGCCCGTGGCCTGCCTCCGCCACGATCATCCCCTCCCTCTCACAATTGGATCCGTCCGCCGACGGAGACGACCTGCAGATGGAGGTCGTACGCTTCGGCGAGATCGTCGGCCCGGTCGGCGAGGCCCGCGATCGCCTCGGCGCACGAACCGAGCCGGTCGACGAGCATCCGGCCGGCGGGCGAATCCCACCCGTCGATCTGCCGGGCCGCGGTCGCGAGCGAACGCAGCTCATTGGCCCGCTGCCGCCACCCGTCGCGGCTGGCCGCGAGTTCGTCGGTGATCATCGCTCCATCCCCTTCCCCGGCACGAGCCGTGTCCCCGTTGGTCGCGCGAGGCCAGTGCGAGCCGCGCTCCTGTCAGCGGCGCGAGCACCATGCCCGTCCCCTGCACGAGAAGACCTGCACGAGCCCAACGCCCGATCCTGTGCCGGCACCCTAGGAGACCGGAGCGCTTCCGCTGAAGACCCCGCGTCGCCACTGTGGACAGCGACTGAGCGTCCACAGGCCCCACGCACGCGAGTCCCCGCGCCGTCCACAGGCACCGACCCGTGAGTGAGCGGTTCCGTGCCCGTGAGCGGACGGCTCCGGGCCCGTGAGAAAATGAGGTCATGCCGACCGTTTCACTCGCTGAAGTCTCGCCCGCCATCGCCCTCGGACCGCTCGACGGCCGTTACCGCAAAGACACCGCTGACCTCGTCGATCACCTCTCCGAGGCCGCCCTCAACCGCAACCGCATCCGGGTCGAGGTCGAATGGTTCATCCACCTCGCGCAGAACTCCGTGATTCCCGGCGTGCGCACCCTCACCGAGGCGGAGGTCACGGCCCTGCGGAAGTGGGCCGAGGGGTTCGACGCGGATACGATCGCCACACTGGCCGCCCATGAGGCGGTCACCGTGCACGACGTCAAGGCCGTCGAATACACAATCAAGGACGCGCTAGTGGCGATCGGCGCCGAGGACCTGAGCGAACTCGTCCACTTCTGCTGCACCTCGGAGGACATCAACAACCTCTCGTGGGCGCTCGGCATCAAGGGCGCCACCGAGGAGGTCTGGCTCCCCCGCGCCCGTGCCCTCATCGACACCCTCGCCGAGACCGCCGAGAGCCTCGCCGAGGTCCCGATGCTCGCCCACACGCACGGCCAGCCGGCCACCCCGACGACGATGGGCAAGGAGCTCGCCGTCTTCGTCCACCGCCTGCGCCGCCAGTACGAGCGGATCGCCGCGACGGACTTCCTCGGCAAGATCAACGGCGCCACCGGCACGTACTCCGCCCACCTGGCCGCGGTGCCCGGTGCGGACTGGCCGCAGATCGCCCGCACCTTCGTCGAGGGCAGCCTCGACCTCACGTTCAACCCGCTGACCACGCAGATCGAGTCGCACGACTGGGACGCCGAGCTCTTCGCCGACGTCTCCCGGTTCAACCGGATCGCGCACAACCTCGCGACCGACATGTGGACGTACATCTCGATGAACTACTTCAAGCAGATCCCCGTCGCCGGCGCCACCGGCTCGTCGACGATGCCGCACAAGGTCAACCCGATCCGCTTCGAGAACGCCGAGGCGAATCTCGAGCTCTCATCGGCACTGCTCGATTCGCTCGCCGCGACCCTCGTCACCTCGCGGATGCAGCGTGACCTCACGGATTCGACCTCGCAGCGCAACATCGGCGTCGCGTACGGCCATTCGGTGCTCGCGCTGAACAACCTCGTCAAGGGCCTCGGTCAGCTCGCGATCAACGAGGACGCCCTGGCCGCAGACCTCGATGCGAACTGGGAGGTGCTCGGCGAGGCGATCCAGTCGGTGATGCGCGCCGCCGGCCTCCAGGGCGTGCCCGGCATGGAGAACCCGTACGAGAAGCTCAAGGAGCTCACCCGCGGCAAGCGCATCCACCAGGCCGATCTCCAGGAGTTCGTCGCCGGTCTCGGTCTGCCCGCAGAGGAGACGGCCCGTCTCACCGCGCTCACCCCGGCGACCTATGTCGGGCAGGCTGCTCAGCTCGCCCGCGACGAGGTGGCCGCGTGGAAGGCGACGTCTCCCGCCGCCTGAGGGTTCAGCGCCCGTCGCCCCTCACTGAAGAACCGGCAGAAGCGCACATCGCCCGCCACGACGGAACCGGCACGAACGCACATCGCCCGCCA
>NZ_BAAAMB010000004.1:0-91013 GCF_039528855.1 Brevibacterium sanguinis | reverse complement strand
GGCGGGCGATGATGACTGCGCTGTCGTCGACGACGGCTACAGCCACCTCGGCGCCGGCGTGATCTCTCCCGTCGATGACGTCACTCCGGTGTCACCGCGGCCCGATGCCCAGCGGACGAGGTCCGGCAGTTCCCCGCTGACGATCGCCGGGTCCTCGGACTCGAGGTCGCCGAGGCGGTCTGCCCACCCGTCGACCGCGACAACGAGGCCCGCATCGGTGCCGCGAGCCCGCCAGGTGCCCGTGATGTCGCGCAGAAGGCGGGCGAGCACGGGTTCGGGGACGTCGGAGAAGCGGGCGCCGTTGGCGAGGTCGATGGCATGGAGCCAGACCTCCCGGGTGCGCATCCACACGGTCTCCCGGGCCGGGACCTCCCGTCCCTGCGCGGTGCGCACCGTCGCCTCCCACGCCGCGTCCGGGCTGTCTCGCCATTCGACATCGAGGCTGATGGCGGCGTGGTCGTTGAGGTGGCGCAGTGCGCGCACGGGCAGGGTCGCCCCGAAGTCGATCTCGGCATCGCGGGCCGCGGGCGAGTCGTACATCGGGGTCTCGACGCCCGTGTTCGCCCACTGGACGAGGCGGATCAGCGCCCGCGCGTTGTACCCGACGTGGGCGATGAGGTGGCGCCGCGCCCAGCCGGGCAGGAGGCTCGGCTCGTCGAAGTCGGCGTCGGAGAGCTCGGTGACCTTCCGGGCGAAGAACGCCGTGCCGCGGCGGACGGTGAGCAGCTCGTCCCGGAGTTCGGGGTCAGTCGTGAGATCGTGTCTGGCGACCATGGGTCCTCAGCCTGCGTCGGCCGTGCTGCCTGCGGTGGCGAGGCGGGATTCGCCGGCGGCGCCCGGGGCGTCCGCGTCGACGATCCGGTTGGCGATCTGCCCGATCCCGTCGATCGACACGGTCACCTCGTCGCCGACGGAAAGGTAGACCTGCGGGTCACGGGCCCGCCCGACTCCGCCGGGAGTGCCGGTGAGGATGATGTCGCCGGGTTCGAGCGTGATCATCGTCGAGATGTAGGAGACGAGGTGAGCCGGGGAGAACACGAGGTCGCCGATCGCGTGCTCCTGCATGACCTCGCCGTTGACGGTGGTCGTGAGCACCGCCTCGGCGGGGTCGAAGTCGTCAGCGGTGGTCAGCACCGGCCCGAGAGGGGTCGAGTCCTCCCACATCTTGCCCTGCAGCCATTCCTTCGTCCGGAACTGCCAGCCGCGCATCGAGATGTCGTTGGCGATCGTGTAGCCGGCGATCGCCGCGGCCGCCTCGGTCTCGTCGACCCGGCGGACCTGCTTGCCCATGACGACGACGAGCTCGCCCTCCCAGTCGAGCTCGGGGTCCTCCGGGGCGAACGGCACATCGGCGTAGGGCCCGGTCAGCGTCTCGGCGAACTTCGCGAACAGCGTCGGGTATGCGGGCAGGTCGCGTCCCATCTCGAGGATGTGGCTGCGGTAGTTGAGCCCCACGCAGATGATCTTGCCCGGGCGCGTGATGAGCTGGAGCACCTCGGCGTCGGCACCGGGCACGGTCGCTGCGGGGTTCGCGAGCGCCTCGGCGACGGTGGCCTCCCAGTTCTCGGTGGCGAGCAGATCGCCGACGTCGGTGAAGCCGTCGATGACGAGGTAGTCATCGCCGCTGAGCACGGCGGCGGCAGAGGCGGGGTCGGTTCCGCGGGCGGTGGATCCGGTGGCGATGGTGGCAAGTCTCACTGGTGTTCTCCTTCGACGTGGGTGCGAGCGAAATTCAGGGTTTCGATGATGGGGCGGTCGTTGAACGCGAAGAGGTCGAGGCCGGTGTCGGCCTCAACGCTCACGGCCGACCACGAGGGAAGGACGACGAGGTCGCCCTTCTCCACCGCGAACGTCCGATCGTCGACGAGGATGCGTCCCCGTCCTTCGAAGACCTGGACGACTTCGGAGCCGACGCGCCTGGTCACCGGGGTCCTCGTGCCTTCGCGGAGGCGGTGGAATTCGGCGCGGATCGTCGGCATGACGTCCCCGCCGGTCGTCGGGTTGACGTAGCGGATCGCCGCATGGCCCTGGCCGACGGTCGCGGGAAAGCCCTCGTCCTCGAGTCGCAGCTGTTCGGTGAGCGCGCGATCCGTGTGCTCCCAGCGGTAGGCGCCGATCGGCGAGCTCACGGTGTTCGCCAGTCCCGAGAGCGGCCGCAGTCCCGGATGGCCCCACAGCCGCTCGGACCGGGAGATGTCCGGGGTCGATTCGTCGGTGACCCGGTCGATGCCGAACTCGAAGAACGACGTGTCGGCGTAGTGGACGAAGGGAATGTCGAGACCGTCGATCCACGCCATCGGCTGATCGGTCTCGTTGTGGTGGCCGTGGAAGTTCCAGCCCGGGGTGAGCAGGAAGTCACCGCGCGACATCCGCACGGGATCGCCGTTGACAACCGTCCACACGCCCTCCCCTTCGACGACGAAGCGGAACGCGTTCTGCGAGTGCCGGTGCTCAGGGGCGACCTCATGCCCGCCGAGGTATTGGATCGCCGCCCACAGCGTCGGCGTGGCGAACGGTGCCCCGCCGAGGCCGGGGTTGGCCAGCGCGATCGCGCGGCGCTCCCCTCCGCGGCCGACGGGCACGAGGTCGCCGGCGCGTTCGGCCAGCGGCAGCAGCGTCTTCCACTGCCAGAGGTGCGGCACCGCCGCCGAGGCGGGGGTCGGCGGCATGAGCTCGTCGAGCTGCGTCCACAGCGGGATCATGTTCTCCGCGGCCATCGTCTGGTACATCGCGTCGAGTTCCGCGGCTTCCTCCGCGGTGGGATCGGGGTTCGTCATCGTCGGTGCAGGGCGCGTCATCGGGACCTCCTCGGCCACAGTGCTGATTCTGCGCCGAGGCTATCGAGCGTCAGGGGCCGGAGGGGAGCAAATTCCGCTGGACGGAATCTGCCGGGAGCGCCGAGGCGGTGGCGGGGGCGGGTTGAGGTCTCCAGTGCACCAATGGGGATGCCTTCGCGGTACACCCGCAAGAAGCATGTCTCCCAGTACCCCTGCCGAAGTCGCGGACGCAGAGTGTCGATTTCGGACTCGATGATCGACACTCTGCGTCCGGAGAACGGCGGCGCGGAGCACTGGACGCGTCGGTTCGGCGCGTAGGTGTCGGTTCACCGCGTATGTGTCGCCCCACTGCGTCAGTGCGCGGGGCGGCCGGGCGTGCGGCGCCGTGCTGGGCCGGTTGCACACTGGTCGCGGCGGAGCTGAGGTCGTTCTGGACAGATTCTGCGCGGGCATGCCTGACCATTTCGTCCTGGGGTTGATGAGGCTTTCCTGGAACTCATGCGGCGACGGAGAGATGGGAGGGCGATCAGTGCACTTGCGCGCGAGGGATGCGGATGCGATCGCGGATTTCGATCGCGCGACGGACGCCGGTCTCCCCCGCCTGGGGGATGTGGGTCCATCGGCGTCATTCCTAGACTCGAAGAGACACCAGGGCCGAAGGAACTGCCGGACAGAGCGATACGGGCTCGGCGGAGCTGCGGCTCTCGAGGAACGAGTGGAAGGAACTCCCGATGAGCAAGAAGGGTCACACTGATCAGAGGTCGACAGCCGTCTGGTATTTCGTCGGCGCGACCTTCCTGTTCGTGCTGCCGAACCAGCTGTTCACCGATTCCGACGGGTGGGTTCGCACGGTCTTCATCGTCTTCGGAATCGTCGCGATGACAGCCGGGTTCGCACAGATGCGACGCGAGTTCGCTGGTCGCCGGCGAGCCGCTCGGAGCGGCGACGGCGCATCCCGCCCTGCCGCTTAGTCCGGGGTCGACCCCTCATTCTGTCCGGCGCGGAATGCGCTCGCGACCTCCGAGTGGAGTCCCGTGCGCTCGAACACGACGGCGAGACCGCTTGCATGGGTCAGTCGTTGTCTGCTGCGCTCCCCGGCTCCGGAGTGTCGATCTCCGCCGCGATGCGGGCAAGATCGGCGCAGGCGCGGCGCACGAGGTCGATCGAGGACTCCGAGATCAGCTGCTTCGTCCGCACCGCGGGCGCGCTGAGCGCCACCGCGCTCTGCGGCGGCAGACCCCCGGCACGGGGCACGGCGATCCCGAGGGCGCTGATGTCGGCCTCGGTCTGGCGGAGGTTGAGGGCATAGCCGACGCGGCGCACGTCCGTCATCTCCGCGAGCAGCTTGACGAGATCATGGGCGGCGAGCCGTTCGGCCGGGGTCCGTCCCCCGGCGTAGAGCGAGCGGATCGACGCATCGTCGAGGGCGGCGAGCAGAGCCTTGCCGCCCGAGGTCAGCCGTGCCGGAAGCACGGTCCCGGTCCGCTCCCCCACGCGCAGACGCTGCCGGGATTCGACCGTCGTGAGGAACTCGACGCTCACCCCGCGGCGACGCAGCAGCGAGACGGTCTCCCCGGTGTCAGCACTCAGCTGCGCGAGGACGTCGAGGACGGGACCGGGCACGGATTGGGTGCCCTGCGAATCGGCGACGCCGAGCGCCGGTCCCGCCCGGTACTGGCGGGCGGCGCCGCGGGTGACGAACCCGCGGTAGAGCAGGGTCGAGAGCAGCCGGTGCGCACTCGAGGGCGCGACCCCGAGGTAGTCGGCGACATCGGCGACCCGCACGCCCTCCTGCGGATGACGGCGCAGCAGATCGATGAGCAGCAGAGCGTTGTCGACGGATTCGATGGCATGGTCAGGGCGTTTGACAATGCTGAAGTGCTGCGGCATAGCCTAACCGTAACCGACTCACAGATTCCGCAGAGCAGAATTGTCTCGTGATCGGATTCACACGCTCCTTACGGTGTCACCCATGACCGAGACCACGCTCAAGGCCCCGGTGCGCAGTGAAGCGCACCGCTGGGCAGCTGTCATCATCTGCTGGCTTCTCATCGTCATGGACGGGTACGACCTCATCGTCTACGGCGCCGTGCAGAACTCACTCATCGAAACCACCGATTGGGGGCTGACGCCGGGATCGGCCGGCACCCTCGGATCGCTGGCGTTCCTCGGCATGATGATCGGCGCCGTCGTCGCCGGTCGTCTCGCCGATGCCCTGGGCAGGCGACAGACGATCCTCGTGTGCGTCATCGTCTTCGCCGTCGCGACCGTGCTGTGCGCCGTCGCCCCGAACCCCGGCGTCTTCGGGGCGCTGCGCCTCATCGCCGGGCTCGGGCTCGGCGGACTCGTGCCGTCGGCCAATGCGCTCACCGCTGAGCTCGTCCCGCCGCGCTGGCGCGGCTCGATGGCGACCCTCATGATGTCGGGAGTGCCGATCGGCGGTGCCATCGCGGCACTGACCGGACTCGCTCTCATCCCGGCCTTCGGGTGGCGGTCGATGTTCTGGATCACCATCGTGTCCTTCGTCCTGCTCGCCGTCGCCTGGAAGGTGCTGCCGGAGACCTCGACCGTGCGCACGCCGGTGGCGGACCGGGGATCTGCCGGCCGGGGGAAGGCCGGGTTCAGCACCCTGCTCGGTCCGCATTGGCTGACCTTCTCCATCCTCTTCGCCCTCACCACCCTCTTCACGCTCTTCGCGTGGTACGGCCTCGGCACGCAGCTGCCGAAGATCATGCGCGATTCCGGGGCCGACCTCGGTCCGGCCCTCGCCTTCACCCTCGCCCTCAACCTAGGTGCCGTCGTCGGATCCGTGCTCACCGCGTGGGCTGGGGACCGGTTCGGCATCCTGCCGACGGCGACCGTCGCCGCGGGTGTCGCGGGAGTCGCGCTCGTCTCCCTGATGAGCGGAACGACGGCGACGGCGGCGATCTACATCGCGCTCGTCCTCGCCGGCATCGGCACCCACGGCACCCAGTCGCTCATCATCGGGGCGATCGCGTCACACTACCCAGAGAATCTGCGCGGCACGGCCCTGGGCTGGGCGCTCGGCGTCGGTCGCATCGGTGCGGTGCTCGCCCCGCAGGTCTCGGGCATCCTCCTCGGGATGCAGGGGGTCGCACCGTCGATGAACTTCCTCCTCTTCGGCGGGTCGGCCCTGGCCTCGGCACTCGTCCTCGGCCTGCTCACGGTGCTCAGCCGCCGGCAGCGGAACCGGGCCCCCGAGGAGGATGCGCCGGCTACGGCCGCCGCGCAGTAACTCGCCGGCCGCAGGTCGAGGCCCAGGCCCGATTACTGGGGCGCCTCACCTCGGCGGCGAGAACCCTGACGCCACCTCGACCCGTCCTATGCCGGGACGAGGTGGCGGTCGGCGTCGACCTCGGCGAGCGTCTTGTTCCCCATGCTGCGGGCCAGCAGCAGCGCCGGGACACCGGCGACGATGACGACGACCGTCGCGTAGATCGCCGGGGCCAGCGTGATGCCGGTCGAGCTCATCAGCGCGGTCGCGATGAGCGGGGAGAGCCCGCCGAAGAGCACGGTGGCGACGTTGTAGCCGATCGCCATGCCGGAGAAGCGGCTGGTTCCGGTGAACTGCTCGGGGATCATCGCCGCGGCCACCGCGCTCCAGCCGGCGGCGGGAATCGCGAGGAACGCCGCGCCGCCGATCGCGATGGCCGCCGAGTCGTTGCTCAGCAGCACATAGGCGGGAATCGTCGTGAAGACGAAGACGACCATGAGCCCGGCCAGCGCGATCTTGCGTCCGAACCTGTCGGAGGCGACGCCGAAGAACGGGGTGACGACGATCGCGACGACCGCGGCGACGGTGCCGAGCGCCAGCGATCCCGAGTTCGGCACCTGCGCCACCTCTTCGATGTAGGTGGGGACGTAGGTGATGTTGAGGAAGTAGCTCACCGAGCCGATCGAGGAGATGAGGAACGCGACGAGGATCGCGCGCGGCTGTTCGACGAGCGCGGTGATGAGCGGTGACCGCTGGAGGGCGACGTCCTTCTTCTCCGCCTGCTGGAGGCGCTTGAAGGTGTCCGTCTCGACCATCATCCGGCGCAGCGGCACCATGAGTGCGGCGAGCACCGCGCCGAGGACGAAGAGCACACGCCAGCCCCACGTCTCCATCGCCTCGGTGGACAGGGTGTTGGCCAGCAGCGCCCCGGATCCGACGGCCAGCAGCGCACCGACCTCGCTGTTCGCCGCCGCCCAGGACGCGGCGACGCCGCGCTTGCCGGGCTTGGCCGATTCCATGAGGAAGACCATGATGCCGGTGTACTCGGCGCCGACGGAGAAGCCGGAGAGGCAGCGGAAGAAGACGAGGCCCACGCCCGCCCAGATGCCGATCGTGTTGTAGTCGGGCATGACGGCGATGCCGAGCATCGAGACGGCCATGAGGACGGCGGAGACGACGAGTGCCTGCTTCCGCCCGACGCGGTCGCCGAGGTGGCCGAAGACCATCGCGCCGAGGGGTCGGAAGAGGAAGCCGGCGGCGCCGACGCCGAGGGTGAGCAGCAGCGAATCGGCCTGCCCGCCGAAGAACTCCGTCGTCAGCGTCGTCGCGACGTAGAAGAAGATCGAGAAGTCGTACCATTCGACGACGGTGCCGAAGGCGGCGACGAGCATCGACCGTCGGCGTCCGCGCTCCTTCTCGGGAGTGCCGGACTCCTGTCCGGTGCCGGGGCGTGACTCAGATTCGAACTCGGACATCGCTGATTCCGTTCGCTCATGGGAAAGGTGCACTCAGGGTGGTTGCTCGCCGGCAAGTTTCCCTTACAGGTGATCCGCGCTTGAGACTATCAGCTGACCCGGACACAGGGGAGGCTTCCGGACATATTTTCACCGTCGTCAATGGTCAGCGGCCCAGCACCGAGGCGGTCATGCAGATCCGAGAGCGCCTGCAGCACAGTCGCCGAACAGTCCGGCGGTGCCCCTGCCGAGCGAGCGCGCGGTCGTCGCGGTGCCCGCCGACTCACCGGATCGCGTCGACGGCGGCGGCTGCGGCGCGGGCGATGAGACGGTCGTCCGCCTCGGCGTCCTTCTCATCCTTCGACGACAGGACGGAGATGACGATCGGCCCGCCGTCGCCCGGCCAGACGATGCCGAGGTCATTCCGGGACCCGTAGGACCCGGTGCCGGATTTGTCTCCGACGGTCCAGTCCTCGGGCAGGTCGGCGCGGATGAGGGTGTCCCCGGTCTGGGTCGCCTTCATCCAGTCGGTCAGGGTCGTCGCCTCGTCGTCGCTGAGCACTCCCCCGAAGACGTATTCGCGGAGATTGTCCGCCGAGGCGCGTGGGGTCGTCGTGTCGCGCGGATCCCCGGGCTTCGCTTCGTTGAGCCCGGGTTCGGTGCGGGAGACCGTGGTCCCGGTGTCGCCGAGGTCGTCGAGGCGGGAATCCAAGGATGCCGGTCCCCCGAGCTCGGCGAAGATGAGGTTCGCCGCGCCGTTGTCGCTCTGCGTCATCGCGGCCTCGCAGAGCTCGGCGAGCGTCATCGTGCCCCCGACTTTCGTCTCGGTCACCGGCGAATGGCTGACGATGTCGTCGCGTGAGATCGCCACGTCCTTCGACAGGCCGTCCGTCCCCACCTCGTCGAGCAGCGCCGCCGAGGCCATCGCCTTGATCGTCGACGCGTACGCGAACCTCTCATCGCCGCGCCAGGCGACCTCCCGGCCCGTGTCGAGGTCGACGGCGTAGACGCCGACCCGGGCATCGAAGTCGTCTTCGAGCTGCGTGAAGGAGGAGTCCGCAGCGTCGGCTGGGGCCGCAGCGGTCCGGTCACCCGATTCCGTGGGCACCCCAGTCGAGGTGGACGCAGCGGGATCGGCTCCGTCCGCGGCACTGTCCGTCCCGCTCTCCTGGCAGCCGGCGGCGAGGATGAGGCCGCTCGTGCAGGCCAGCGCGGCCGAAGCGCGCAGCATCCGGGTTCGCAGTGTCAGTGACATCATCTTCTCTCTCCTCAACAGTGGACGACTTCTCAGTGGACGACTTCCGCTCATGTCCGCACCTCGGCCGAGCACCCTCCCGTGGTCTCAGAACCCGCCGGCGAGGGTGCCGATGCCGAAGACGATGCCGGCGAGCACGACGGGGACCGCGGCGATGATGAGCGGCACCACCCGGCCCCACCGGTATCCCGCCCACGCCCACAGTCCGATGTCGATGACGAGGAGGCCGGAGACGCCGAGGTAGGACAGCGTGGCCACCCAGTCCGTCTGCGGCTGACCCGAGCAGCGGATGAAGCAGCCGGAGTACGCGATGAGCCCGAGGAAGGCGAACATCGCGATGGGGAACGCGAAGGCGACGAGCGCAGTGACACCGAACCCGACAGCGCCGCCGATCGACCGCGGATTCATGTCCCTCCCAACCCTGCCTCGTCATCCCGTTTCGCCGGATCGTCCGACTTCGCAGCATCGTCCGGCTTTCCAGCATCGCCCGGCTGGCCGACATCATCTCGTGCCGAGGAGTCCTCCCCCGACCGGTCCGAACCTCCGCTGGAGGCGCCGCCGCTGGAGGCGCCCGCCCCGGCGGGCCGCGGGAAGCCGCCGGTCTCCGCGCGCGGTCCCGCGTAGCGCATGAACTCCCGCCACGTCGGACCCGAGACGGTCTCCCCGTAGACGATCCTCGGCATCGACCCGCGCGAGTTCCGCCGCCAGTCCCGCATGCCCTCGGGGTCCCCCGTCCACACCGCCGTCGACAGGCCGCGGGTGAACCCGACGAGCCAGCTCGCGCCGACCTCGAAGTTCGTCGTCCCCGTCTTCGCCGCCGCCGGTGCGCCGATGCGCAGCCTGGTCGTCGTCCCGCCCTCGAAGGTCTGACTGAGCGCATACGCGACGGTGTCGGCGATCGTCGGGTCGATCACCTCGGCGCACCCCTCGTTCCCACCGGAACCGCGGATCTCCGTGCCTGCGGAGTCGGTGACGGTGACGATCGCCTGCGGTGCGCACTTCGTCCCGTGGTTGGCGAACGCCGTGTACGCCGAGGCCATCGTCAGCGGCGAGACGGAGACCGTCCCGAGGATCGAGGACGGATAGAGGACCTGTTCGGTGCCGTCGGCGAGCGTCGCCGTCGACAGTTCCTCGCCCGTGCCCAGTCGCACGCCGAGGCTGGTCGCCGTATCGCGGATGTCGCACATGTTCAGCTGCGAGGCCATGTCCGCGTAGGCCTTGTTCACCGACCTCTTCGTCGCCTCGAGCACGGTCATCCCGCCGTTCGCACCGCCGGAGTCCCCGGCATTGCGCGGGTTGTAGCCGGCCGCAGCGTAGTTGCGGCCGTCGCACCCCTGCGTCGAGAACCCCGTGTAGTTGGTCCCCGAGCCGTTGACGGTGTCGCCGAGGCTGCGACCCTCGGCCAGCCACGCGGCGAGCACGAACGGCTTCCACGTCGACCCCGGTTGGAAGCCGGTGCCGCCGCCGAAGGGACTGTCGACGGCGTAGTTGACCGAGGTGCGTCCGCGCCCGTCCTCCTCGCCGAGGCTGTACTCCGTGTTCTGGGTCATCGCCCGGATCTCTCCGGTGGCGACATCGACGCTGACCAGAGCCTGTGCCGCCCCGGACCGATCGCCGACGGGCACGCGAGCGCGCACAGCCTCGACGGCCTTCTTCTGCAGGGCCGAATCGATGGAGGTGCGGATCGTCAGACCGCCTCGGCGCAGGGTCTCCTTCCGCTCGTCGGCGGTGGCCCCGAAGCGCTCATCGCTCAGCACTGCGCTTTCGACGTAGGTGCAGAAGTAGGCGAGATCCCCGGCAGAGGCGCAGCCGTTGGGGGTGATGTTCGTCTTGAGTTCGAGGCCGGACGCCGCAGCTTCCTTCTGATCGGCGGGGGTGATGAATCCGTATTCGGCCATCTTCTCGAGCACGAGGTTGCGGCGCTCGATGACCGCTTCGGGGTTCTTCTGCGGGTTGTACTCGTAGGGGTTGCGCACGATCCCGGCCAGGGTCGCAGCCTGGGCGATAGTGAGGTCGGCGGCGTCGACGCCCCAGTACTGGCGGGCGGCGGCCTGGACGCCGTAGACGTTGGGCGATCCCGAGTAGCTGGCGATGTTGAGATAGCGACCGAGGATCTCGTCCTTCGAGTACGTGTTCTCCACGGTGATCGCGAGCCGCATCTCCCGCAGCTTGCGCGCCATGCCGCTCGTCCCGGAGCGGTCCCTGGCCCGGTCGATGCCCTGCTCGTCGCCGTCGGCCTCGCTGGCATTGATGAGGACGTTCTTCACGTACTGCTGGGTGAGCGTCGATCCGCCGTGGAGGGACCCGGTGAGGAGGTTCTTCGCGACGGCGCGGGCCACGCCTTCGACGTCGACGGGGCCGTGCTCGTAGAAGCGGCGGTCCTCGATCGCGAGCGTCGCATCCCGCATCGGCTGCGAGATCTCCTCCAGCGGCACCTCGTCCCGGTTCTGCCACGAGAAGGTCGCGATCGTCGTCCCGTCGGCCGTCAGCAGCGTCGAGGGCTGGGCGAGGGGCCGGTCGTCGAGTTCGGCGGGCAGGGAGTCGAAGAGATCCCTTCCCGCATCGAGGGCGGCGACCGAGGACCCGGCCGCGGGGATGGCGAGCCCCGCGGCGACGATGCCGGCGCACACGGACAGGGCGAGGAACTTCAGCAGATGTCTCATGAGTTGAGCTCCGTGAAGAAGCGGTCGGCGACGGGCACAGCCGCCTCGGCGCCGAATCCGCCGTCCTCGACGAGCACGGCGACCGCCACGTCGTCTTGGAACCCGGCGAACCACGAATGGGTGCGCGGGGGCACGTCGGTGCCGTACTCCGCGGTGCCGGTCTTGCCGTACACGGGGCCGCCGGGGACGTCGGCGAGCGCCGAGGCGGTGCCGCCGGTCACGGTCTGACGCATCATCGCCTTCACCTCGGCGAGCGCCTTCTGATCGGGGGCGGGGACATCGCCGTCCCTGCGGTCGGGCAGGACGAGGAGGGGTTGGACGGTGCTGCCGGCGGCGACGCTCGCGGCCATCGTCGCCACCGCCAGCGGGGTGGCGAGCACCTTGCCCTGCCCGATCATCGCCGCCGCATGCTCGACGGTGTCGTCGACCTCGGGAACCGAGGCCATGTACGAGTCGGTGCCGATGTCGACCTCGCCCATTCCCAGCGCCAGTGCCGTCTCGCTCAGCGCCGCCGGGGTGACGTCGGGCGCGGAGTCGACGAAGGCGGTGTTGCACGACTGGGCGAAGCTCTCGGTGAAGTCGACGTCGCCGAGGACGTGGTCTTCGGCGTTCTTGAAGCGCTTGCCCTCGACCGTCGTCGTCTTCGGGCAGCTGAGCGTCGCGTCGGGGGCGATGCCGGTGCCGACCATCGCCGAGGCGGAGACGACCTTGAAGACCGACCCCGGCGGGTACTGTCCGGTCAGTGCCCGGTCCCAGGCCGCGCCCTGCGGATCGGCGTTGGCGACCGCGAGCACGGTGCCGTCGCTCGGGCGCATCGCGACGATCGCGGTGGGCTTCGTCCCTGTCTTCGCGGCCTCGTCAGCGGCCGTCTGCACGGCGACGTCGATCGTCGTCTCGACGTCCGCGCCGTCGGTGCCGGCGACCTCATGCACCGGCGCCGCGGCGGTCCCCGCCTCTGCGTCGGACGCCTGGCCCGGGCCCGGCCGTGTGAGAACCGTGAGGCCGGGGGTGGGCCGCAGCGTCCGGTCGTAGAGGAGCTGGATGCCGCTCGTGCCGACGTAGGACTCGGGCGTCAGCGCTTCGGGTTCGGCGGCGACCTCATCAGGGCCGGCCAGGGCGGTGCTGCCGAGGGTCGCCGCCGCGAAGTCCTTCGTCCGCGACAGCGGCTGCAGGCGGGTCCGGAACACCGTGCCCGGCAGGTCGAAGATCGCGCCCTTGACGAGTTCGTAGTCGTCCCGGCGCAGGGTGATGACGGGGACGAAGGCGTCAGGGTCGGCGGCCTTGACGCGGTCGGCGAGCTCACCGGGATCGACGTCGAGGGACCTCTTGAGCTGGTCGAACGTCGCTGTCTCATCGTCGAGTCTGCTCGGCTGGAGCCCGACATCGACGACCTCCCCGTCGGAGACGAGGACCTCGTCGCCCTGCCCGAGGATGCGACCCCGGGTCCCCGGTGTCCTCGTCACTGCGAGGACCTGGCCTGCCTGCAGGTCGGGGTGGACGACGCTCTCGGCGAAGTCGGCAGCCCAGGTCGCACCGCTGCGGCGCAGCGGCACCTCGGTGGTGTACGACCAGGGACCGTCGGAGCTCCCGGTCGGCACGGCCCACTCCCAGCGCAGCGTCGCCGTCGCCGAGCTCACCCCGCCGTCGACGGAGTCCACGGTGACACGACGGGTGGGCACCGCCTCGGCGAGATCAGCGACGACCGCATCGAAGCTCTGCTGCGCATCCGCGGTCGACCAGACCGGGGACTCGAGGCTGCCGGAGGTGAGATCGGCGGCGATCTCCTCGGCCGCGCTCGAGGGGAGGACGGGCAGGGTGCGCAGCGCGAGCAGGCCGATGCCGATGAGGACGAGCACGACGGCGGCGCCGATGATCCGACGAGAACGGGTCTTCATGGTGCTATCGTCGGCAGGAGCATCTTCGCATGTCCAATATCACATGGAGTTCGAACTATGCACTTTCTGATATACGTCCAGGTGGAATCGGGTCGATGAACCTCCTCAAGAGCCTCGAAATGTTCCGCGCCGTCGCCGAACATGAGAGCTTCACGCGGGCCGCCGACGAGCTCTCGCTCGCGCAGCCGCCGATCTCCCGCGGTGTCGCCGAGCTCGAGAAGCACCTCGGCGTCCGCCTCTTCGATCGCAGTTCACGGCGGATCCGGCTCACCGCCGCCGGCCGCGCGGTGCTGCCCGACGTCCTCGAGATCCTCCGCCGCATCGACGGGCTCGCCGAGACCGCCGGCCGTCGCGATCGGGGGCTCGTCATCGGGGTGAGCGGGCAGCTCGACCCCGCCGTCCTCATCGCCGCCACCCGCGAGCTGCGCCTTGCCGGCGCTCCCCCGCGCTTCACGCCGGCGGAGGCCGCGGACCTCGATGACCTCATCGGCGCCGGGGAGATCGACGCGGGCCTCGACGTGCGCGGACTCGGGGCACCGGCGACGACGTCACGGCGGCGTCAGGTCAGCGACCTCGTCGTCGACCTCGTCGCCGCCTCGCCGAGGTTCGCCCCGCACTCCGAACCCTCGAGCATCAGCGCCGCGGACCTGCGGGGCATGCCGCCGGGCATGGGCTTCGGCCGGCATGCAGAGCGGGAGTCGGTGACCCTCCTGCCCGAGGACGCCGGGCTCCTCCACGACTCCGGGCTGCTCACCCCGCTCGTCGCCCGCGGCATCCACCTCGGGCAGCTGCGGGTCGCCGACTCCGAGTTCGACGCGGTCACCCACGTCTTCGCCCATGAGTCGGTGCTCCTGTGCACGCCGCAGACGGCCCGCACCCACAGCCTTCCCCACCGGAGTCTCCGGGATGTCGAACTCGCCCGCCGCGTCGAGGTCGTCGGGTCGGAGAGCTGCGATCTCGCCGGACTCATGGAGACCGCCCCGGCGCTCAGAGCGGCGATCGCGGAGATCCTCGGGGCCCGTCCCCACCGTACGCACGCGGTGGTCCCCGACGGGGACGGCCGCTACGCCGATGAGAGGCTGTTCCGACCGTGAGCGCGACGACCGTCATCGACGAGATCAACGGAGTGTGGACCGGCCTCGGTGCGCAGGGCTTCCTCTTTGCGGAGCACCTCGGCACGCACCGGTCGCTGGGCATCCGGGAATCGGCGCGGATTCCGCTCGCCTCGGTGGGCAAGGTCGCCGTCATCGCCGGTCTCCTCGACGCGGCCGCCGACGGCGCCGTCGACCTCACGCAGCGCCTCCTCGTCGATCCGGCGCACTCGACCCCGGGCGGGACGGGGATCGCGGGACTCCTCGACCCCGTCGAGATGAGCGTCCGCGATCTCGCCGCGATGGCCCTGTCGGTGAGCGACAACGCCGCCGCGGACACGCTCTTCGACCTCGTCGGACCCGACCGGATCATGACCGTGCTCCACCGCGGCGGGATCCGGTCGTTCGAAGTGACCTCACCGATGTCCCACCTCTACGACGTCCTCGCCGAGGTGGCCGCCGGCGATGAGGCGCAGGCCCTGGCCGTCGCGGCCGCCGACGCCCGCTCCGGGCGGGTTCCGCAGCTGCCCGATTCGGCATTCAACACCGGCACCGTGCGCGCCACCGCGAAGCTCTTCGAACTCATCCACACCGGGCGGCTGCTCGGACCCGAGGGGTCGGCGACGCTGCGGCGCCTGCTGCAGAAGCAGATCTTCCGCCATCGCATCGCCGCCGGCTTCCCGATGGATGCCGTCCAGTACTACGGGAAGACGGGCACGTTCCTCAACTTCCGGCACGAGGCCGGGGTCGTCGTCGACAGCGACGGCTCCGCCTACAGCATCGCCGTGTTCACCCGGTCATCGATCGCGACGTTCTCCCAACCGGAGCTCGATGCGTCGATCGGCTACTGCGCGCGGCTCGCGATCGAGCACCTGCGCACCCTGGGGTGAGCCCGCCGCCCAGACGCACGGGCCGCGGACGTCCCGGTTCACTCCTGTTCGACGACGGTGTATTCGAGGACGGGGCGCCCGGCGGAGCCGTAGCGGGGACGGCGCTCGAGCATGCCCGCATCGGCCATCGCCTCGAGGTAGCGACGCGCGGTGACCCGGGAGACGCCGAGGCTCGTGGCCACCTCGGCGGCGGACTGCCCCGGCTTGTCCGTGAGCACTCCCCTGACCTCCCCCTGCACCCCGTCGGGAACCCCCTTCGGGGTCGCGGTCACGGTGTGCGTGCGCAGGGCCGCGATCGCGGTGTCGACCTCGTTCTGCGTCACCTCGCCGTCGGGACAGTCCGCGCCGAGGCGGAAGCGATACGAGGAGTACGCGTCGAGCTTCGACTTGAAGACGGGGAACGTGAAGGGCTTGATGATGTACTGCGCGACCCCGTAGGACAGCGCCTCCTGGACGATCTGCATGTCGCGGGCGGCGGTGACCGCGATGATGTCGACGTCGACGCGCTGCCCGCGGATCGCCCGGCAGACCTGGAGGCCGTGACCGTCGGGGAGGTTCATGTCGAGGAGGACGAGATCGATGCCGTCGGGGTCGAGGCCGAGGATCTTGCCGGTCAGCGCCGCCATCGCCTGCGTCGCGTTCTTCGCGACCCCGGCGACGTGGTAGCCGTCGATGCGCTCGATGTACTTCGCGTGAGCGCGGGCCGCCACGGCCTCGTCCTCGACGACGAGCACACCGATGCTCGAATCAGGCTGAGAACTCTCTGACATGCCGCCAGTCTAGACCGCTGTCCGACGGGCGCTGCGGGGAATGTGTTCCAGGCTCGGCACATCCGCGACGACGGCCGTCGTCGCCCGACGGCGCCGGTCGGCAAGCCTCCCTGTGGCCCGCTCCGGCGCTACTGTTCGGTAGTCCGAGTCCGCTGTGCGGCGGCCATGTCGTCGGGCAGCCAGACGGTGAGCACGGCCCCGCTGAACTCGTCTCCGTCCTCGCCGCGGCCCTGGACGTCGATGGCCCCGCCGAGGCGGCGGACGGCCTGGACGACGAGCGAGAGTCCGACTCCCCTGGTGCCCGTCTGCTGGCGGCCGCGCCCGCTGTCGGTCGTCACCCCGTCGTGCTTCGTCGACCAGCCCCGCTCGAAGATCGCGTCGAGGTCCTCCTCGGCGATGCCGGGTCCGTCGTCGCTGACCTCGATCGTGAACCCGCTCGCACCGCCCGCGCCGCTGAGGTGGACGTGGACGCGCTTGTTCTCCGGCAGCACGTCCTGCCTGCTCAGGGCGTCGAAGGCATTGTCGATGAGGTTGCCGAGGATCGTCGCGAGGTCCCGGTCATCCCCGCCGAGGCTGCCGGTGAGTCCGACCGTGTCGACCGTCATGTCGATGCCAACCTCGCCGGCCTGGGCGATCTTCGAGAGCAGGAGCGCCGAGAGGACGGGATGGTCGAAGCTCATCTGCCCGTCGCCGGTGACCCGGCTGAGGTCGTCGAGGTCCTTCGCGGCGAAGTCGATCGCCTCGTCGACATGACCGGTCTCGAGGAGGGAGATGACCATGTGCAGGCGGTTCGCGTACTCGTGGGTCTGCGCGCGCAGCGAATCGGAGAACGAGCGCACCGAGACGAGCTCACCGGTGAGCTCGGCGAGCTCGGTGTGATCGCGCATCGTCACGACCCACGTGTCGCTGCCCTCATCGGTCGGCTGCTGGTTGACGATGAGCACCCGATCGTCGGTGTAGTGGAACTCGTTGCGGGCCCAGCGGCCCGACGCCAGGAGGTCGATGAGCGCCTCGGGCAGCTCGAGGTCCGACAGCGGGATGCCGCCCTCGGGTGTCGTCGATTCGACGGCGTCGGGAGTGGTCGTGGTGGACTTCGAGCTCGCCGAGGCGGTGGTGGGTGTGGCGCTCGCCGAGGCGGTCGCGGAGGCCCCAGTCACCTCGGTGTCCGCAGTCACCTCGGTGTCCCGCTTCGCCCGGGAATCCGCAGGGGTTCCGTCGGTCGCGGTAGTTCCTGTTCCCAAGGTCGTTGCGGAGTCCGCGGTCGTTCCGGTCTGCCCACGAGTCTCGTCGGATCCCACGCCTGCCGCGTCACCGGGACCCGCGCCCGCATCCTCGGCGGACCCCGTACCATCCGCCGCCGACCCCGCACCCTGCCGCTTCGTGCCGACGCTCGGGAGGCCGAGGAGTTGGCGCGCCTCGGCGTTGATGAGGACGATCCCGAGCGACCGGTCGATGAGCAGCAGACCCTCGGAGACCGCTTTGAGCACGGAGGAGTAGAACTCGATGATGCCCCGCAGCTCGTTGGCGCCGTAGTCGCCGGTGACTCGGCGCAGACCGCGCGAGGTCACCCACGAGGCGCCGATGCCGAGCAGCAGAGTCGCGATCGCGATGCCGATGAGCCATTTGCTCTGGGCGAGGAAGCCGGCCCGGACGGCGTCGGCGGAGTTGCCGACGATGACGGCGCCGACGACGGTGTTCGGTCCCACCTCGTCGATGCCCAGATGCTTCGCGAAGACCGGGGTGACGACGTACATCGTGCCGCCGCCCTCCCCGCCGTCGTCGAGGAACCGGACGACGGAGCGCCCGCTGAGGATGCGGGTGGGGCCGATCGACGCGGCGAGCTGGTCGATCGAGTCATCGGGGATGTCACCCGAGGATGCGGTGACGATGTTGCGCTCCATCGCGACCCGGCGATCGGCGGACCCGAGCGAGGGCGGGGTGCGCAGGTAGTCGATCGGCACGACCGCTGCGGTGTCGAACTGATACTCGTTGACGACGTTGTTGAGCATCGAGCGCACGTCGGCGCGGGAGGACGGCGCGAGGAGGTCATCGCTGACGTCGGTGTCACCGGCGTCGACGATGCCGAGGGACAGCGAGATGCTGTCCGCGGCCGAGCGGAGGAGATCCTGCTGGCGGGCGGTGTTGATCTGCGAGAGCTGGAGGTAGAGCAGGCTCGTCGTCAGGACCATGATGCCGACGAGCATGACCGAGTTCGCGAACATGATCCGCCCGGCAACCCCGTAGCGCACCCGACGGCTGAGCCGCACGACGGGACGCACGAGCGCACGCGTGAGCGTCGGACGCGTCGTCTCGTCGGCCGGGGTCGTCATGGCCCCATTGTGTCACCCGGCCGTGCCGGGATCGTGTCACCCGGGCTGTCCGGCCCGGGCTGTCCGGCCCGGTCGGAACCGTCAGAGGGCGAGGCTGATCGGACCGGCGGGGACGGCCGAGCACACGAGCACCTCGTCGGCGGCGACCTGGGCTGCCGGTTCGATCGGGTAGGCGACGGCACCGGCGGCGAGCCGCACCGAGCAGGTGCCGCACGATCCGCCGCGGCACGAACTCGCCGCCTGCATGCCGCGCGCCTCGAGTGCCTCGAGGAGAGTGCCCTGGGTCGGCTCCCAGAGGAAGCTCGTCCCCGAATCGGCGAGGGTCACCTCGGCGGGAGGCCATTCGGCGATCGCCTCGGTCATCCCGGACCGCGGGGACGCGAAGGTCTCCTGGTGGACGCCGGGCACCCCGGCCTCATCGGCCGCGGCGAGGACGGCGCGCGTGAAGTCCGCGGGCCCGCACACCATGACGTTGTCGCAGCCGGTCAGCAGCGCGACGAGCTCGGCGTGGTCGGGGCGGCCGGCCACCGCAGTGTCCCGATGCTGCGCCTCGACGGGGAGACCGGTGCCGTGGGCGCGGTCGAGGAGCCGATTCCACAGGCACGCCGTGCGCTGGTCCCGGTCGACGTGGAGGAGCCTGAGCCGCTCGGCTGCGGGCACAGCGCTGCCGCCGACGGAGGCGCCGGCCCCGACGGCAACGCCCTCAGTCCCGTCGGCAGGTGCTTCAGCCCCGCTGCCGGGTATGCCGGCCCCGACGGCCACCGGCTGACGGGCCGCTTCGCGCAGCAGTCCGAGGCTCGGGGTGATCCCGATGCCTGCGGTGATGAGCGCCGTCGTGCCGCCGAAGACGCGATCTGCCGTCATCGTTCCATGCGGTCCTGACGCGAGCACCCGTTCCCCGGCCGGCAGGCTCGCAACGGCCCGGGACCCCTTGCCCTGCGTGCGCACGGCGATCGAGACGATGTCGTCGGTGACGTCGGTGATCGTATATGTCCGCCAGAACGGCGCCCCGAGTTCGAGGTGGACGCGCAGATTGGTCCCCGGCTCGTCGAACTCCCGGATCCAGCCGAGTTCGTCGCGCAGGGAGATCTCCACGGTGTCGTGGCAGATCTGCCGGGAGTCGAGCACCGTCATGAAGCGCGGGGTCCGCGCCGTGGGCACGTGCTCCCGGGGCGCCTCGCCCTCGACGACGATCTCATCGCCGGCGGTGATCACCCCGGACTCGAGGATCCGCCCATAGACCCCGCAGTGGACGTGGCCGCACGCGGAGGCCAGCAGGCGCGGAACGTTGACGTCGACCTCGGTGGTCACCGGGTTGACGGTCGTCGCCGGGCAGCGCTCGATGGCCTGGCTGATCGCCAGCCGCACCCCGCCGAGGCGGATGATCCGGCCGATGAGACCGAACTCGGCGAACGGCGCGAGCCCGTCGAGGAGGACGTTGCCGCGGAAGCGCAGCGGGTCGAGGTCGTCGCCGGCGCCGAGTGCCGCCCGCCCCTCGTCGGTGGCGCCGATGGCCGCGACCGTGGCGGGGTTGATGAGCGAGATGCCGGACTCACGGGAGTCGAACATGCCCTGTCCGGCGACGACGAGACTGCGCGGAAAACTGCCCTGTGGGGGTATGCGGGCGCCGAGGAACTCCGCCGCGGTGGCCCGGCTCTCGAAATCGTCGGCGCGGAAGGTCGTCGCCTCCCCGTCCGGCGCGGTCAGCGTGAGCGCGGGAACCGCCTCGGCGGGGGCACTGGCCACCTGCCATCTCTGCAGGTCAGGGTCGTTCTTCAGGACCGTGAAGGCGGAGTATCGCTGCCACTGGTCGGCGGGGACGTCGAGGCTTCCGTTCGTGAAGGCGGCGACCCGGTCGCCGAGGATGCCGCGGTTCGCATCGACGACCGTCTCGGCGATCTCCTCTGCCGGGAACCCCTTGACGGGGAAGCGGAACAGTCTGACAGCACGCATGCCTCGATTCTAGGAGCACCGGGGCGACGCGGGCGGGGTGATGAGACGAATCGCACAGGGACCGCCTCGGCGGGGGTTGCGCTATACCCTACGGGGGTATAAAGTCAGGTCATGACTGAGCAACATGGATACACCCCGCAGAAAGACGCTCTGGAACGCCGGATGAAGCGGATCGAAGGACAGGTCCGCGGGATCGCGAAGATGATCGATGAGGACAAGTACTGCATCGACATCCTCACCCAGGTCTCGGCAGCCACAGCCGCACTGCACGCGGTCTCCATCAACCTCCTCGAAGAGCATATCGCTCACTGCGTCGTCGACGCCTCCGCCGCCGGCGAGGACGAAGCGCGCAAGAAGATCGAGGAGGCTTCAGCCGCCATCGCCCGACTCATCAAGAGCTGAGCGCCCCTCCAGGGCTCCGTCCCCCTTCCTCTCGGGACGGTCATCCCGCCGAGGCTGCGCTGACCTGATGAGGCACGGCGTCGATCGCCGGTCGACCGGCCGGCGAGACGTGCGAAGAAAGCAGGAGACATGACCACCACCACGATCACCGTCAGCGGAATGACCTGCGGCCACTGCGTCGCCTCGGTCACGGAGGAGATCGGTGCGCTGACCGGCGTGACCGACGTCGCCGTCGACCTCAACGCCGGCGGGGACTCCCCCGTGACGATCACCTCGACCACCGACCTCGACGACGCGGACATCCGCGCCGCGGTCGACGAAGCGGGCTACGAGGTCAAGTGATGTCGCGCGAGGTTGATCTCGACATCACGGGAATGACCTGCGCATCGTGCTCGGCCCGGATCGAGAAGAGGCTCTCGCGCCTCGACGGGGTGACCGCTGAGGTCAATCTGCCGCTCAACACCGCCCACGTCGTCATCGACTCCGACCTCACCGACGGCGACGTCACCGCCGCCGTCGAGAAGGCCGGGTACGGTGCGAGCGTGCGGAAAGCCGCCTCGGCGGGTCCCGAGATCGTCGACTACGACCCCCGGCACCTGCGGCCGCGGTTCATCGGCTCCCTCATCCTCGCGGTGCCGATCATCGCCGTCTCGATGGTGATGAGCTGGCACTTCCCGGGCTGGCAGTGGGTCGTCGGGCTCCTCGCCCTCCCGGTCGTCACGTGGGGTGCGTGGCCGTTCCATTCCGCGGCGTTCAAGGCCGCCCGGGGCGGGTCGACGACGATGGACACCCTCGTCAGCGTCGGCATCATCGTCGCCAGCGGGTACTCGTACGCGACGCTGCTGCGGGCAGTCGTCGACGGGCACGGCTGGGCGATCCCCGGGACCTACCACGTGTGGTTCGAGGCGGCAGCGGCGATCACCGTGTTCCTCCTCATCGGCAAGCTCACCGAGGATCGTGCGAAGAACCGCGCGACCGCCGCCCTGCGCATGCTGCTCGACCTCGGAGCGAAGTCGGCGACCGTGCTGCGTGCGGCCGATCCCGGTTCTCCCGGTGCCGAGGCGGGGGCAGGCGAGGGCTCATCCGATTCCGGTCCGGGGTCCCCTCATTCAGGTGGCCTGTCCGGTCATTCAGGTGACATGTCCGGTTCCGGCGAGCGCGTCGAAGTTCAGGTGCCCATCGCCGAACTCCGCGTCGGTGACGTCTTCCGCGTCCGTCCGGGCGAGAAGATCGCCACCGACGGGGTCATCGTCGCCGGTCACTCGGCTGTCGACGAGGCGATGCTCACCGGCGAATCCGCCCCCGTCGAGGTCGGGGTCGGCGACACCGTCACCGGTGCGACGATCAACACCTCAGGGGTGCTCGAGGTCCGCGCCGAACGCGTCGGCGCGGAGACGACGCTGGCGGCAATGGCCGATCTCGTCAGCCGCGCACAGCTGGGCAAACCGGCCGTACAGCGCCTCGCCGATCGCATCTCGGCGGTGTTCGTGCCGATCGTCTTCGTCATCAGCGTGCTGACGTTCCTCGCATGGGGTCTCATCAGCGGCGACTGGGCGATGGGCCTGCATGCGGCGCTCACGGTCCTCATCATCGCGTGTCCCTGTGCGCTCGGGCTGGCGACCCCGACGGCCCTCGCCGTGTCCTCGGGCCGCGGTTCGCAGCTGGGGATCCTCGTCTCGGGCCCCGAGGCGCTCGAGTCGACGCGGTCGATCGACACCGTCGTGCTCGACAAGACCGGGACTCTGACGACGGGCGTGATGACGCTCATCGGCTCGCAGCTGTCCGACGCGGACTTCGCCGTGCTCGCCCGCCTCGAAGAGCAGAGCGAGCACCCGGTGGCCCGCGCGATCGTCGAGGCGTCACGGGCGGAGCGTGTCACGGCCGGGGCGGCGACCGCCTCGGCGAGGGTCGAGGACTTCACCGCGATCCCCGGCGGAGGGCTCGAGGCGAGGATCGACGGACGCGAGGTCATCGCCGGTCGGCCCGATCTGCTCCGCGAACGCGGGATCACGGTCGACGTCGCCCCCGACGCGGTTCCGGCGGGCGCGACGCTCGTCGCACTGGCCGTCGACGGGGACTTCCGCGGGCTGACGTTCGTCGCCGACGAGGTGAGGGACGGGGCCGCCTCGGCGATCTCCGAACTCCATCGCCTCGGTCTGCGCACGGTGCTGCTGACCGGGGACAATGCCTCAGCCGCCGAGGCGGTCGCCGGCAAGCTCGGGATCACCGAGGTCGTCGCCGACGTCCGTCCCGAGGGCAAGATCGCCGTCGTCGACGAACTCCAGGCGGACGGACGCTCGGTCGCGATGGTCGGCGACGGCATCAACGATGCCGCGGCCCTGGCCGGCGCCGACCTCGGCATCGCGATGGGCTCGGGCACGGACGCGGCGATGGCGGCCTCGGACATCACGATGGTGCGGTCGGATCCGCGGCAGATCCCGCAGGCGATCCGCCTGTCGCGGCGGACGCTCGGGCTCATCAAGGGCAACCTGTTCTGGGCCTTCGCGTACAACACGGCAGCGATCCCGATCGCCGCGGCCGGACTGCTCAGCCCGATGATCGCCGGTGCCGCGATGGCGTTCTCCTCGGTGTTCGTCATCCTCAATAGTCTCCGGCTCCTGCGATTCCGGTAGACGGGCCCCTCCGGCGGGGCAGGCCCCAAGGCTCTGCGCCGCTTCCATGGTGATCTCGAGGTTCTGCGCCGCTTCCATGGTGATCTCAGCTTCGAATTCACCCTGGGGGCGGCGCACAATCGCCTTCACCCTTCCGCAGACCTGAGAGCCGGTGACAGACCGGGCACTTCTAGGCCCCTTCCGGCCCCTCGCTGGACTCCTGCGGCCCGGCATCCGGCTGCGACGGCACCCCTCCAGACTCCCCGGACGCGCCGGACTTCCCGGACTCCCCGGACTCTCCCGCCTCCCCGGAATCCTCGCGAGCTGCGCGGGCGAGGTCCTCGGCCGGCCAGAAGAGGCGTCTCGCGCGGTCGGAGTGCGCGAGCTTGCGCAGACTGTCGATGAAGACCGAGCCGAGCACCGTGCCGAGAACCGACTTCTCGACGATCGTCGCGGGGTCGTCGGTGGGGGCGAGGCTCGCGACGTCGGCGTCGGCGATGCGCTCGGCCGCCTCGGCGTAGACATCGAGATGGCCGAGCAGATCCTCATGCCCCGTGTCGATCATCGTCTCCACTGCGGTGATGAGCGGGGCGAGCGCCGGCTCATCCGCCGCGAGATTCCAGTCGCGGTCGGCGATGAGGGCGGCGATGAGGGCGGCGGCCTGCTCGCGGGCGCTCGGCGTCCCACCGCCGGGATCGGGGTCGCCGGGGCGGGCGTTGACCCCGATGATCGCCTGACCGAGCGCGACGGGCACCTGCGGCTGCGGCGAATCGAGCTCGGCGAGCACCGCCCGCGCCGACGCGATCGACATGCCGCCGATCGTCACCATCGCGCGCACGAGCCGCACCCGGTGGACATGGTCGCTGCCGTACCCGCCGGGATCCTCGGCGGTGACGGTCGCCCGCGGCACGAGGCCCTCGCGGATGTAGTACTTGATCCGCGGGATCGGCACCCCGGTCTGCTCGCTGAGCTGAGAAATCCGCATCGCCCTCCCCATCAGTTCCGTCGGCGAGCACTCTTGCACGCCCACTCCGGATAGTCTACTATCTGTTTATGGATAGCGGACTATCTGACAATGACGTCGGACGACCCCGGGAGAACGGCGCGACCCCCGCGTCGACGGGCCGCCTCGGCGAGACCACCCTGCATCCGGCGACGATCGCCTCCGGACTCTCCCGACTCCATCGCCCCCTCATCGCAGCCGCGGTCTTCGCCGCCCTCATCGCCGTCATCGCCACGGTCGGGTACTTCACCGACGACCGCACCCTCGTCGGGGCGCCGATCTGGCACAAGGCCGCAAAGTTCGGCATCTCGATCGCGATCTACACCGTGACGATCGCCTGGATGCTCCAGTTCCTGCCCCGTCGCAGCCGCATCGGCCGGGTGCTCGGAACGATCATCGCGATCGGGATCTCGGTCGAGCTCGCCTTCATCGTCGTGCAGATCATCCGCGGCCAGATGAGCCATTTCAACGTGCGCACACCACTCGACGCGGGCCTGTACTACGGCATGGGCGGGCTCATCACCGTGGTGTGGCTGGCGAATCTCGTCCTCGGCATCGTGCTCGCGTTCCGCCGACTGCCCGACCGGGGCATCGCCGCCGGCATCCGCTGGGGCACCGCGATCGGTCTCATCGGCATGGCGATCGCGTTCCTCATGACCGTCGGCGAGCTCAACGTCGTCGACATGGACGCCGCCGAGGCGCAGGGTCTGGCCGGCGCTCACAGCGTCGGAGCCGTCGACGGCGGTCCGATGATGCCGATCACCGGCTGGAACACCGAGGCGGGCGACATCCGCGTCCCCCATTTCCTCGGGATCCACGCGCTCCAGATCATCCCGTTCGCCGCCCTCGGACTCGTCCTCCTCGGGCGTCGGTGGCCGCGGCTGCGGCCGGCATCGGTGCGGGTCGGCCTCGTGCGGATCGTCGCGCTGTTCTATCTCGGCGTCGTCGCCCTGGCCACCGTGCAGGCGCTGCGCGGACAGTCCGTCGCCCAGACTGATGGCCCGATGTTCGCGGCCCTCGGCGGCCTGGCCGTCCTCGCCGGTGTCGGTGCCCTTGCCGTCATCCTGCGCCGAGGCGGCTCCCGAGTCGCACGTGTGAGCTGAGGTGAGGGCGGCGGTCGGGTGGGAGCACGAGTCGGTTCGACGATCCTCGCGCCTGCCCCGGGGACCCTACTTGAGGACGGGGTAGGACTGGTCGTCGTTCTGCGTGTCGTTGCGCATCACCCAGTTGAGCACCGCGGACAGAGCGCTGACGAGGACGAATGCGATCCCGGCGTAGATGAAGGCATAACCGAACGCATCGGAGTCCTGCCATGCGCGGGTGACGATGATCGAGAGGATGAGAACGGCGACGCCGCAGACCAGCCCCACTTTGAGCGCATCCTTGTAGGACACGGTGCTGGAGGACTTCTTCGCGGAGTTCGACGTTGCCATACCACCAGGGTACCGACTCGGGCTGAGAGGCGACAGCCGAGTGACCCTCGACCCGACTGCCGAACGGCCCTGACCCCGGCACTCGAGCACCCCTTGCACTGGACAGCCAAGCGACCATGAAGCCGACACCCGCACACACCCCGGAACCCGGACCAAGTGGACGAGTGCGGGGGAACACGCGAAAATGACAGCGTGCCCATCCCCACACCAGTGCGCAGGTCTGCGCACGCGTCGCGCGCTGCCGTCACGGCAGGCGTCCTGACCAGAGGCGGTCTCAGGACGCTGGTCGCGTGTGCCTGCGCGCTTGCGCTGCTCGTCGCGCTCGCGGCCTGCGGGCCGGACAGGGGGCTGCGCGTCGAGCCCGCGGGAAGCACCTCGCCGACGCTCTTCGACGAGTCGAACGAGGACTCCGGGCCCGCGGACAAGCCGTATTCGCTTGCCGACATCCGCACCCTCGTCGAGGACAGCTCGGGGGTCGCGGTGACCGGTCGGGCGTCGGAAACCGCGAAGGTCGTCGCCGACTGCCAGGAGTGCATGAAGTTCGGCACCCCGTTCCTCAGCGGCGACCGGAAGTTCCAGGTCGTCACGGTGCTCAACCCGCAGCAGATGAGCGAAGTCATCGCCGGGGTCGTCGTCAGCGAGTTCGAGGGCGAACCGCGCCTCGAGCTCATCGCCACGGGCAATCAGCTCACGCTCAGCCCCGGCAGGAACGGCACGCTCGTGGTGCAGGAGGCGATGTACGCCGACGGTGATGAGGACTGCTGCCCTTCGGGCTGGTCGGTGCAGGTATTCCGCCTGCATGACGGTAGGTTTGAACCGGGACAACGCTTCACGCGTCTAAATGGAGAGTCGTAATGCATATTGTGCTGGTCGAGGATGACGAGGTCATCCGCGAGACAACCCAGATCGGGCTCGAGCAGTTCGATTACACGGTGTCGGCGTTCGCCGACGGCCGTGAGGGCTATGAGTTCGTCGCCGCCCACGGTGCCGACGTCCTCCTCCTCGACCTCATGCTCCCGACGATGAACGGCGCGTCGATCTGCCGCGCGATCCGCGAGCGCTCCTCCATCCCGATCATCATCATCTCGGCCCGCTCGGATGCGATCGACATCGTCCAGGCCCTCGAGGCCGGCGCCGACGACTACCTCACCAAGCCCTTCGACATGCAGGTGCTCAACGCCCGCATCCGCGCCGTCGTCCGCCGTTTCATCACCGCCGGCACCGATCGCCTCGGCTACTCCCCCACCACCGAGGCGATCGACGAACACGAAACCGTCATCGGCCCCGGCGGCGTCATCACCGGCGACGGGATCCCCGAAGTCCTCGGGCCGAGCCCCGGCATGGACACCCGGGAGCGGATCAAGTCCCGTCTCGCGGCCGATGACACCTACCTCGGCGCCGGCGGGAAGTTCACGTCGTCACCGGGCCCGGACACGCACGACGTGGCGATCCCCCCGCGCCCCGCGTCCTCACCTCAGACGACCGCCGAGGCGGCCCCGGAGTCCGGTGAGCTCGGACCGTTCCGCACCCGGCTGGGGTCCCTCGTCCTCGACACCGGACGGCTCACCGTCGAAGTCGACGGGGAGGAGGTCCACCTCACCCCGACCGAGCTGCGCGTCCTCCTGCTGCTCACCGAGCAGCCCGAGCACGTGTACTCGCGGGAGAAGATCGCGTTCACGGTGTGGGGCTACGAGTGGGCCGGCGACTCCCGGGTCGTCGACGTCCACATCCAGCGCCTGCGCAAGAAGATCGGCGCGAACATGATCGAGACGGTCCGCGGCTTCGGGTACCGTTTCGCGGGCTGAGCCATGTCGCTGCGTTGGAAGATCTCCCTCCTCATCGTCGCGTCCGTGATCATCGCGGTGCTCTCGTGCAGCATCATCCTGCGCCAGTCCGCGGCCCGGGCCGAGGACGACCGGATGCGCTCGACCGTGACCGACCAGCTGACGAACGCGGTCAACATCTTCTCCGAGACCGGGGTGCTCACGCTCAACGCCCGCATCGACGATCCGCAGCTGCCCGCCGACGCCCGCGCGCAGGCGCTCAGGGGCCAGTCGGTGACGATCCGCTCAGAGGTCGACGGGGAGGAGATCGTGTGGGCGGCGGCCCCGATCGAGGTCGGCACGTACACCGAGGTGATCTCCGTGCGCGCGTCGACAGCCGACAGCCAGGAGCTCATCGGCCGCATCGACCAGGCCCTGCTCGTCGGCATGATCGGCTCCGCCCTCGTCGTCGGCGGTGTCGGCTCGCTCGTCGCCGGCCGCATCTCCCGCCGACTCACCCTCGGCGCACAGGCGGCGCGGAAGATCGCCGCCGGGGACACGTCGATCCGGATCGCCGACGTCGTCGACGAATCGGATCAGGAGGTGTGGGCGTTCGCCTCGGCGGTCGACACCGCGGTGACGCGGCTGAGCGAGCGCATCGACTCCGAACAGCGCTTCACCGCTGACCTCGCACACGAGATGCGCACCCCGCTCACCGGGCTCGTCAACGCCGCAAGCCTGCTCACCGAGGATTCGCGCCCGGCCGAGCTCGTCAAGGATCGGGTGCAGCGGATGCAGGTCCTCGTCGAGGACCTCCTCGAGGTCTCCCGGCTCGACGCGGGACGTGCGAACCCGCAGTTCACCCGCATCGACATCGACCAGGCGATCCGCTCGCTGCTCGGCACGATGTCGGCCTCGGGAGCACTCGCCGGGCATGAGATCGACGCGCAGTACGACGCCCGTGGCGCCCTCCTCGTCACCGACGTCCGCCGGTTCGAGCGCATCATCTCCAATCTGCTCGTCAACGCGATCAAACACGGAGCCGACCCGATCCGTCTGACCACGAGCCCCGAGCACATCGTCGTCACCGACTCCGGCTCGGGCTACCCGGCCGACATCGTCGAGACGGGGCCGACCCGGTTCGTCTCCGCCGGCGGCGGCGGCATGGGCCTCGGTCTCGTCATCGCGCAGGGGCAGGCGCGGCTGCTCGGGATCCGGCTGGTCTTCAGCAACGACCCCGACACCGGGGGTGCCCGCACCGAGGTGATCTTCCCCGATGCCGAAGCGCAGGCGATCGCCCTGCGTCAGCAGCTCGGAGTGGAGTAGGGATCCCCCACCGAGGCGGCCGATGATGGCAGTGGGATGCCCAGACCGGATCGGTCACGGTTTCGTTCGCGGATATGACACGGTGTTATGTAACCGTTACACTCCTGTAACAGTGAGTTTTCCAGCCGTCGGGACCTCTCGACGGCTGAACTATGGGTACGACACAGGTGACTTGGAGCATGATGACGGGTGAGCTGACGGCAGCGGGAACGGTCCGGCGGAGAGACCTCCGCAACCGGCAGTCGACCCCCCAGACCCCGCCCGCAGCACCCCTCCCCTCCACTCACCCCACCCCCTCTCACCTCACCCAACACTCGACTCTCTCACCCCGCCGCGCCGCGATGGCCGCGGAGGCACGCACTGCGTCAGGGTCGCCTCGGCGCGAGGCGATGGCCAAGGAGGCCGGCCACGGAACGGTCGGTGCCGGGTACTCCGGGCACCGCGGTTCCGACGGTGCGCTGCTGCGGTCGGTGCGCCGGAAGCGTGCGACGACGGTCACGGCTCTGTCGGGTCTGTCCGTGACCGGTGCCGCGGTTGCCGCCGTGATGTTCGCCACCGCGGGCGGTGGCAGCGAGGTCAAGGTCGAGGCGATCGCCGAGGCCGGCCCCAAGCAGGTGAGCGCCGAATCCGTCGACGCCGCGATCCCGGCCTCCGACGACACGACGAGCGTCGAGATCGGCGCGCCGAGCGCGAAGCAGGACGGCGCACAGGCCGCGAGCCGCGCGATCGAGAAGAGCGCGCTGCCCGGCTGCTCGGCCGATCAGAAGTACAGCGCGGGAGCGAGCAACGGCGAACTGCCCGAAGAGTGGCTCTGCGACCTCGGCAAGGGCGGGCACCGACTGCGCGCCGATGCCGCGGTGTCGTTCGCTGAGATGAATGCCGCGTACAAGAAGGAGACGGGCAAGGAGATCCCGATCACCGACTCCTACCGCGACCTCGCCGGTCAGATCTCCGTGGCCGGCCGCAAGCCCGGCCTCTCCGCCCGCCCGGGCACGTCGATGCACGGCTGGGGCATCGCCCTCGACCTCGGCGGCGGCACCGAATCGAAGACCGGTCCGTGGGACTGGCTGGTCAAGAACGCCGGAAAGTACGGCTGGGAGAACCCGGACTGGGCCAAGTCGTCGAAGTACGAGCCCTGGCATTGGGAGTACGTCCCCGCCCGCGACAGCATCAAGGGCTGACGCGGCACCAAGGACTGACGCGGCTCGATGAGCTGAGTGAGCGAATCGGCGTCAAGGTCCGACGCAGCATCAGGAACTGAGTCGGCCGGCAGCCTTCTGCGCTGCCAGGATCGCTGGGGTCGGAGAGATCCCCGCCCGCAGATCCGGAGTCGCCTCCAACCGGCTGCGCAGCTCCGTGAACCGGATCTTCCCCGCCCACGCGTCACCTGCGACATCGTCGTCGGGGTCCTCGGGCCAGTCATCGGAGATCCGCAGCGACCATTCGTTCATCGGCATCTCGAGCAGCATCGTGGCAGCCAGCTCCTTCTTCGTCGAGGGCCGCACCTCCGCCGTTCGACCGGGGATGAGCCGATCGGTCAGCAGCCTGAGCACCTCCTCCTTCCTCGCCTCCGGCACCTCCGCGAACTGTCCGAGGATGAGTGCGCTGCGGTAGAGCATCGAGGACTCGAAGGCGCTGCGTGCGACGACCACGCCGTCGACCTTCGTCACCGCGACCGCGCACGGCTCGGCGGTGAGCTGACGCATCCACCGTGACCCCGTCGAACCGTGGATGACGATGCCATCGTCGACGCGGGCGATCAGCGTGCCGAAGGTGAACGGTCTGCCGTCGCGGATGACGGACACGTGGGCGATCGCCGTGTCATCGAGGAGAGCGCAGAGGTCGGCGAACTCCGTGCTCATCATCTCGGGTGAACGCTGGGGAATGAGGTGGCTCATGGAGACTCCGGTGTCAGTGGTCACGGGTCGCGCGGCGGGCCCGCGAGACGTGCCCCGAAGGTATCACCGCACGCGGCCTCGACCGCGACGAATCCCGTCGCCGAGGCGGTTCCCCCGGGTGCCGATGCCATGGTCCGATCCGGTGCCACGGACACGGTCCCCGCGAGTTCCCGAGGTGGATCCGGCTCGAGATCGGGCGATTCTTCGAGTCGGATCCACCTCGGGAACGGCCCTGGCACGGAGATCGCCCCAGCCACGCCCGCCGCTCACCGAGCCCGCCGCTCACCGAGCCCGCCGCTCACCGAGCCCGAAGCTCACCAGGCCCGGACCTCACCGTCGTCGCAGGGCGCGGGCATAGCGCCGTCGGTAGAAGACCTGCGCGATCCGCACGAGGGGCTCGCCGAGGCGCCAGATTCCCATTCCGGCCCGTGAGGCCGAGCGGAGGACGAGGAAGACCCGGTCGTCGGGGAGACGGACGAGGAGGAACGACTCCTCGCCGGTGATCGGGTGGCCGGGCTGCGTGCCGTAGGTGAAGCCGCGGACGTCCTCCGCCTCGATGACGGCGAGCACCTGCGAGGGCTCCGGCAGACGGAACGGACCCAGACGCACCCGGATCGTCGGCTCCTGTCCCACCGCCACCCGGATGCCTGCGGGATCGATGTCGAAGCCGCTGCGGGTCTTCACCTCCCAATGGAGCAGCTCCTCGGCGCAGCGCTCAAACGTGGCCCGCCCGTGACCGACGAACGATGCGGCCTCATAGGTGCGGTGGTCTGCGGGACGGTCGAGCCACCTCGGCGAGTGCGGTCGGGTCAGCAGTGCGGAGTCGTCCATGCTCGGCGAAGTCATCTCCCCAACCTATCGAAGGGGTGTGCGGAGCGGCGTTCGGCAGTAGAGTGCGAGGGGACGGCCGTCGACGATCGAATGTCCGATAAGGGACTCGATGGCGGCCGTCGGCCTGACCACGCCATCGGATCGAAGGGGAACCCACATGCGCACACTCACCGGCATCGACGAGGTCGAGGCGGCCGTCGGCACGGAACTCGGGACGTCGGAGTGGCTGACCGTCGACCAGGACATGATCACCGCGTTCGCCGACGCCACCGACGACCACCAGTGGATCCACCTCGATGAGGAGCGCGCGGCCGCCGGGCCGTTCGGCGCGACGATCGCCCACGGCTTCTACACGCTCTCCCTCCTGCCGAAGTTCTCCTCCGAGATCTTCGCGATCGAGGGAGTGTCGATGAAGATCAACTAC
Organism: Brevibacterium sanguinis; assembly: GCF_039528855.1. NCBI lineage: Bacteria > Bacillati > Actinomycetota > Actinomycetes > Micrococcales > Brevibacteriaceae > Brevibacterium > Brevibacterium sanguinis. The sequence continues at coordinate 59,008 of NZ_BAAAMB010000004.1, read as the reverse complement.
GGGCTCAACAAGGTCCGCTTCCCGCAGCCGGTCCTCGTCGACTCCCGACTGCGCGACACCGCTACCCTCACCGAGGTGACGCGCAGTCCGAAGGGCACGCAGCTGGTCATCAGGCACGTCATCGAGATCGAGGGCCAGGAGAGGCCGGCCTGCATCGCGGAGATGGTCAGCCTCCTCGTCGAGTGAGGCGACGCGTTCAGTCATGTGACTCGTTCAGCAAGGCAGCACGTCGAGTCCTGTGACGCGCCAAGCGCGGCGCGGGGTGCTCAGCTGGGACGGTACTCGTCGAGCATCTGGGCGACGCGGATGTAGCCGAGATGCGAGTAGGCCTGGGGGTGGTTGCCCAGGTGCATCTCGGCGACGGGATCGTACTCCTCGGGCAGCAGCCCGGTGGGCCCGAGCAGATTGTCGAGCTGCCGGAAGAGATCCCACGCATCGTCGATGCGACCGACCTTGATGAACGCCTCGATGAGCCACGTCGTGCAGATGTGGAACCCGCCCTCGAGACCGGGCAGGCCGTCATCGTAGCGGTAGCGGAAGACCGTGGGCCCGACGCGCAGCTCCCGTTCGATGGCGTCGACGGTCGCGATGAACCGCGGGTCATCGGCCTCGAGCAGACCGCTCAGACCCACGAACAGACCTGCCGCGTCGAGATCCGGCTCCCCGTAGGCGACGGTGAAGGCACCGACCTCCTCGTTGAAGCCATGGGTGAGGATGTCGCTCTTGATCTCCTCGCGCAGCTGACGCCACGCCCCCGGCAGCTGCTTGTCGAAGCGCTCGGCGATGCGCAGGGCGCGGTCGACGGTGACCCAGCACATCACCCGCGTGTAGACGTTGTGCTTGGGCGCACGCCGGGCCTCCCAGATGCCGTGATCGGCTTCGAACCAGCGTCGGCTCACCGCTTCGACCATCTGGGTCGTCAGGGTCCAGTAGGCGTCGGGCAGCTCGCCGAGGCGCTCGGTGAGTTCGTCGAGGAGCTCGGTGACCGGCCCGAAGACGTCGAGCTGCACCTGGTGCTCAGCGGCGTTGCCGACCCGCACCGGGCGCGACCCGGCGTATCCGGGCAGATGCGCGAGCACCGCCTCGGTGGTCAGTGCCGAACCGTCGACGGCGTAGAGCGGGTGGAGCTGTTCGGGGGCGACCGTGTGGGAGAGGATCCCGGTCAGCCACGAGAGGAACCCTTCCGCCTCGGCGGTCGATCCGAGGGCGAGCAGCGCCCGCGCCGTCATCGACCCGTCGCGCAGCCACGTGTAGCGGTAGTCCCAGTTGCGGACGCCGCCGATGCCCTCGGGCAGGGAGGTCGTCGGGGCGGCGAGGATGCCGCCGGTGGGCTCGTGGCAGAGTGCGCGCAGGGTGATCGCCGACCGGATGACCTCCTCGCGGTGATGGCCGGGGATGGCGAGCGTGCTCGCCCAGTTGCGCCAGAAGTTGAGCGCCCGATCTCGGACATGGCCCTCTCCGCCCTCGGCGATGAACCGGGCGTCGCCGGTGCCCGACCCGCACGCGAGGACGAGGACGACCTGGCCGCCGGGGAAGTCCGAGGGCACGACGACCGCCTCGGCGGTCTGGGACTGTCCCGACTCGACGATCTCGAAATCGACGCCGGGGGCGAAGAGCCGGATCGGCTCCGAGGTGCCGAGCACGCGCACCCCGTCACGGATCGGCGCGAGCCTGGTCGGCACGGTGGCGTAGTCGAGTCGCGGGGCGAAGCGGATCCGCGCGGGCGCGTCGCCGGTGAGGACGCGGACGACGATCGTGTCGTCGCTCGCGCCGTCGACGGGCGCGAGGTAGTCGATGCAGCTGAGCCCCGGCCACCGGGTCTCGAGCAGCGTCGAATGCGTGAGGTAGCGCTGGGTGAGCGGGTCGACGCCGGATTCGGCGCCCACGGCGAAGTAGCCGGCGGCCGCGGACCCGAGGATCTCGGAGAACATCGACGAGGAATGCGGCAGCGGGTGGGGCATCCAGCAGATGCTGCCGCCCGGGTCGACGAGGGCCGTCGACTGCCCGTTGCCGAGCATGCTGTGACGCTGGATCGGGATCGCCTCGCGCCCGAACAGCCACGACTTGCGCAGCTCGTAGATCGCGGCGAGGACGACGGAGACGACGTCGGGCGAATCGATGCGGAACTCCGCGTGGGTCTCCGTCCCGTCGTCGCCGACCTTGAGACCGAGGTCGAAGTCGCCGAGGATCTCGAGGGCGAGCTCGTCGGAGCGGTCATCGCCGATGAAGACGACGACCTCGGCACCCGTCTCCGCGCGCAGATTCGCCAGGGCCTCGGCCTTCGACGAGGGCACGACGGAGAGGTCGACGACCTGCTTGCCCCGGGTCGGGAAGATCTCGTGCTTCTCCACGAGCGCGGCGATGCCGTCCTCGACCTTCTGCCGGGCATCGTCGTCGAGGCCGCGCAGGTGGACTGCCGCACCTGCCGTCTTGTGCTCGATCACCTCGGCGGGCAGGGTGTCGACGAGGTCGCGGCGGAAGGCCGCGAGTGCCGTCCGCTGCCGCGGTTCGAGCGCCCGGTGCACCTCGCTGTCGGTCTCGCCGCCGTGGGAGCCGAAGAGGTGGACCTCGCGCGGCAGCCGTGACATCGCCGCGAGATCGCGGAGGCTGCGCCCGGAGATGACGCCCGCCGAGGTGGACGGCAGCAGGGCGAGGGCGCGGAGCGAGTCGACCGAGCTCTCGAGCGGGTACGCCTCGGCGGGATTGGCGACGATCGGCGCGATCGTGCCGTCGTAGTCGGTGGCGATGAGCAGCGACGGTGACCGTGAGACCTGGAAGAGGCGCCGGAACAGCTCATCGGGCAGGGCGCGACTGGCTTCGGCGAGATCGCCGAGGAGGCCCGACGACGACACGGACGCCGAGATCGGAGTCAGGGGGGACACATGGCCGTAGTCGTTCTCGACAGTGCTCATCTCACCTCAGGCTTCGGGTCGGAGGTCGGGTGTCGGTCGGTGGTGCGGATTATTCGGCTGCGGTGTCGTGCGCGTCGTCGGCGGCATCCGCGCTGCGGGCTGCCTGTCTGCCCTTGCTGATGCGCGAGTACCCGCCGATGATGAAGATCACCCCTGCGATGAGCGAAGCGGCTCCCGTGAAGCCGATGATCGCCAGTGCCTGGAAGTCGGTGCCGAACATGAGGATGATGCCGAGCAGGATGTGGACTGCGGCGGAGATGAGGAAGTCCGAGGCCATCGGGTGGTGGACGAGCTTGCGGTAGTTCCACAGTTCGATGAGCCCGTGGAGGACGGCCCAGATGCTCAGGGCGGCGCGCACCTCGGCGGGCTGGTCGGCCATGAAGAGGAAGACGATCGCCGGGATCGTGATGATCGCCTGACCGAAGATCGCGGTGCGCACCGACAGCGGCGAGCGCAGGGCCTGGTAGACGAGGGCGAGCGCGAGCAGCGCGAGGTAGCCGATGCTGAGCAGATCGACGATGTCGACGCCGAGGGACAGCTGCATCGGATTGGCCGCATCCCGCGGCCAGAACACGGTGGCGAAGCCGAAGAGGACACCGAGGATGCCGCGGACGATCATCGGCGCGCCCATCGTCCTGGCCTCGGCGAGCAGCTCCGAGGCGGGGGCGACGGGTTCGGTGCGGGATTCTTCAGTACTCATCACCCGTCCAGTTTAGGTCTCCGACCCCACCGAGTCCCAGCGGCTGAATATTCTGCTCTTTACGTAATTACGTAATTCGCGTATTCTCAAGCTATGAGCACCTCGTCATCCGATTCCGCGCACCTCTCGGCGACAGGGAGCACCGCCCTCGAGGCTCGTCTCGGGGCCCTCGAAGCGCGGGTGGCCGAGCTCGAAAGCACACAGGAGCTCGAAGGCTCCCGGGCGGGGGAACCGGCCACGGCGAGCAACGGTGAGCAGGCGAACGACGGTGAGCGCCCACGATCCGGGGATCGCCCGAGCACTCGTGACCAGGCACGTTCCGGGGATCGCCCGAGCACTCGTGACCAGGCACGTTCCGGGGAGCGCCCGAGCAACGGTGAGCAGGCGAGCACGCGCAGCACCGCGGCGCCCCGCTTCTCTGCGGGCGGACCGGACGACGACACGTTCTGGGTCCTCAACGGACTCGTCGACCGCCTCGGCGAGGACGCCGGCGTCACCTACGCCGGTCACGTCACGCCGCCGGGCACCGATTCCCCGGTCGCATGGCAGATGGGGCTGACCGCGGCAGCCTTCGACGAGATCGATTTCGCACAGGCCGCACCGGCACTGTCGGCGTTCAGTCATCCCGTCCGGCTCGCGCTCCTCCAGGCGATCTACACGGGCACGACGACCGTCGCCGAACTCAGCGCCGACGACCGCTTCGGCACCACCGGCCAGGTCTATCACCACCTCAAGGCGCTGGCCTCCGCCGGCTGGCTCGAGAACTTCCCGCGCGGTCACTGGCGAGTGCCCGCACAGAAGGTCATCCCGCTCCTCACCCTCATCCTCATCGGAACCCAATGACCCCACCGGCGGCGATCATCGCGCCGCCCACATCCTGACGTGCCCTCGGCACCACGACCAGCCGTCTCATCGACCGATCGTCGATCCGGCCAATCGCCGGACCGACCACCCACACCACCGACCACCCACACCACCGACCACCCGACCCACCGGATCAGCACTGCACCGGCCAGGCACCCACTCGACCCGTCTCATCACCTCCGCATCGCATCACTTCAATCACTCGATATCAGGAGTTGCCATGACTGTGACATCCGCCACTGACACGGACACCCGGCGGTCGCCTCGGCGCAGGGAAATCGCCATCACCGCGGCCGCTCTCACGGCGATCGTCGCCGTCCTCCTCACCCCTCTCCCCCGCGGATTCCAGGGTGAGGTCACCGGCGACGAAGCGCTCATGGCGGCCACCGCTACCGCGCTCGGCAGCGGGCACTGGCAGCACGTCGCCGTCGCGAAGGTCGACGGGGACACGGTGACGACGGCGGGAACAGGTGCCGACGCGACCACGGAGTTCGAGATCGGCTCTCTGACGAAGACCTTCACCGCCGCCCTCTTCGCCGATGCGATCGACCGGGGTGAGGTGACCGCGGAGACCCGCCTCGGCGAGATCTGGCCCCAGCTCGAGGGACACGTCGCCGAGGTGACGCTGTTCTCACTCGCGATGCACCGTTCCGGACTGCCGCGGGTCGAGCCGGCGCCGAGCGTCGGTGATGCGGTCGCGTCGGTCTTCGCGACCTACCTCCACCGGGATCCGTACCGCGGCAGCGTCGACGACCTCATCCGCACCCTCGGCGACACCGACGTCAGCGATACGACCCCGGAGTACTCGAACTTCGGGTTCGCGGTCCTCGGGCAGTCGCTCGCGAAGGTGAGCGGCCTGAGCTACCGCGAACTCGTGGAGCAGCGGATCACGCAGCCGCTGGGGATGACGCGGACCTTCGTGCCCACCTCGGCGACGGGGCTCTCGCACGGGTACACGGCATCGGGCCTGCCGGCGGCCCCGTGGACCCTGGGTGCGTCCGCTCCGGCGGGGGCGATCCGGTCGACCGCGGGCGACATGGCGATCTGGCTGCGCGCCACGATGGAGGGCACCGCGCCGGGAGCCGCCGCAGCCGTGCCGCGGGCCGATTTCGACGCGGCCGACCGCATCGGCTTCGCGTGGATGACGACGACAGGGCGCACCCCGGCCGTCACCTGGCACAACGGCGGCACCGGCGGGTACAGCTCGTTCCTCGGCTTCACTGCGGACGCAGGCACGGGGATCGTCGTCCTCGCCGACTCCGCGATCTCCGTCGACGGCGCCATCGACCTCATCTCCACTGCTTCGGGCTCCGCCGCGCCCACACCCACCAGGGCTGCCTCCGCCGGGTCCCACTTCACGGAGTCCGCCGAGGTGGGGGCCGCCTCGGCGCGATCCGTCCCCGACTCCACCGCACCCCGTTCCGCCTGGACCGAAGGAGAACGCTCATGAGCGCAGCCCTCGTCTCAACGATCGTCACGACCCTCGTCCTCGCGTACGCCGCGTGGACCGCGCTGGCCGCCGCCCGACGAGCGCAGTCGCGCCGACAGCTGCTCGCGGGCCTTCTCCCGGCCGTCGCGTTCGTCCTGCTCATCCGTCTCATCGGGGCGTTCGGGGGATGGACGGACGCCGCGCTCTGGGTATGGCTGGCCGTGATGGTCGCCTGCGTCTGGGCGGCGTTCCGCGCCGCCTCGGTGTGGCCGGACCTGCCGTGGAGCGCTGCCGATCCGAAGGTCGCACGCGGTGAGATGCCGCGCCTCATCATCGGAGCGGCGTTCGCCGCCGCCATCGCCGGAGCACTCGTCCTCCCGGGCCTGTTCCTGGGGTGAATGCCATCGGTCGCGACGCTGGGCACCGCCAGCCGACGACCGCCGTTGAGAGCACTGACGACCGCCGTTCAGAGCACCGACAACCGCCGATCAGAGAACTCGAGAGACGACACGCAAGAGAACACCTCAAGGAGAATGCATCATGGTCAATCGACAGCTCCCGCGTCCGAACGCATCATCGTGGACGACCGCCGTCATCGCAGCGATCCTCGGCGGGATCGTGGGATTCCTGCTCTTCGATCCGCTCTTCGCGGTCCCGTTCGCCGTCATGGGCTTCCTCGTCGGCATCGGAGGCGCCTACAGCGTCCAGTCGGCGAAGAAGCCCGACGACCGCCCCGACTCCCCCGGCGACTGAGGACGGGCGCGCCCCCGCTCAGCGACGACGCCGCGGCCGCAGTTGCTGCGCCGAAAGGTTCATGCGCTCGGCTGAGAAGGTGAGCCGCTGCGCCGTGCGGTCCGGCTACTGCGTTGTGCGGTTCGGCTACTGCGCCGAGAGGTTGAGGGTCCCGCCGGAGTCGGTGACCTGGTAGGTCGCCAGCGCTTCGGTCGCCGGACCGGAGAGCACTTCGCCGCTCGTCGCCGAGTAGCGCGAGGAGTGGCACGGGCAGACGATCTCGGTCTCGGTCACGGTGCGGACCTGGCACCCCTGATGGGTGCACACGGAGGAGAAGGCATGGAACTCCCCCTCCTTCGGCTGGGTGACGACGTAGGCCTCGTCGACGACGATGCCCGACCCGACGGGCACGTCGCTCGCCGGCACAGTCGCATCCGGCGGCGCCGAGGCCGAGGACCCCGAACCGGATTCCGAATCGTCGGGGCTGCACGCCGAGGTGAGTCCGACGACCGCGGCTGTCCCGACAGCTCCCGCGGAGGTGATCATCGTGCGCCTGTTCGGTTCCATGCAGCTCTCCTCAGCTCGTCGGTGGGTCTCCCCCTCCAGCCTATCGCGGCTCCCGCTCCGGCCCTGAACGTTCGCGTCAGGGTCGTCCACTAGGCTGGGCGCATGACCGCCCCAGCCACGACCTCCGCCCTCGACGTCCTCCACGATGTCTTCGGGTACGAGGACTTCCGCGGCCAACAGGCGGCGATCGTCGACCAGCTCATCTCCGGCGGTGATGCCGTCGTGCTCATGCCCACCGGCGGCGGCAAATCGCTGTGCTATCAGATCCCCGCGCTCGTGCGCGAGGGCACCGGGATCGTCATCTCCCCGCTCATCGCCCTCATGGCCGATCAGGTCGCAGCGCTCGACAACCTCGGCGTGCGGGCCGCCTACCTCAACTCCACCCTCGACATCGACGAAGCGCAGGACGTTGAGCGCCGCCTCCTCGACGGGGAGCTCGACCTCCTCTATCTCGCCCCCGAACGCCTCGTCCTGCCGCGGACGATGCAGCTGCTCGAGAGGGCGGACATCTCCCTCTTCGCGATCGACGAGGCGCACTGCGTCTCCCAGTGGGGTCACGATTTCCGCAGCGACTACCTCGGCCTCGGGGTGCTCGCCGACCGCTTCCCCACGGTCCCCCGCATCGCACTGACCGCGACGGCGACCCCGGCCACGCACGCCGAGCTCACCGAACGGCTGCAGCTGCGCGACGCCGAGCACTTCGTCGCGAGCTTCGACCGCCCCAACATCACGTACCGGATCGAACCGAAGGCCTCGGCCCGCTCCCAGCTCATCAGCTTCATCACCACCGAACACCCCGGCGACTCCGGGATCGTCTACTGCCTGTCCCGGCGCGGGGTCGAACAGCTCGCCGAGGCGCTCGTGGCCCGCGGAATCCCCGCCCTCCCGTACCACGCAGGCCTGCCCGCCGAGGTGCGCGCCGAGCACCAGGCCCGCTTCCTCCGCGAGGACGGCCTCGTCATGGTCGCGACGATCGCCTTCGGCATGGGCATCGACAAACCCGACGTCCGCTTCGTCGCCCACCTCGACCTGCCCCGCAGCGTCGAAGGCTACTACCAGGAGACCGGACGAGCCGGACGCGACGGCCTGCCCGCGGATGCGTGGATGGTCTACGGCCTCGGCGACGTCGTCTCCCAGCGCCGCCTCATCGAATCCGGGGAGGGCGACCAGGCCCACAAGCGCCGGGTGATGGCCCACCTCGACTCGATGCTCGCGCTGTGCGAGACCGTCGACTGCCGCCGCGTCCAGCTGCTGCGCTACTTCGACGAGGAGTCCGGTCCGTGCGGCAACTGCGACACGTGCCTGACGCCGCCGGCGACGTGGGACGCGACCGTGGCCGTGCAGAAGCTGCTCTCGACGGTCATCCGCCTCGACCGCGAACGCGGCCAGCGCTTCGGCTCCGGCCAGGTCATCGACGTCCTCCGCGGCAGCGCCAACGACCGCTCGCGGGCCTCTGACCATGAGAGCCTCAGCGTGTGGGGCGTCGGCGCCGACCTGTCCGAGGGCGAATGGAAGGCCGTGATCCGACAGAGCCTGGCCCGCGGACTCCTCGAGTCCCACGGCGACTACGGCGTGCTCGTCCTCGGGCCCGCCGCCGACGCGGTGCTGCGGGGGCAGACCGGGGTGTCGATGCGCGTCGATCCGGTGAAGAAGTCCGGTGCCTCGCGCTCAGGATCGAAGCGCCGAGGCGGTCCCGAGGTCGCGCTCGACCCCGCCGACTCCGCCCTGTTCGAGGCCCTGCGGTCCTGGCGCGCGGGACAGGCGAAGGAGCAGAGCGTGCCCGCCTACGTCATCTTCCCCGACGCGACGATCTACGGCATCGTCGAGGCCAAACCGACATCTTTTGAGAGCCTCGGCCAGGTCAGCGGTGTCGGACTGAAGAAGCTCGAACGCTACGGCGACGCGGTGCTCGAGGTCCTCGCGGCTCACAGAGGCTGATCGGCCGTCGCCTCCGTCTGCGCGAACGCCTCCGGTCCCGCCTCGGCGGCAGCCGGGTCCATCCACATGAATTCGAGGATGTTCCCGTCCGGATCGGTCATGCTGATGCCGTACATGAACCCGTGATCCGTCGGTGGGCGGTTCTCTCCGCCACCTGCTTCGAGGATCGCGGTGCGCATCGCATCGACATCGGCCCGGGAGTCCCGGGAGAGCGCGGTCATCACCTGCGCCACGGAGTGCGGATCGGCGATCGGCTTGTCGGTGAAGGTCTGCAGATACTCCTTGGTGAGGATCATGAAGAAGATCGCGTCGTCCCACTTCACGCACGCGGCGTTGTCGTCGGAGAACTCGGGGACGATCTGCGTGCCGAGCGCCGAGTAGAAGGCCTTCGCCCGTTCGAGGTCGAGGGTGGGCAGGTTGACGAAGATCTGGGACATGACTGCTCCTTCGCAGTGGGGTGATCGCGTGGGTGCGGTGCCGCACCTCATCCTCACCGGTCGCCGACGCCGAGTCAACGGTCACGGCTGCATGCGCCCGCCTCGGCGGGTGCGGGTTGCCCGACCTCACCTCGGCGGGCGAGCTCACCCGCGGTGATGGCCGAAGACGAGGCTCGTCTGCGTGTGCGCGATCGTCGTGTCCGAGAGATGCTCCTCGATGAACGTGTGGAGACCGCGGGGGTGGCTCGCGGCGATGTGGACGAGGAGGTCGCGCTCGCCGGAGACCTGGAAGACCTCGAGGGTCTCGGGCACGTCGAGCAGACGGGCGATGACCGAGGCGATCGCGGCGCGTCCGACCGGTGTCATCCGCACGGAGACCATTCCGAAGACCGTGAGACCGAGCGCCTCCCAGTCGATGTCGGCGTGGAAGCCCCTGATGACCCCGCGCCGGCGCAGAGCGCTCACCCGGCCCGAGCACGTCGAGGGCGCGAGTCCCACCCGCTCGGCGAGCACCTTGTTCGAGATCCGGGCATCGGCGCTGAGCTCGCGGAGGATCGCGAGGTCGGTCGCGGCCAGGGGTGCACCGGGTTCGGCACGGTGATCGGCGATGAGACTCGAATGATTCACCGTTCTCCTTGAGGTTTTCCGTCGATCGTTCACTTCCGCATCGATCTTCTCGCATCTTTGGCACGATGGGAAGGCGACCCGACGAGTCACCGTCGTCGCCGCCCGACTGTGACGGACCTGCGAAGGAAGGACCCTCGATGACCGAGATCGACCGCGCCGCCTGCGAACGCCGCGACGCCGCTGACCCACTGCGCGGCTTCCGCGACGACTTCATCATCGACGAGGGCACGATCTACCTCGACGGCAATTCGCTGGGCGCACGTCCGCGCGGCGCTGCCGAGCGGGCGCAGGAGGTCATCGCCGAGGAATGGGGCACCGGCCTCATCCGCTCGTGGAACACCGCGGGCTGGTTCGAGATGCCGGCCGCACTCGGCGAGAAGGTCTCCGGCCTCGTCGGCGGCGGTGCCGGCAGCACGGTCGTCACGGACACGACGTCGATCAATCTCTTCAAGGCCGCCTCGGCGGCGCTGCGCATCCAGCGCGAGGACGCCCCCGACCGCCGGATCATCCTCACCCAGCGGGAGAACTTCCCCTCCGACATCTACATGCTCCAGGGCCTCGCCGAGCAGCTCGACGACGGGTACGAAGTGCGCCTCGTCGACGACGCCGAGGTGACCGCGGGCTTCCCCCAGTCGATGAGCGACGAGGTGGCCCTCGTCGTCCTCACCCACGTCAACTACCGCACCGGCCGGCTATTCGACATGCGGTCGACGACCGAGGCGATCCATGCCGGCGGCGCCCTGGCGATCTGGGATCTGTGCCATTCGGCCGGCGCCCTGCCCATCGACCTCGCCGGCGACGGCGCCGACATGGCCGTCGGATGCACGTACAAGTTCCTCAACGGCGGCCCCGGGTCCCCGGCCTTCATCTGGGTGTCCGAGGACCTGCAGAACCGGTTCGCCCAGCCGCTGTCGGGGTGGTGGAGTCACGCGAAGCCGTTCGAGATGAGCCCGGACTACGCCCCCGCCGACGGGATCCGCCGTTTCCTCACCGGCACGCAGGGCATCGTGTCGATGTCCGTCGCCGAGGTGGGGCTCGACGTGGCCGCGCGAGCGGACATGAGCGCGGTGCGGGCGAAGTCGCTCGAACTCAGCGACCTCTTCATCGACCTCGTCGAGCAGCGCTTGGCCGCGCACTCGGTCGAGATCGTCACCCCGCGCGACCATGCGCACCGCGGTTCGCAGGTCTCGATCGCCCACGAGGAGGGATTCGCGATCATGAGCGCGCTCATCGACCGCGGCATCATCGGCGACTACCGAGAGCCCTCGATCCTCCGCTTCGGCCTCACCCCGCTCTACCTCGGCTTCACCGACGTGTGGGACACCGTCGAAGCGCTGCGCGACATCCTCGACAACCGCCTGTGGGACACCCCCGAGTATCAGGTTCGCGGCGCGGTCACCTGAGGCCGCGAGCGACGGATCTCAGCAACCCTCAGGGCACTCGGCAATACAGTGCTCGGCCGCTCTGCGCTCGACAACACATCGCTCGGCCGCTCTGCGCCGAGTCCCTCAGCATCCGGAGTGCTGGACCACCTCGGCGTAGACGCCGAAGAAGGGCTCGCCCACACGGTTCGTCGCCCTCGTCGCGGCAAGCGTCCGCAGCAGACGGCCGGTGCGCTCCCCGGTCATCGGATCGAAATCGATGACCGCACAGCGCGGCACCGGTCCCTCGATCCGCACCCGCAGCCCGTCGACCGCCCCGCGCACGGTCATCACCCTCCCCAGCCACGTCTCCTCGACGAACGGCTCGTCGGTCTCGACGAGAAGCGTCGCCCGGAAGCGGTGGAAGAGATCAGCCACTGCGGTATCACCGATCGTCCGAGCCCGTTCACCGTCGGCCACCGCAGCATGCCCGGCTGTCCCGGTGCCGTTCTCCTCCGCACTGTCGGCCACTTCGGCGATTGAGGCTGTGGCGACGATTGTCAGCGGCTGTCCGAAGACGATCGCTCCGCGCGGGGCCTGAGCCAGGTGCACCGCCTGTCCGAGGTGGTCGGAGAGCAGCTCGCTGTGGGCGCCGGTCGTCAGACAGAGTTCGACGGAGCGTCCCCAGTAATCGCAGGTCAGCGTCTCACCGGAGAGTTGAGGCGCTTCGGCGACCGTGGTGCCGTCGGGCAGCGTCACCGAAAGCTGAGAACCCTGCAGGCGTGCGACGACGGAGAGCAGCGACGGATGCTGCACGGTCCGCAGAACCCGCCCGCGGACGGCATCGATGAGGCAGAAGCGACGATCGCCGAGCGGACCGTGCGCATCGAACTCGGCGTCCGGTTGGACGCTGTGCCGAGTTCCCTTGATCGGAGTGAACGCGACAGCGCGGGTCTCGATCACCTCGGCGCTCTCCTCTCTGCCCTATCGCTCCAGTCGGACTGCACCGCCCGATCATGCCAGTCGGACGCGGCCGACTCCACCAGCCGGACAGGCCGACCGTGGGGACAACCCGGCATTCCATCTCGCGAGCGCCCGCGTCCCACACTAGGGGATCGTTCACGTCGCGGAACCACCCCCACTAGGCTGGTCCACGGACGCACATCTGCGCACACAGCGCACCTGACCAAGGAGTCTGCTCATGCCGAAGATCACGATCGGCCTCGGAATCGTCCTCATCGTCCTCGGAGTCATCGCGTGGTTCGCCACCGCCATGGCCAGCGTGACCGCGCTCATCCCCGCGTTCCTCGGTCTCGTCATCGCGATCTGCGGTGTCATCGGCATCCGCCGCCCGAAGATCGGGATCCACATCGCGCTCGTCGTCGCCCTCCTCGGCGTCATCGGCACGTTCATGAACGTCCTGCAGCTCGGCGCCCTCTTCGCCGGCACCGCCGAGCGCCCGGCCGCCGTCATCGTCAGCACGATCACGTTCGTCCTCCTCATCATCTACATCATCCTCGGCATCCGCTCGTTCATCGCGGCCCGCCGCAGTCCCTCCGCCAACCTCGGCTGAGTTCGGGAACCGCCCTTGACCGGCGAGCCGAACTGGCAGATCATCGAAGGGATCGAGGAGGATCACATGATTGCTGACTCAGCATCCACCCCCGCTCCCGCCCGCCCCGCGGACCGGCCGGACTCCGCTCTGATCGTCATCGACGTGCAGAACGGCGTGATGGCCGAATCGTGGAAGGCCCCCGAGGTGATCGACACGATCTCGGGTCTCGTGGACCGGGCGCGCGATGCCGGCACCGAGGTGGTGTGGGTCCGGCACAGCTCGGACGAAATGCCGGTCGACTCCCCGCAGTGGCAGATCGTCGACGCGCTCGCTCCCGCCGACGGTGAGGCGATCGTCGAGAAGACCCACGGCAACACCTTCGAGGAGACCGACTTCGAGGACGTGTTGGCCAGCCGCGACATCGGCCACCTCGTCGTCACCGGCGCACAGTCGGATGCGTGCGTGCGCTCGACGATCCACGGCGGGTTCTCGCGCGGCTACGACGTCACCCTCGTCTCCGACGCGCACACCACCGAGGACCTCACCGCATGGGGCGCGCCAGAGCCGGAGATGGTCGTCTCCCACACGAACCTCTACTGGGGATTCGAATCGGGACCCGGTCGCACCGCCGCGGTGAAGGAATCCGCCGACATCGACTTCGGCACCCGGTGACACGGCGCGACCCCGCCTGACCGGCGGTCGGCGAGGGAGTAGACCGTCGTCTGCCTCTGCCTCTGCCTCTGCCTCTGCCTCTGCCATGATGGGACCATGAGCGAAGACAAGCGCAGCATCGAACTGACCCGCATCGCCCCCAACCACTACCGCGCCACTGCCCCGAACGGCGCGAGCATCGAATTCGGTCGCGGTGACGGGCTCATGACCCCCGTCGAACTGCTGCTGGCGGCGGTGGCCGGATGCTCATCGATCGACGTCGACACCGTGACGAGCCGTCACACCGACGCTGAACGGTTCGACGTCCGGGCGAGCGCCGACAAGATCGTCGAGGACGGCGCCAACCGGCTCGAGAACGTCCACCTCGACTTCGACCTCGCGTTCCCCGATGATGAGGCGGGCCGCCGTGCGGATGCGCAGATCGAGAAGCTCGTCGGACTCTCCCACGACAAGTACTGCACGGTCTCGCGCACTGTCGAGCACGCGACTCCCGTGAGCTACAGCGTCCGCCGCGACTGACCTGCGCGGGGGCGCTCACCCGCCTCAGCTTGCGAGGAGGCGCTTCTTCTCGACCTCGATGTCGAAGTCGGCCGGCGGCCACTGCGGGTCGATGCGCTCGAGGGCATCGAGGATGAGGCGCTGCACGGCCAGGCGGGCGTACCACTTGCGGTTGGCGGGAACGACGTGCCAGGGCGCGACCTCGGTCGAGGTGCGGTCGAAGACATCCTGGTAGGCCTGCATGTACTCGGGCCAGAGGAGTCGTTCGTCGACGTCGCCGGTGTTGTACTTCCAGTACTTGTCGGGCCGGTCGAGGCGCTCGAGGAGGCGGTCGCGCTGCTCGTCGGGTGAGATGTGGAGCATGACCTTGATGACGATGACGCCCGCCGCGGCGAGTTCGGCCTCGAAGTCGTTGATCGCCTGGTAGCGGCGCTCGATCTCCTCGGCATCGGCGAGCTCACGGACCTTGCCGATGAGCACGTCCTCATAGTGCGAGCGGTCGAAGACGCCGATCATCCCCGGCCCCGGCACATGCGGACGGATGCGCCAGAGGAAGTCGTGCTCGAGCTCCTCGTCGGTGGGCTTCTTGAACGCCGCGAGCTCGACGCCCTGCGGGTCGACGGACCCGACGACGTGACGGACGATCCCGCCCTTGCCCGCCGTGTCCATCGCCTGGAGCACGAGGAGCACGGCAGGGCCCGTCTCCGCGTCGTGATGGGCGGCGAACAGGCGTTCCTGCAGGTCATCGAGCTGCGCTGCGGTCGCCGCGAGCTCCTTCTGACCGGTCTTCTTGTCGCCTTCGTAGCCGGGGGTCGCCTCCGGATCGACATCGGCGAGGCGGAAGCCCTCGTCGACGCGCAGAAGGGGCTGGGGATCTTCGGTCCAATGGCTGCTCATGCGATCATCTTCGCAGGTGGGCAACCGGCCGTCCACAATCCTCGGACGCCGTGACCCGCAAGTCACGGACCCAGTGACCCGCAAGTCACGGACCCAGTGACCCGCAAGTCACGGTCCCGGCGACCTGCCGTCCCCGGACCCACAGACTCACGTATCCCCGGCCCCGGCGACCCGACGACCCCTGGGCGAGACCGCATCCCATCGCCTACCCTGGAATCACCGCAGCGGGAGGGGCGCCCCATGGAAGACGAACTGCTCATCGTCGAAGAGCTCATGCTCCTGCTCCTGGCCGATGACGGCAGCGCGATCGCCGGCTCGAAGGTCCTCCACTGCGTCCTGCCCGGCGCCGTCCTCGCCGAACTCGCGCTCACCGGCCGCCTCGAGGTCCATTCGCATCGCCGGGTCGGCGGCACCCTCATCCATGCGAAGCGCACGACCCCCGACCCGCAGATCGATCCGATCCTCGCCGAGGCGCTGCGGGCGATGGGCACGCGCGAGCACTCCGCGTACGGCCTCATCTCGGGTCTCGACCTCGACGTCCGCCAGCCCGTGCTCGACCGCTTGGCCGCGAAGGGCATCATCCTCCGCGAGACGAAGAAGGTCCTCGGCGTGCTCCCGACGACCCGGTGGCCGACGCTCGATGTGCGCGCCGAGGCGGCCCTCCGCGACCGTGTCACCGCCGTCCTCGACGACGGCCGGGCTCCGGATGCGCGCACCGCTGCGATCATCGCGCTCATCTCCGCGGCTCAGGTCTACGTCCAGCTCCAGCCGCGGATGCCGTGGAACGCCGAGGTGGCGACCCGACTCAAGGAGATCGAACGCGGACAGGTCAGCGCCGCCGAGGCGACACCGGAATCCCAGGAGATCATCGAGGAGATCGCCAGGGCCGTGCTCGCCATGACGTCGTCGGCCTCCTCGGCGCCGATCCTCTGACCGCATCAGCGACCGAGTCCGGGACGACCGGCCCAACGACCGCGCAGGTCACCGGCACAGCCCCCGTCCGCAGCGTGTCCACCGCGACCGCGGGCTCAGTCGGGGCGGCGGAACACCGCGGGCAGGCGCTTGCGCCGCGACTGCCCGTCCCTGGCGCGCAGCGACCACTGGCGCATCGGCTGCGGCACCCGCCACTGCAGTCTCCACGCGAGCATCCTGAACCCGAAGGCGAACGCCGCGATGAGCACCGAGGTGACGCCGCCGAGGAGACCGAGCCGATCGGCGAGGATCGTCAGCCCCGAACCGAAGAGGGCGGGAATGAGGTAGAGGTCGGTGCCGCGGAAGATCGCGGGATCCTCGTTCGCGACGACATCGCGCAGGAGTCCGCCACCGCACGCGGTCAGCGCGCCCATGAGGAGCGCGACGGGCGCCTGGGCGCCGGCTTCGAGCGCGATCGCCGTGCCCGTGAGGCTGAAGAGCCCCATGCCGAGCGCGTCGAAGACGATGATCCAGATCCGGGCGCGCAGCGTGCGCTGCCCGATGAGGTAGATGAGCAGGGTCGCGAGCAGCGGCGGGGCGAGGTAGATCGGGTGGGCGAGCGCATTGGGCACGCGGTCGAGGAGGATGTCGCGGATCATGCCGCCGCCGATTCCCGCGAGCAGACCGAGGACGAGGCCGCCGGTGATGTCGTAGCCGCGGCGTGCCGCGAGCAGCACACCGGAGATTGCGAAGACGAATGTGCCGAGGAGGTCGAGCACCAGCAGCACGGTCTCCGTGAATGACATGACCTCTCCTCTGCTCTCCCAATCACTGTCGCCCCCACTGTAATGCGGGCCGGGCGCTCCGCATTCCGCCACCGACGCACTCGGCCTGCGTGAGCCCCCGCCGCGGTGGCGTCAGACCACGTCCCGCCTGCGCACTACCGTGTGCCGCTAGGGTGAGTGCATGTCCGAACCCACTGTCGTCCTCATCCACGGCGCGTTCGCGAACTCGCTGACGTTCGCCCCGCTCCAGGCCGAACTCGCCGCCCACGGGGTCCGCTCGGCCGCGCTCGACCTGCCGGGCCACGGCTTCTCCGCCGTCATCCCCGACGGGTATCAGCCCCCGCAGGATCTTGGGGCGCTGGCCACTGCCCCGAGTGCGATGGCCGGGGTGAGCCTGGCCGACACCGTCGCCCATCTCGCCGAGGCGATCGGCCGCCTCCGCGACACCGGACCCGTCATCGCCCTCGCCCACAGCCGAGGCGGAATCGCCCTGACCGCCCTGGGCAATGCGCACCCCGAGCTGCTCGACCACCTCGTCTACACCTCGGCGTGGGCCCCGGTCGACCTCGAGGCCGCCGCCTACAACGCCGAACCGGAGATGGCCGACGTCGATGCCGGCGTCCTCGCGTCCCTCCTCGTCGGCGATCCGGGGCAGCTCGGTGCCCTGCGCTGCAACTTCCGCGGCGCCACCGGCGAACAGCTCGCCTCGCTCAAGGCCCTCTTCTGCGCCGACGCCACGGCCGACGAGTTCCTCACCTTCGTCGGCACGTTCCAGCCCGACGAGAACCTCGACGCCGGCGGCCCGGACGACCGCGCCCAGGCGGACACCTGGGGCACGATTCCGCGGACGTTCATCCGCCTCGGCGAGGATCGATCGATTCCCCTGCCGATGCAGGACCGCCTCATCCGGGAGGGCGATGCCCTCACCCCGGACAATCCCTACCGGGTGATCACGCTCGACTCCTCGCATCTGCGGTGGCTCATCCGTCCCGCCGAGGCGGCCGAGGCCATCGCCGGCATCGTCGCCGAGGTGCGCGCCCGGTAGCACGCGACCGTGCGCCCCCGCTCATCGCGGAGGCGCACGGTCGATGCGCTCATCTGTCCCGGCTGCGGTGCCTCAGCTGAGCTGGAAGTTGTCGGGGTTCTTGTAGTCCTCGATCTCGACGACCGGGGTGCCCATCCCCTTGAGGAGCTTCGAGATGGGACAGCGGGCGTGGGCGCGGGCGGCGTACTTCTCCGCATCCGCGTCGGAGACTCCCTCGACGGAGATGAAGGCGCGGGGCACGAAGTAGAAGCCGCCGGACTTCTCCTTGTGGAGGTCGACCTCGCAGCGCACCCGTGACAGGGCGTCGACCTCGTTGACGGCGAGGACGACCTTGAGGGTCTCGCCGAGGCAGGTGCTCCACGCCATCGCGAGGAACTGCTCGGGGTTGCTGCCGAGCTCCGTGTGCGAGGTCGGGGCGGTGGCGAGAGTCGGACCGTCTTCGACGCGCACTTCTCCCGACGTGCCGCCGAGGTTCTCCACCCGAGCGGTGTAGATCGGTGCGTTGGGGCCTTTGGGTTCGTCGTCCGAGTCGGCGGGGCGCGCCTGCGGCTCGGCGTATCCGGGATTCTCAGTCATCAATCCATGCTACGACAGCAGGGAGACGCCCGGCTGAACGTTTCGCGAATTGCGGACGCGCGGCCGGACCATCTGCCGGTCCCTCCGCTCCGAATCCCCCACATGAGACTCCGTCTGCGCTCCATCCTCGTCGGCGTCGCCGCGACGCTCCTCCTCTTCGGCCTCGCCGACCTCGTCGCCCGGCTCATCGGACCGACCTCGGCGCCGCTGCTCGTCCTCGGGCAGGCGATCATCCCGCTCACCCCGACGAGCGTCATCAAACCCGTCATCGCGCTCTTCGGCGCCAATGACAAGATCGTCCTCGTCGCCACCGTCGCGCTCGGTGCCCTCATCCTCGGCGCCCTCATCGGCTGGCTCGGCGGGACGCGACCACGGGTGGCGCTGGCCGCGTTCATCGTCGCCGGCCTCGTGCCCGCCGGTGCCGTCCTCACCCGGACGGGTTCGACGCTCATCGACGTCGTTCCCACCCTCGTCGGGCTGGCCGCCGGGGTCGTGGTGCTGTGGGTCGGCCTGCGCTGGGCCGCACAGGCCACGGCAGCACAGGCGCAGGCATCGACCACTGCCGCGCGCACCCCGCTGCTCACCCGGGACTCCCCCGCCGACCGCGCACAGCGGGCCGGTTCACGGCGGCGCTTCCTCGCGCTCACCGGGATCGCGGCGGCCGTCGGCGCCGTCGGGGTGGCGACGGGCCAATCGATTGTCGCCCTGACCAGGGAGGCGGCCGCCTCGGCGGCGAACCTCGTCCTCCCCCGCGCCGCCCGGACGGCGGGACCGATCCCCGCGGGGGCGAGCCTCGACGTCGAGGGCATCCGCCCGTTCGTCACCGCGCAGAAGGACTTCTACCGCATCGACACCGTCCTCGCCCCACCGACGATCGACCCGCAGGACTGGTCGCTGACGATCCGCGGGATGGTCGACCAAGAGGTGACGATCACGATGGACGAGCTCCTCGCGCTGCCCCTGCAGGAGCAGCACACGACGCTGACGTGCGTCTCGAACCCCGTCGGCGGGGACCTCGTCGGCAATGCCACGTGGTTGGGCTACCCCGTCCGGGAGCTGCTGCGCCGTGCGGGGCCGAGCCCGGACGCCGACATGGTGCTCTCCCACTCCCATGACGGCTTCACCGCGTCGACGCCGCTCGAGGCGATGCTCGATGACCGGGACGCGCTGCTCGCCGTCGGAATGAACGGCGAGCCGCTCACCCCCGTGCACGGCTTCCCGGCCCGACTCGTCGTCGCCGGTCTCTACGGCTTCGTGTCGGCGACGAAGTGGGTGACCGAACTCGAGGTCACCCGATTCGACGAGAAGGAGGCGTACTGGACGCAGCGCGGATGGGACGCGAAGGCGCCGATCCTCGTCGCCTCCCGCATCGATGTGCCCCGTCCCCTGGCGAAACTCCCCGCCGGGACCATCACCGTCGGCGGCAGCGCCTGGGCGCAGACCCGCGGCATCGACCGCGTCGAGGTGCGCCTCGACAACGGCGACTGGACGGAGGCCGAACTCGGCGCCGAGGCGACCGTCGACACATGGCGGCAGTGGCGGGCCGAGTTCGACGACGTCCGGTCGGGCCTCCACAGCGTCACGGTGCGCGCCGTCGACAAGGACGGCACCGTCCAGACCGCTGAGCGCCGCGAAGCCATCCCGAACTCCGCGACCGGTCACCACCGCATCCAGTTCACCGTCGAGTGAGCCGGCCGTGCCCGGGATTCGCCCGAACGCGCAGCCCCGCCCCACACCCGCATTCCTCCCCCGTCACCTCGGTGTTCTCTGCCTCCGGCTGCGGGATCCGGCGAAGAAGATCCGGAAAAGAGGAGAAAAACCCGTCCGATCACCCATCCGGAACCTCGGTCGCTGCGAACCCCCAGTAACACAGCAGGACACACCAGGCTGTGTCGACCAGAGCACGACCGTGAAAACGGAGAAACAAGGAGTAGAACGATGAAAACACTGCGCACTCGCACTGCCACCCTCCTCTCGGCCGGTGCAATCGGCATCCTCGCACTGTCGGGCTGCGGAAGCTCCGGCGGCGACACGGAGTCGGGCGGCTCGGAGACCCAGTCGAGCGAATCCTCCGAGAGCTCCGCTCCGGCATCGGATTCGTCGGCCATGGCCGGTGAAGAGCTCGTCGGACCCGGCTGCGCGGCCTACGCCGAGCAGAACCCCGATGGTGCCGGCTCGGTCGAGGGCATGGCCCAGGACCCGGTGGCCACGGCTGCCTCGAACAACCCGATGCTCTCGACCCTGACCTCGGCCGTCTCGGGTGAGCTCAACCCCGATGTCAACCTCGTTGACACTCTCAACGGTGACGAGTTCACGGTGATCGCACCGACGAACGAGGCCTTCGAGAAGATCCCGAAGGAGGACCTCGACGCGGTGGCGGGCAACGCCGATGAGCTGACGAAGGTGCTCACCTACCACGTCATCCCCGGCCAGCTCTCACCGGACGAGGTTGCCGGTGACCAGGAGACCGTCGAGGGCTCGACCGTGACGATCGAAGGCAGCGGCGACGACCTCACGTTCGGCGACGCGAAGCTCGTGTGCGGCGGCGTGAAGACCGCGAACGCGACGGTCTACATGGTCGACAGCGTGCTCATGCCCCCGAAGTGATCGGGGACCGCTGAGGCGGTGTGCTGCCAGGGGCCTGGCTCGAGTGGTCTCGGGCCGGTCCCTGGCAGCATGCTTTCTCGGCAGCACGCGATCCCGGCACTCCCCTCGACGCCCCGCCCCGCTGGCTCAGTCACCGTCGTCCCCGCACAACCCGACCTGAGGTGAGCACCACCTCGGCGAGGATGACATGATGTAATCATGACTTCCCATGATCCCGGGGCATCGCCGCCCGGTCGGACGATGCGGGCAGACGGTGAGGCGCACGCGCAGACGGACCCCTGTGGGCAGCTGCTCATCCAGGTGGCCGCCGGTGACCGTCGCGCCTTCGAAGAGCTCTTCGCCACGCAGTCGACCATCCTCATGGCGGTGATCGTGCGGATCGTGATGAGCCGATCGCTCGCCGAGGAGGTGCTCCAGGAGTGCTTCGCCGAAGTGTGGGCGAGGGCCGGCAGCTTCGATCCGCAGCGCGGCAGCGGGCGGGCATGGCTCGTGACGATGGCACGGCGACGCGGCATCGACTGCGTCCGCAGCGTCCAGTCCTCCCGTGACCGGGATGTCGCCGACGGACTGCGGTCGGCGGCCGAGGTCGGGGAACAGGTCGAGCAGACCGTCATCGACAGGGCGGAGTCCGACCGCACCGTCGCCGCCCTCAAGCTCCTGCCCGACGATCAGGCGAGACCGATCGTCATGGCCTTCTATCAGGGAATGACCCATGCGCAGATCTCCGAGACTCTCAAGGTCCCGTTGGGCACGATCAAATCGAGAATCCGAGACGGCATGAGGAAGATGCGCGAAGAATTGGAGGCGAGCCGATGAGCGCCGATCGTGACTACCTGGCCGTCGGCTTGGCGCTGGGCGGACTGAGCGACGATGAGCTCGTCGAGGCGCAGGCGCTGGCCGACACCGACCCCGAGTTCCAGGCCGAAGTCGCCGCCTACGGTGAGACCGCCGCCTTCATGGCCGCCTCCGACGCTCCGGCAGCCGTGAGCGAGGAGACGAAGAACGCGATCCTCTCCCTGCCCGACCACCTCTCCCAGGAGAGTCTCCCCCAGGGGAGTGCGGCGCCGGACACCGCCGCCCCGGCGGGTCCGGACAGCGACTCAGCCGGAACCGATGCCCCGTCCCGTGACGAGCGGATCCTCGCCGAGGCGGGAGACCGTACCGCTGACACCGGGCCCACCGAGGCAGCTGACCGAACCGCGGCCGCTGACTCCGATTCCTCCCCCAGCACTCGGGCCGGCGGCGCGGCGTCTCGTGCCGAGGAGCCCATCGATCTCGCCGCACGACGGCGGAAGCGGAGCTGGCTGCCCTGGGCGGCCGCAGCGGCCGCTCTCATCGTCGTCTGCGGATTCGGCATCAGCGCCTGGCAGATGCAGCAGCGGCAGAACGAACTCGAGGCGACCCTGGCGGAGACGCAGCAGCGACTCGATGAGACGGCGCGGCTCATGGACGCCCCGGACCTGAGGACGACGACGGCCGATCTCGCCGCGGGCGGTTCGGTCACCGTCGTGTCCTCCGAGACCGAACAGCTCATCCATGTGACCTCGCGCGATGTCACCCCGGCCGAAGGCACATCCCTGCAGATGTGGGTGATCGGCGACGACGGGCCGAAGAGCGTGGGCCTCATGGTCGGCGACGCCGAGAACATCGACGGCAGCGACTTCGCCGCCGGCAATCTCTTCGGCATCACCGTCGAACCCGAAGGCGGCTCCCCGCAGCCGACGACCGATCCCGTCGTCGCCGTCGAGCTCTGAGGGCTGAGGCCGCGGTCGCCCCCAGACAAGATCGTGGTTCAGCTCGCCGTCAGTCGTTCGAGGTCGACCGCGCCCTGCGGGACTTCGCGGAAGGAGCCGCGGACCAGCGCCGCCAGAGCGGTCGCATACGTCGACCGCAGCCGTCCCTCGCTGCGACCGGCGACGATCCTCGCCACGGCGCTGCGCGCGAGCAGCAGAGCCGCCTCGGCGATCGCCGAGGTCCCACCGGCGATGACCGGCGCGAGACCCCACACCTCGGCCACCGACGCATAGACCGCGTGGAGCCGGGCCGCATCCTCGGTGTCGATGCGGTCGAGCAGCTCCTGGATCTCGGGCGTCGGCGCGTCGAGTGCCACCGCCTGGAACCGGACGAAGGCTCGCCACCGATCCGAGCTCAGCAGCAGATCGAGCTCTTCCTCCGCGGCGCGCGCGATGAAGCGCGCGGCGCTGTCGACTCGTGACGCGGTCCCCGTGGGTGCTTCACCGAGCACTTCGCGAGCAAGGGCGAGCGCCCGCTGCTCATCGAGCGTCGCCATCGCATGACCGGCGACGCACTGCTCGAGCGCGAACGTTCCGAAGGCCGATCTGCCCGGCCAGATGCGATAGGCGGAGGCGCGCGAGACGCCGGCGGATTCGAGGATGCGCTCCATCGGAATCTCGGGCCACACCGCGATGCCGTGATGGGCGACGTAGTCGACGATCGCCTCGGCGACCAGTGTGCGAGTCTCCTCGACCGATCGGTGAGCGCGCGGCATGCGATCCTCCTTGACATGAGACATAGTGTCTCTTTAATCTAGCATCACGCGATTGATACATAATGTCTCAATCATGTCTCCCGACCTCGGAGGTCATCATGACTCGGACCCGCACCGTCGCGCTCATCGGTGGATTCGCCAGCGCAGCGGCGATCGCTGCGACGATCGTCTCGGCCGGACAGATCCGCCCCGCACTGCTCAGCTCCTACCAGTACCCCACGTCATCCGGGGTCAGCCTCGAGGAGGCGTCGTCGCTGACACTGACCTACCTCTTCGCGATCGCCGGCACCGGACTGCTCGTCGCACTCGCCTTCCTCGCCGTGCGCCCTCTCGAGCGGTCGCGCTTCGGCTGGTGGTCGGCCGCCGTGCTGACGACCCTCGGGTTCGCTGTCGCCGCCTACAACGTCACCCAGATCGAGATCCCGCCGGCAGTGCGCATCGCGTTCTTCCTCCCACCGCTCGCCGGGGCCGTATGGCTCGTCGTCTCTCGCCGCGACTCACGGGAGTGAGCACTGCCCCTCCCCCGTGCGGCGGAGGCGAATCAGCTCTCCGAGGGATGTCCCCGGCGACCTCCCTCTGATTAAGCTGGAGGAATGGCAGAGCCGATCACCGCCGCGGAGAGGCGACCGCGAGCCCGGGACTGGTACCTCGTGGCCGCACTCGGCATCGGCTCGGCCGTCTTCGCCGCCCTCTACAACGCCGGCGGTTTCTGGCCGTTCAAGGTTCCGCTGTGGGCGTCCTGCCTGGCCTCCCTCATCGTGCCGCTGCCCCTGGTCTTCCGGCGCACGCATCCGAGCCTCGTCGCGTGGGTGGTCTCCGCCCTCTACATCGCCGCCCAGTTCCTGGGGATGATGGAGCCGGGCGTCTCGCAGATCACCCTCTTCCTCGCCGTCTATTCGATCGGGGCCTGGCAGAGCAACCGCCAGGCCGCGTTCATGTCGCGGCTCCTGCTCTGCATCGCGATCTTCGCCTCGCTCATCGGCGCTGCCGTCGTTCAGCTCTCCGGCCTCGGTGAGCTCACCGTCCTGCAGTACGCGGCGAACTCCGGCATCACGTTCCTCATCAACCTCCTCTTCTTCGGCGGGGCATGGATGTTCGGCGACCGCGCCTGGACCCAGCGGCACCTCGTCGGCGAACTCCGCGCCGCCAACGACGAGGTGCGCCGGCAGGAGCAGCAGCTCGCCGACCAGGCGCTCGACCTCGAACGCGTCCGCATCGCCCGCGAACTCCACGACGGCGTCGCCCATCACATCGCGGGAGTCGGCATCCACGCCGCGGCCGCCCGGCGCAGCCTGGAGAGGAACCCCGACCGCGCTCGGGAGTCGCTGCAGACCATCGAGGCGTCGACCCGGGAGACCGTCGACGAGCTCCGCACCCTCGTCTACACCCTGCGCGACACGAGCTCCGCGACCGCTGCGGCGAACCGGACGAGCGGCACCCCCGGACTCGACGACCTGCCCGACCTCTATGCCGACGCGCGCCGCAGCGGGCAGCACCTCGACGTCGCGACGTACGGGACACCGCATCCGCTCACCGCCATCACCGAGCTCTCGGTCTACCGGGTGATCCAGGAATCCCTGACGAACTCCAAGCGCTACGCGGGCCCCGGCGCCGAGGTGGTGGTGCGTCTCCGCTACGGCCCGAGCGACCTCGAGGTCGAGGTCAGCGACACCTCCCCGACCGGCGAGCGCGCCAATCCGTCACTCGGCACGGGGCAGTCACCCGGGCAGTCGCATGGCACCGGACGGTCCGATGGCACCGGCCGGTCGCAGGGCACAGGGCTCGGCATCGTCGGGATGCGCGAGCGGATGAGCGCCCTCGGCGGCACCCTCGACGCGGGCCCGAAGTCACGCGGCGGTTGGCTCGTCCGCGCCCGCATCCCCTACACGCGCCCGGATTCGCCCGCGACAGCGGCGACGGCACCCGAGACCTCTCCATCGACCGCGGCGACCGCGTCATCGACTGCGACGCCAGAGACTTCTCCCTCACCGATGGCAGACCAAATGCCTGCGGCCGAGACCACGGACCGCGCCGCCTCGGCGCACGCCTCCCCGGAATCCACCGCACCGTCAGGGACACCCGCACCTCCGAGCGCAAAGGCACGGCACGCATGATCAGAGTCCTCCTCGTCGACGACCAGTCGATGGTCCGCACCGGCTTCCGCACGATCCTCGAATCCGAGGACGGGATCGCCGTCGTCGGCGAAGCCCAGAACGGGCAGATCGCAATCGACCGCGCCATCGAGCTCACACCCGACGTCATCTGCATGGACGTCCAGATGCCGGTGATGGACGGCCTCGCCGCCACTGCGGAGATCGTCCGGCGCGACACCGGCAGCGCCGTCCTCATGCTCACGACCTTCGATCGCGACGACTTCCTCTTCGAAGCGCTCGCCGCAGGAGCCGGCGGCTTCCTCCTCAAGACCGCCGAAGCCGAACAGCTCATCGACGCTGTCAAGGCCCTGGCCAGCGGGGACGGCCTGCTCTCCCCCGAGGTCACGCGCCGCGTCATCGAACGCTCGGTGAGCTCCCCGGCCGCATCCGCGCAGCCCTCGCCCGCGCTCGATCTCCTCACCGAGCGCGAACAGGAGGTCCTCCGCCTCCTCGCCACGGGCCTGAGCAATGCCGAGATCGCCGGTCAGCTCCACCTCGGCGAGGCCACGGTGAAGACGCACGTGTCGAACCTGCTCGCCAAACTCGGCATCCGCGACCGCACGCACGCTGTCATCTGGGCGTATGAGAACGGTGTCGTCCGCGTCGGGGAGTCCGCGCCGACGACGTGACCACCTCGGCGCCTCATCCCTCGCGGCGCCACCTCCGACGGGGCACCTCACCCCACGGACGGAGCAGGGCGCTGCTGTCCACAGCGCCGCTGCCTCCACGTCCATTGGGGATGGATCACGAGCACTGCTCATGAGGGGTGAGCGGATGGTATGCCACCGCTCGTTACGTAGCGTAACGGAATGATAAAGAACCGGCAACCCCACCCCTCTCCTCTGCTACAGTCAGAGCGAATTCTGCGACCGCACGACCGATGTGAAGGATGATCGACATCAGCACCAATCGATTCTCCGGTCGGCCACGCGACGATTCGATCGACCTCAGCATCCTCGATGCCGCGGCGCAGATCATCATCGAAGAGGGCTACGGCTCCGCGACCATCGCAGCGATCGTCGCCGCCGCCGGGACGAGCAAACCCGCGTTCTATCGCCGCTTCGCCAGCGTCGCCGACCTCATCCCCGCGCTCGTCGATCGGCGGCACCCACTCGACACCCCGGAGCCCACCGGCACTCTCGCCGGCGACCTCCGCGCCTTCCAATCCCAGCAGGCGGCGATCTTCAACGATCCGTTCGTCCGCGCGGCGATGCCCGCGTGGCTCGCCCACATGCACGACGGCCCCGCCGAGGCGGCCGATGCCTTCGTCAAGGGCTTCCTCCCGCAGCGGATGGCGGTGCTCACCGAGATCCTCGACCGTGCAGCCGCGCGCGACGCGATCGTCGTCGACGCCGTCGACCTCGACGCCCTCATGGAGACCTTCGTCGGCGCGTTCCTCATGCGCTCGCTCATCCCCCACTCCCCGCCGTTGGACGACGTCGACATCGACCGCTCCGTCAACCTCGCCTGCCTCCTCATCGAGCAGGCCCAACCCGAACCGCCTGAGCCGCGGGACTGACCGGTTCGCCGCACCGCAGGGCGACCGCTCCCCCGGCAGCAGGAGGCGGATCTCGCCCGTTCGGCTGAGCCGCGGGAACCGTGTCCCCGCATAGCGTGGAGACATGATCACGCTAGAGAACATCGCACGCAGCTTCGGCGACAAGAAGGTCCTCCACGACCTCTCGTTCACCATCGGCGACGGCCGGATGACCGGTTTCGTCGGTGCGAACGGCTCGGGCAAGACGACGACGATGCGGATCCTCCTCGGCGTCCTCGCCGCCGATGCCGGTCGCATCACCGTCGACGGCCGGCCGATCACCGCCGCCGACCGCAGCACCATCGGATACATGCCCGAGGAGCGCGGGCTCTACCCGAAGATGCCGATCATCGATCAGCTCGTCTACCTCGCCCGCTTCCACGGCCTCAGCCGGCATTCGGCGAAGCGCCGCGGCCTCGAACTCCTCGAGCGGCTCGAGCTGGGCGGCAAGCCGACGGACACGCTCGAATCCGTCAGCCTCGGCAACCAGCAGAAGGTGCAGATCGCCGCAGCCCTCATCCACCGCCCCCGCGCGCTCGTCCTCGACGAGCCGTTCTCCGGTCTCGACCCGATCGCCGTCGAACGCACCCTCGACGTGCTCACCGACTTCGCCGACACCGGTGCTCCCGTCCTCTTCTCGAGTCATCAGCTCGACCTCGTCGAACGCCTCGTCGACGATCTCGTCATCATCAACCAGGGCCGCCTCGTCGCGACCGGCACCGCCGACGAGCTGCGCCGTCAGCGCAGCCGCCCGGAGTGGATCCTCGAGGCCGATGCGGATCTCGCATGGGTCCGGGACCTTCCCGACGTCGCCGTCGCCGAGTTCGACGGTACGTGGGTGCGGTTCTCCGCCCCTGACGGGGATGCCGCCGAGGCGGTCCTCCGGCAGGCGATGACCCTGTCGTCCGTGCGCGCGTTCGCCCCCCATTCCGTTCCCCTCAACCGTCTCTTCCAGGAGGTCACGCAGGCATGAGCGCACACCAGCCCATTCCCGGAACCCATCTCTCGACACCGGTGACGACGACCCGGGCGAGCTTCACCACGGCGATCGGTCTCGTCATCGAACGCGAGATCATGGTCCGGCTGAGGTCGAAGGCCTTCGTCGTCTCCACTCTGCTCGGCGTCATCCTCTTCGGCGCGGTCGTCGCCGTCTCCGGGTCGCTGCCCTCACTGTTCGCCTCGACGGACAAGGTGGCGGTCACCTCGGCGGATTCCGTGGCCGGCATCGACGGCATCGAACCGGTCGTCGTCGGCAGCACCGAGGAGGCCGAGGAGCTCGTGCGCAGCGAAGAGGTCACCGCGGCCGTCGTCGACTCCGCCGACTCGCCGACCGGGACGACGATCATCGCCCTGCGGGCGGCGCCCGAGTCGCTGAGCGGCGCGCTCAGCCTCACCCCGACCGTCGACATCCTCGACCCGAATGCCCCGGATCCGGCGCTCACGCGCTTCATCGGGCTCGGCCTCGGGCTGATCTTCCTCTCCTCGGCGATGACGTTCGGGATGACGATCGCCTCATCGGTCGTCGAGGAGAAGCAGTCGCGGATCGTCGAGATCCTGCTCGCCTCCACCTCGGCGCGGGCGATCATGTTCGGCAAGGTCATCGCGTGCTCGGTGCTCGCGTTCGCGCAGGTCGCGCTCACCGCGGTCGCGGTGCTCGTCGGCGCCGCGATCAGCGGCAACGACCTCGTCCTCGGTCGTCTCGCCGACCCGATCGCGTGGTTCATCCCCCTCTTCGTCGTCGGCTTCGTCATGATCGCCGCGCTCTACGCGGCTGCCGCGTCGATGGTCTCCCGGTCGGAGGACCTCGGGTCGACGAGCACGCCGATCATGATGCTCATCCTCCTGCCCTACATGGGCGTCGTCCTCTTCTCCGACAACGAGGCGATCATGGCGGTGCTCAGCTACATTCCGTTCTCCGCGGCCGTCGCGGTTCCGATGCGGGTGTTCATGGGCACGACCGCCTGGTGGGAGCCGCTCGTGTCCCTGGCGATCCTCGTGGTCACGACGCTGCTCGCCCTGCTGCTGGCCACCCGGATCTTCGAGCAGTCGATCCTGAGGTCGGGCCCGAAGGTGTCGTGGAAGCAGGCGCTCGGCCGGTCGTGAGCACGTCGCCGGTCGTCCGCATGGTGGTCATGTGACAGGGCAATTCACGCGCCCTTCATCCCGGATCAATCCAGTCTGCGAGTTCCCTGAGTAGGTTGGAATGGCAGATCCGCGCAATCGCGCACCACGATCCGAAAGGACAACCATGGCCAGGAGA
This sequence comes from Brevibacterium sanguinis, assembly GCF_039528855.1. Taxonomy (NCBI): domain Bacteria; kingdom Bacillati; phylum Actinomycetota; class Actinomycetes; order Micrococcales; family Brevibacteriaceae; genus Brevibacterium; species Brevibacterium sanguinis. The sequence goes on along the minus strand of NZ_BAAAMB010000004.1, from coordinate 29,435 downwards.
ACTCTGCGTCTCGCAGCAGCAACCGGCGCGCTCAGCCTCGCACTCTTCGGCGTCGCCGCCCCCGCCGCGGCGGCCGGCATCGACGAACCCGGCGGTGCCCGCCAGCTCGACGGCGACATGACCGACTCGATCCGGAAATCGATCGAGGACGCCGGGGCGAAGAACGTCATCCTCCTCATCGGAGACGGCATGGGCGATTCGGAGATCACCGTCGCCCGCAACTACGCCGAGGGCGCGAACGGCCGCTTTTCCGGCATCGACGAACTGCCGCTGACCGGCAGCTACACGACGTACGCGGTCGACCAGGAGACCGGCAAGCCCAACTACGTCACCGACTCCGCGGCGAGCGCCACCGGCTGGGCCTCGGGCGTGAAGACGTACAACGGCGCGCTCGGCATCGACCGCAACGGCACCCCGGAGAAGACCCTCGTCGAGATCGCCCGGGCGAACGGCCTGAAGACCGGAAACGTCTCGACCTCTGAGATCCAGGATGCGACTCCGGCCGCGCAGGCCTCGCACATCTCCGCCCGCGGCTGCTACGGCCCCGAGGAGACGAGCCAGGACTGCTCCGAGGCCGCCCTCGAGAACGGCGGGCTCGGGTCGATCAGCGAGCAGATCCTCGACACACGCGCCGATGTCACCCTCGGCGGCGGCTCGGCCTCCTTCGAGCAGACCGCGAAGGCCGGCGACTGGGAGGGCAAGACCCTGCGCCAGCAGGCCGAGGAGCGCGGCTACCAGCTCGTCGACGACGCGTCCTCACTCGATTCGGTGACCGAGGCGAACCAGGACGCCCCCGTCCTCGGCCTCTTCTCCGAGGGCAATTTCCCCGTCCGCTGGGAAGGCCCGCTGGCCACCCGCACCGGCGGCAGCGAACCGGCCGCGCAGTGCACCGACAACCCCGAGCGCACCTCCGCCGTGCCCAGCCTCGAGGCGCTGACGACGAAGGCCGTCGACCTCCTCGACAACGACAAGGGCTTCTTCCTCCAGGTCGAGGGCGCGAGCATCGACAAGCAGAACCACGCGGCGAACCCGTGCGGTCAGATCGGTGAGACCGTCGACCTCAACGAGGCCGTCACCGCGGCCCTCGACTTCGCGAAGCAGGACGGTGAGACGCTCGTCATCACGACCGCCGACCACGCTCACACGAGCCAGATCGTCGAGACGGGATCGACGACGCCGGGCCTGAGCCGCACGCTGGAGACGAAGGACGGCAGCCCGATGACCGTCGCGTACGGCACCGCCGAAGAGGGCAACTCGCAGAGCCACACCGGCTCGCAGGTGCGCATCGCCGCCTACGGCCCCGGAGCCGCGAACGTCGTCGGACTCACCGACCAGACGGACACGCACTTCACGATCCTCGACGGGCTCGGCCTCGACCCCGACGCCGAGGTGCCCGGCGACCCGGGTGACGACCCCGCCGGTTCCGATGACTCGAGCGGCACCTCCGAGGGATCCGCGGACGCCGGTGGGGACGAGTCGAACGGCTCGGCCGATGCCGGCGGTGCGGATGCCGGCGGTGCGGATGCCGGCGGCGATGAGTCGAACGGGAACTCCGATGAGAACGGCGCCGGTGGCGCCGGTGGTGGCAACAGCGGCTCGGGCGGCGGTGAGGGCAACGGCTCCTCCGGCGGCGACCAGGGCCCCGGACTCGCCGGCAAGGGCGGAGGCACCCTCCCGCGCACCGGTGTCGAGATCGGCGCGGCGATCTTCTTCGGCGTCGCGGCGATCATCGGCGGCACCGCCCTCGTCCGCTACGCCCAGCGCCGCAAGCTCATCAACATCTGAGCAGCGGGCCGCGCTGACGCGAGCAGCACTGACGCCAAGTCCGGCGTGAGCCGATTCGGCTCACGCCTCTCCGAACGGCACGGTCATCGACCAGCGGCACGGGTTCCCCACCGTGCCGAGGGTCGACGACCGTGCCGTTCGCGTTTCCGCCCTGCGGCACCGTCTGTGCGCACCTTGACCCGGGGGTGGCGGCGTGGTTCGGTAGACGACATGACCGACCCTGCGCTCACCGTCCGCACCGCACGGCTGCGCCTGCGCACCTACCGGCCCTCCGACGCCGAGGCGCTGCTGCCGATCTACGCGCGCGAGGACGTCTCGCGGTTCCTTCTCTGCGACCCCTGGACCGCCGAGGTGGCGCGGACCGAGATCGGCAAGCGGATCCCCCGTACGGGGCTGGGCGGGGAGGCGAAGGCACTCGCCCTCGTCATCGAGACCGACGACGATCATGAGGACTTCGCGGGTTCGACCGTCATCGGCGACATCGCGATCTGGCTCGACTCCGCGGACGAGACGAAGGCGGAGGTCGGCTGGGTGCTCAACCCCGCCGCCGGTGGCCACGGCTTCGCCTCCGAGGCGGCGCTCGCCGTGCTCAACCATGCCTTCGACGACGCGCAGCTGCGCCGGGTCGTCGCGCAGATGGATGCCCGGAACACCGCCTCGGCGAAGCTGGCCGAGCGCATCGGCATGACACGCGAAGCCCACCTGCGCAGCGACTGGTGGTCGAAGGGCGAATGGACGGACACTCTCGTCTTCGGGATGCTCGCCTCCGACCGCAAGCGGGCCTGAGCGCACAGCCGCGGAGTCAGCGCCTCCTGAGCACACACCTGCGGAGTTGCGCGCAGTTACGGGGTCCGCCGGCGCAGCGTGAGCGAGCCGACGACGATCGCACCGACGATCCAGCAGCCGATGAAGAGGATCCGCAGCCACACCCAGTCGGCGTCCTCGGATCCCGTGGCGACGGCGGTGAGCGCGTCGATCGCGTGCGACAGCGGCAGCCAGTCGCCGATGGTCTCGAGCACCTCCGGCAGCCGGTCCCGGGCGAGGAAGATCCCGCCGAGGAGGATCTGCGGGAAGACGAGCACGGGCATGAACTGAACGACCTGGAACTCGGTGCGCGCGAAGGCGCTGGCGAGCAGGCCGAGCGCGGTGCCGAGGAGGGCATCGGCGATCGCGACGACGAAGAGCAGGACCATCGACCCCTCGATCTCGAGTCCGCACACCCAGATCGCGTAGGTCCCGGCGATCGCCGTCTGCACGATGGCGAGCAGACCGAACGCGAGCGTGTAGCCGAGGATGAAGTCGCCCTTGCCGAGCGGCATCGACAGCAGCCGCTCCAGCGTGCCGCTGCGGCGCTCGCGCAGGGTGGAGATGCTCGTGACGAGGAACATGACGATGAACGGGAAGAGCGCGAGCATCGCCGGGCCGATGTCGGCGAAGACCTCGGTCTCGTCGAAGATCCACGCGACGAGGCCGATGAGGAGGCTCGGCACGACGAGGAGGAGCGCGATCGTGCGCGGGTCGTGGCCGATCTGGAGGAGGACGCGACCGGCGGTGGCGAACGTGCGCCGGGCCGTCATCGCGTGCCTCCGTCCGGACCTGCGCCGAGGAGGCGGTGGCCTCCCGTGCGATCGCGTTCGATGATCGTGAGGAAGGCGTCCTCGGCGGTCTCGGCTCCCGTCGCGGCGAGGAGCTCGGGTGGGGTGGTGTCGGCGATGATGCGGCCGTCGCGCATGAGGAGGAGCCGATCGCACCGGGTCGCCTCGTCCATGACGTGGCTCGAGACGAGGATCGTCGCCCCGTCGTCGACGAGCCGGCGGAAGATGTCCCAGAGGTCGGCGCGGAGGACGGGGTCGAGGCCGACGGTCGGTTCGTCGAGGATGAGGAGGTCGGGGGTGCCGAGCATCGCCGCGGCAAGGGAGACGCGGTTGGCCTGCCCGCCCGAGAGCGTGCGCGCCAGCTGACGCGTCTGCCCGGTCAGGCCCGTGCGCTCGATGACGCGGGCGGCATCCGCGGCCGGGGCGCCGACGATCCGCGCGAAGTAGCGGAGGTTCTGCTCGACGGTGAGATCGTCGTAGATGCTCGCCTGCTGGGTCATGTAGCCCACCCGATGCCGCAGCGCCCGCGTCCCGGCGGGCCGACCGAGCACGGTTACGGTGCCGCCGCGGGTGATCTGCATGCCGACGATCGCGCGCATGAGGGTCGTCTTTCCGCTGCCGCTGGGCCCGAGCAGTCCGACGATCGCGCCCGACGGCACGTCGAGATCGAGCCGGTCGAGGACCGTCGTGCGTCCGCGCCGGACCGTGAGGCCGCGGGTCTCGATGACATTATTCATCATACGATGAATTAGACGCCTCTTCGTCGGAGGCGTCAAGGGGAATCTGTCCGGAATCGACGCGCTCAGGCGAGCGCGAGCCGCCTTCCGCGACGACGCGCTGTTCGCCGCACGGCCGTAGAAGGGTCAGTCGCTGGGACGGTCGTCGCCCGGGTCCGGGTCGCTGACCTGCGTGTTCCCGTCGATGTGCCGCTGCACGGACAGCGAGGTCCGGGCGATGACCTCCGGCAGCGGCGCCGAGGCGAGCGGTTCGAGCGCGACGACGTGGCGGATGATGAGCACGCCGGCCATCTGACTGAGCACGAGCGAGGACCGCAGCTCCGCCTCGGCGGATTCGATGCCCTCGGCGGTGAGCTTGCCGGTGATCGCCGACCCGAGCTCGCGGACCATGAACTGCCGCAGCAGGCTGCCGGCCGCGGATCCGCCGATGACGGATTTGAGCAGGGTGATGCCGATCGGCCTGATCCTCGGATCCTCCCAGGCGGTGAGCACCGTGCCGGCGATCGATTCGCCGAGGCGGTCGAGCGGGGCGTCGAGCGCGCGCCGGACGATCCGGTCGGGGCGCACGGGCAGCCTCACCGCCTCGGCGAAGAGGGCTGCCTTCGACTCGAAATAATGGTGGACGAGCGCCGGATCGACGCCGGCGCGGCGGGCGATGCCGCGCATCGACGTCGCATCGTACCCACGGTCGGAGAACTCGTCGGCCGCGGCCTTCGCGATCGCCTGGCGGGCGTCGCCGCGCGAGGACTTCGGCGGACGGCCGCGGCGGCGCGGTGCAGGATCGGACACGTTACTCAGCTTAGTCGCCTGCCGGGAGCCGGGACGCGGGGTCCGCTCGGACAGCGCGAGCGGCTGCCCAAAGGTCTGCACTTCGGTCCGTCGGCGCGGACAAAGGTGTTCGAAACGCGCCTCTGTCTGGTCGGAAGCACTCAGGTCCGGGCCCTAGCGTGGAAGTGGCAGAAGTCGCTGGAGAAAGGCACACATGTTCAGGCAGTCGTCGAAGCTGGCCAATGTCCTCTATGACATTCGGGGTCCTGTCCTCGAAGAGGCGGAGGCGATGGAGGCAGCGGGACACACGATCCTCAAGCTCAACATCGGCAACCCTGCACCGTTCGGCTTCGAAGCGCCTGAGACGATCGTCCAGGACATCGTCGGCCACCTGCCCGTCGCGCAGGGCTACTCGGAGTCGCGGGGCATCCTCTCCGGGCGCCGAGCCGTCGTCCAGCACTACGAGTCGAAGGGGATCACGAACCTCGACACGCGGGAGGTCTTCCTCGGCAACGGGGTGAGCGAGCTCATCACGCTCTCGCTGCAGGCCCTGTGCAATCCCGGCGATGAGATCCTCGTGCCCAGTCCCGACTACCCGCTGTGGACCGCCTCGGTGGCGCTGTCCGGGGGCACCCCGAAGCACTACCTCTGCGACGACGAGAACGGCTGGCTGCCCGACCTCGAGGATCTCGAGTCGAAGATCACCGAGCGCACGCGCGGCATCGTCGTCATCAACCCGAACAACCCGACCGGTGCGGTCTACCCGCGGGAGACGCTGGCCGCGATCGCCGACATCGCCCGCCGCCACCACCTCATCGTCTTCGCCGACGAGATCTACGAGAAGATCACCTACAACGGCGTCGAGATGATCAACATGGCGACCCTGACCGGCGACGATGTGCTGTGCCTGACCTACTCGGGGCTGTCGAAGGCCTACCGGATCGCCGGCTACCGGGCGGGGTGGCTCGCGATCACCGGACCGCTGTCCGAGGCGAAGAGCTACATCGAGGGCATCACCCTGCTCGCGAACATGCGGATGTGCGCGAACGTGCCCGCCCAGCACGCGATCCAGGCGGCCCTCGGCGGCAAGCAGTCGATCGAGGATCTCGTCCTGCCGACCGGCCGCCTCGGCGAGCAGATGACCGTCGCCCATGAGGGCCTCAACTCGATCGACGGCGTCAGCGCCGAACGCGCCGACGGGGCGCTCTACCTCTTCGCGAAGCTCGACACGGAGAAGTTCGGGATCACCGACGACGAGCAGTTCGCTCTCGACCTGCTGCGCGAGCAGAAGATCCTCGTCTCGCACGGCACCGCTTTCAACTGGTCGCGGCCCGATCACTTCCGGCTCGTCACACTGCCGTCGGTCGACGTGCTCACCGAATCGATCGACCGCCTCGGCGAGTTCCTCTCCGGGTACCGGCAGCACGCGCCGACGACGTGCGAGCTGCCGATCGTCCGCGAGGTGGAGGGGGCCGCCGGGTAGATTTGGTCGTGTGACCGCACCCCGCCGAGACCGCACCCCGCGCTGGCGCCGTCCGCTTCCCCTCACGGCGACCGCCGTCGTCGTCGCTGTCCTCGCTGTGGCCGTCTGGTGGTTCGCGTGGGTGCCGAACACCCGGCCCGCGCTCGAGCCCGGTGAGGTCCACGCGATCGACGTCTCCAACCACCAGGGCGTCATCGACTGGAGGGCAGTGGCCTCCGACGACATCGCCGCGGCGATGATCAAGGCCACGGAGGGCAACGACTACGTCGACCCCCGATTCGCCGCGAACTGGACGGATTCCGCGACCGCCGGCGTGCGCCGCGGCGCCTATCACTTCTTCACCCTCTGCTCCCCCGGTGCCGAGCAGGCCGAGAACTTCCTCGCTGCCGCCCCGCCCGAACCCGAGGCGCTGGCGCCGGCGATCGACCTCGAACTCATCGGCGCCTGTCAGGAGCGACCGCCGCAGGAGGCGGTGGACGCCGAGCTCGAGGACTTCCGGCGCATCGTCGAGGAGGCGTGGGGCCGCGAGCTCCTCGTCTATGCGCGCGGCTCCTTCACCTCCGACTACTCGATCGGGACGCTGGCCGACCGCCCGCAGTGGGTGACGAACTTCTTCGTCCGGCCCGGCGGCGAGTGGACGATGTGGCAGGTCCACTACTTCGCGAACGTCGCGGGCATCGACGGGCAGGTCGACCTCGACGTCCTCCGCGTGACCGAACAGGCCCACGCCCCGCAGTCCTCGCGGTCCTCGCAGCCCTTCGACTGAGGGGAATCAACCCGTCGCGGCACGGGGCTGCACCCCCAACCACCCCGCCCACCGACGCAGTGTCACGACAGATACGCGGTGAACCGACAGTTACGCGCCGTCCCGACGACTCCTGTGCCCGCGTCGTCGTTCTCCGGACGCAGAGTGTCGATGATCGAGTCCGAAATCGACACTCTGCGTCCGGAAGTCCCTGCCTCGGGTGGCACCGGGGCCGACTTCAGGTCGCATGCGGCGCGGGTCGTTGTCGGCGTCGCAGCGCCGAGTCGCGGCGCCGAGTCGCGGGTCGCGGCGATAGTTGAGCAATGTGCGCCGCGTTCATGGCGATTGCGCGCCGGATTCATGGTGATCTGGACGCGAATTTCACCATGGACCTGGCGCAGAACACGGGGATCGCCATGGATGCGGCGCAGAACCGGCGCCTTGTCGTCGCCCGCCTTACGTCCCGTCGAGAGCACGCGCGGTGCGCAGCGCTGTTTCGCCCCGCGGTGCGCACCGCAGTTCGCCCCGTCACACGCATCTGCGACTCACTCACCCGCTTCGTCTGCCGCCTCACCCCGTCACAGAAGTTCATAGTGTAGTAATTCACTCAACTTAATGAGTATTGTGTGGGAGGCACGTGAAACTGCTCAACAATCTCACTCAGCTTCGCACAACGGAGAGGCGGCCACCATGAGGCAGCTCATCGTCTTAGGCATCGTCGGGCTCATCGCCCAGCTCATCGACGGATCCCTCGGCATGGCGTACGGCGTGACGTCGACGACCCTGCTGCTGGCCACCGGCATCGCCCCGGCGACCGCCTCGGCGGCCGTGCACTTCTCCGAGATCGGCACCTCGCTCGTCTCCGGCATCTCCCACCACAAGTTCGGCAACGTCGACTGGCGCACCGTCCTCATCCTCGCGGTCCCCGGCTTCGTCGGCGCCTTCGCGGGTGCGACGTTCCTCGCCGGTCTCAACGGCGACGCCGCCACCCCGTGGATCTCCGGTCTGCTGCTCGCTCTCGGCGTCTACGTCATCTGGCGCTTCCTCGCCCTCGGCGGCGCCCGCCCGACATTCAAGGGCCGCCCCGGCAAGGGTCTGCTCGTTCCCATCGGACTCGTCGGCGGCGCACTCGACGCGATCGGCGGCGGAGGCTGGGGCCCGGTCGGCACGACGACTCTCCTGTCCTCGGGACGCCTCGAGCCCCGCAAGGTCGTCGGCTCGATCGACACGAGCGAATTCGTCGTCGCCGTCGGCGGGTCGCTCGGCTTCCTCTTCGCCCTCGGCTCCCAGGGCATCGAGTGGTCGATCGCAGGCGCTCTGCTCGTCGGCGGCATCATCGCCGCACCCTTCGCGGCGTGGCTCGTGAAGATCCTCCCGGCCAAGGTCCTCGCGATCGCGGCCGGCGGCATCATCATCCTCACGAACGCTCGGACGATCTCCCTCGCCCTCGGTGCGTCGACCCCCGTGGTCTCGACGATCCTCGCGGCGCTGGCACTCGGGTGGATCTCCCTGCTCATCCACGTCGTCCGGCTCGAGCGCAGGACCCGTCGCGCGGAGGCCGCTGCCGAACCCGTCGGCGCCGAGGCCTGAGACCACACCCGCCGACCCCACCCCGAGGTCAGCCGGGCGCGGATCAGTCAGGCTCAGTTCAGCCAGGCTCAGTTCAGCCAGGCATGGGCCAACCAGCCTCGGGCCAGCCAGCCACGGGTCACGGACAGCCTCGCGGGTCAGCACGACCCGCGAGGCTGCAGTGTCCGCGCCAACGTGAGACAGCCCGACACCAGCGCACTGCGCCCGTCGTATTCCGCACCCTCAGACGGCACGACGGGGTGCTACCGAACCGCCGTGCGCGGTAGCATATCGGGATGCGGGTCACGACGAAATCCGACTACGCCCTGCGCGCGCTCATCGAGATCGCGGGCGCTGTTGACGGCGATCCCATCAGCGCCGACGAGCTCGGACGCCGGCAGGACATACCCAAAGGCTTCCTCCAGTCGATCCTCGCCGACCTGCGTCGCGCGGGGATCCTCGTCTCCGTCCGCGGGAAGTCCGGAGGGTGGCGGTTCTCCCGCCCAGCCGCCGAGGTGACCGCCGCCGATGTCATCCGCGCCGTCGACGGCCCTCTCGTCTCCATCTACGGCCAGCGGCCCGAGGCCGTCGAATACGACGACGCCGCCGAATGCCTCCAACAGGTGTGGGTCGCCGCCCGCTTCGCCCTGCGCGATGTCCTCGAGAAGGTGACGATGGCCGACCTCGCGGTCAAGACCCTGCCCCCGGAGATCACGGACAGAGTCGCGATCGAAGACGCCTGGCAGCCGCACTGAGGCCCACCTCGCCGAGGCGCTCCGACCGACCAGCGCCGCGGGCCGCAGACTGCGGTCCACACAGCCCGCCTGCCTACCTCCAGACCGCGGTGACGGTGCGGACGTCGGCGACCACCTCGGCGACTGCAGCGGAATGGGCGGCGACGATCGGATCGTGCCGCGCGGACTTCTGCCGCGGGCCGAGCTGCGGTGCCCGGGAGACGAGGAGGACGTCCCGGCGGGCGGCCGACAGGGGCATCGGCACGATCTCGATCTCGGGGTCGGTGGGCAGTGAGGACTCGGGGATCATCGCGATCGCCAGGCCCGCGGCGATCATCCTGTTGATCGCCGCGTAGTCGTCCATCCGCATCCCCACCCGGGGTTCGAAGCCCGCGGCCAGGCAGAACGCGCGGATCACCTCGTCGATGGCGTCACCGGGGTCGATGCTGAACGCCCACGACTGCGTGACGAGCGCCGCGAAGTCGGGCAGCCCGTGCGGATCGATCGGCACGGGCCCCACGGCCTTGGGCACGCAGAGGAAGAGCTGCTCGGAGTAGAGCTTCTTCGCCGTGAGGCTCGGCGGGATCCACACCTTGTCGACGTCGGTGGAGACGAGGAGCGCAAGGTCGAGGTCGCCGGCCTCGAGCCGGGAGACGAGCTTCGCATGCTCGTCCATCGTGACGTCGAGCGCAGCCCCGAGCACCGTGGCCGACGCATCATCGGCGACCTGCCACCGCGGACGCTTCTGCAGCTCGTGGTGAAGCAGCGGGATGACACGCGCGCCGACCGTGGGCACGGCCCCGATCTTCACCGGCACCGCCTGCGAATCCCGCCACAGCGCCACCTCGTCGACGAGGCGGTCGGCGAGACCGAGGATCTCCACCGCCCGAGTGACGACGAGGCTGCCGACGGTCGTCGGATGCGAACCGCGGGGGGTGCGCTCGATGAGGGTCGCCCCGAGCGTGCGTTCGAGATTCGCGAGGTGATGGTTGACGGTCGGCTGGCTCCAGTCGAGCCGCGTCGCCGCTGCCGCGACCGATCCGGCATCGGCGACGGCGCGGAGCGCGACGAGCCCGCGAGTGTCCAGAACTTCCATAGCTCTCCCTCGATGAGTTCAATACTGTCTATAGAGTAGGCGAGGAAACTTGCTATTCTCCCCAAGGCCCTCATTCCCTACCCTGAAGGCATGACCGTGCACCAGGACTCCGCCGTGCCCGCGACCCCCCACGAGGATGGTCGCGCGCGCACTCACGCCCCGTACGCCGACGCTCTCGCGAAGGCCGCCGCCCGCAATCCCCTGCTTCTCCAGACTCCCGGTCACGGCGGCAACGGTGACGGCATCTCCGCAGGTCAGGCCGACTTCTTCGGCGAGAACGTGCTCGCCCTCGACATCCCGCCGCTCTTCGATGGCATCGACCTCGGCGTCGACACCCCGAAGGACGAGGCCCTCGAGCTCGCCGCCGAGGCATGGGGAGCCCGCCGCACGTGGTTCCTCACCAACGGCTCCTCACAGGGCAACCGGATGGCGGCGCTGGCCATCGGCACCCTCGGCTCGGGCGTCGTCACGCAGCGCAGCGCCCATTCGAGCTTCATCGACGGCATCGTCCTCGCCGGACTCAATCCGCGCTTCGTCTCGCCCAACGTCGATGAGGTCAACGGCATCGCCCACGGCGTCACCCCCGATTCGCTGCGCCACGCGATCCGCAGCCACCCGGAGACGGTCACGGCCGTCTACCTCGTCACCCCGAGCTACTTCGGTGCGGTCGCGGACGTCGCAGCCCTCGCCGAGGTGGCCCACGAGGCCGGCGCGATCCTCATCGTCGACGCGGCCTGGGGTGCGCACTTCGGCTTCCACCCCGACCTTCCTGCCTCCCCGGTCACGCTCGGCGCCGACGTCGTCATCATGAGCACCCACAAGCTCGCCGGCTCGTTCACGCAGTCCGCGCTCCTCCACCTCGGCGACACCGAGTTCGCCGACCGCCTCGAACCGGCACTCGCCCGCGCGTTCATGATGACGGCCTCGACGAGCGAGAACGCGCACCTCATGGCCTCGATCGACATCGCCCGCCGCGATCTCGTCAACTCCCAGGACGCGATCGCGGAGTCGCTCACGAACATCCGGCACGCCCGCGCCCAGATCGAGGGGTCGGGGCACTACCGGCTGCTCTCGGCCGACTTCCTCAGCTCCCCGGACGTCGTCGACATCGACCCGTTCCGCCTGCCCATCGACATCACCGCGACCGGCTTCGACGGGCACACCGTCCGCAAGCGCCTGGCCGAGGACTTCGGGATCTTCGCCGAGATGGCCACGGCCACGACCCTCGTCGCGCTCATCGGACTCGGCAAGTCCCCGGACATCAGCCGTCTCCTCGACGCCCTCGAGCAGCTGCGCCTGGAGAACGCCGAGGCAGACGTCCTCGCCGAGGCGGACGCTGAGGTCGTCGGGACGATCGAGCAGGGTGCGGCACCCGCGTCCGCCGACGACGCTCCGGTCGAGATCCCGCCGCTGCCGACGGCAGGCGACCTCGTCATGCTTCCGCGCGACGCGTTCTTCGCTGAGTCCGAGGTCGTCTCCGCCGCCGAGGCGGCCGGCCGGATCAGCGTGAGCTCGCTGGCCGCGTATCCTCCCGGCATTCCCAACGTCCTGCCCGGCGAGGAGATCACCCAGGAGACGATCGACTTCCTGCAGGCGGTCGCAGCCAGCCCTTCGGGACACGTGCGCGGCAGCGTCGACCCCGAGCTCGCGAACTTCCGGGTCGTCGTTCCCTCGCACACTCACGAGAACTGACGGCAACCACAGATTCACGAGGTCTGACGCCGACAGCATCCACCACATTGACGGCGCGCACGCCGGGGCGGGAGTCCCTGAGTGCGCGCCGTCGTCGTCGACCGCGCGACCACCTCGGCGGAAGAGCCTTCCCACTCTTCGGGAGCCGGAACCGCGGCAGGATTCCCTGACGGAATCATCCGTTTCGCGATGTGACCCCCGTCACGATTCGCACGTGAATAGGATCACGGCGATCTCCGCGGCGCCACAGCGCCGCTTGCCGCATGAGAGCACCGAAGCGCGGGTGCGAAATCCGCATCGGGCGGCCGGTGCTGTGCGTGATCTGGTTCACAATTGCTGTTGACAGTGCTTGCGCCCAGCGCAAAGATGAACTCCATTGCCTTGACGCCGCCGGCCGCTGCCGCGGCGTTTTCATCTCAGTCAACGTGAGGAATCAGCAATGACATCCGGCCACACCGAACCGAGCGCGGAGAGCAGAAAGCCCTTCCGCATCAAGCGGCGGTCGACGAAGAAGAAGCGCTTGGAAGCCGACGACTGCATCGTCGTCGAGCCGAAGTCCATCCGCACCGCGATCGGCGGCACGACCGTCGGCAACTTCATGGAATGGTTCGACTTCGGCGTCTACGGCTACCTCGCCGTGACGATGACCGCCGTCTTCACCGAGGGCATGGATCCGCAGATGGGACTGCTCGTCACGCTGCTCGGATTCGCCGTGTCCTTCCTCGTCCGCCCGCTCGGCGGCATGGTGCTCGGACCGCTCGGTGACAAGATCGGGCGCCAGAAGGTCCTCTTCTTCACCATGGCGACGATGGCGACGGCCACCGCACTCATCGGCGTGCTGCCCACAGCCGCACAGGTCGGCCTGTGGGTGATCATCCCCCTCTACATCCTCAAGATGATCCAGGGCTTCTCCACCGGCGGCGAGTACGCCGGTGCCACCACCTACGTCTCCGAGTTCGCCCCCGACAAGTCCCGCGGCTACTGGGCCGCCTGGCTCGACGTCGGCTCCTACCTCGGCTTCGCCGCCGGTGCCGGCACGGTGGCCATCACGAGCGTGGTGACCACGAGCATCTGGGGCGAGACCGCGATGGTCGACGGCGGTTGGAGGATCCCGTTCCTCGTCGCCATCCCGCTCGGCGTCGTCGCCATCTGGTTCCGCTTGAAGATCCCGGAGACTCCCGGCTTCGAGGCCGCCCAGGAGGAGGGCCTGGTGACGAAGAGCGCGGACGACCCGTTCGCCCGCCACGGCCTCATCGGCGTCATCCGCCACTTCTGGAAGGAGATCCTCATCGGCATCGCCATCGTCGCGGGTTCGCAGACGGTGGGCTACGCGCTGACGAGCTTCATGCCGACCTACCTCGAGGAGACGGTCAAGGTCTCGAACATCCAGGCCGCCGTCGTCACCATCCCGGTGCTCGTCATCATGTCGATCTGCCTGCCGCTCATCGGTCGGCTCTCCGACAAGCTCGGCCGCCGGTTCGTCTTCGGGCTGGCCGCAGGCATGACGATCGTCCTCATCGTTCCCGCCTTCGCCGTCATGCAGATCGGCGAGATGTGGGCGGTGACGATCGCACTGTTCATGGTCGCGCTGCCCGCGGCGTTCTACATCGCGTGCCTCGCCTCGACCCTGCCGGCGCTGTTCCCGACGGCGTCGCGCTACGGCGCGATGGGCCTGACGTTCAACCTCGGCGTCTCGCTGTTCGGCGGCACGACGCCGCTGTTCAGCCAGGCACTCATCGACCTCACCGGGAACTCGTACATGCCGGCCTTCTACATCATGTTCTTCTCGGTCATCGCGCTCGTCGCCGTGTTCTTCATGCGCGAATCCGCGCACCGGCCGCTGCTCGGGTCGTTCCCGACGGTGTCCTCGCATGAAGAGGCCGTCGAGCTCGCCAAGGGTCAGGACGAGAATCCCGACATCGACCCCGAGACCATGCCGATCGGCGCCGGGAAGTGACACAGTCCGAGCAAGTGATCTGACCTGAGGCGACGCGGCTGCGTCTGAACCGACTTCGCCGCCCTGACCAGTCACGACGAACCGGCATCGAGCATCGCCCCTTCCGCGCAGTGAGCGCGGGAGGGGCGATGTCGTCTGCTGAGAGGTCCAGCGGTGCCGTTCACTCCGAGGCATCCGAGACGGAGGCCTCGGTGCGTCTGAAGAAGTAGAGGTTGCGGGTGACGAGGTCGGCGACCGCGTCGGGCCGGTTCGCTTCGATGAGGTCGACGATGTCGATGAGCTCCTTCGCCGAGGTGACCGCGACGTTCCCGACAGACCGTGAGCTGCCGGATCCGGTCACCGAGGCGCTCGTACTGTCCGCCGCGGCGTCGGCTTTAGCCCCTGCACCGGTGGATCCCGCTCCCGAAGTCGCTTGGGCTTCGGCTCCGCCACCCGCACCGCTGGATTCCGCGCTGCCGGTTTCCGCATCACTGGGTCCTGCGTCGACGGTCGAGAGATGGCCGATCCGGGACTGGTCGCGCAGCCGCAGGCTGATCTCCGCGGCACGGCGTCCGAGGCCGAACGCGAGGAGCGACTCGTGGAACCGGCGGTCATGGGTATAGAACGCGACGAGGTCGCCGGCAACGGCCGCGGCCACCGTCGCCTCGGCATGGGTGCGCAGTCGGCGCAGCTCGTCGCGGATCGCATCGCCCGTCCCCGTGGGGACTCCGTCTCTCATCCCCGTGGGAACGGTGTCACCCGCACCGCCACCGCTTCTCCTGTCGGCGCCCTCGAGGTCGACGGCCGCAGAACCGCCAGCACCGGCAGCCGACCCCGCACCGCCCGTCCCCGTGGGGACGTCGTCATCCAATTCGCCAGCGCCCACAGCAGACCCGGGCCCCGCCTCGGCGAGCCGATCGCACAGCTGCCGCACCGCCGGCACGGCGAGGAGGACGCGGATGCGGATGATCTCCTCGAGGTCGGCCTCGGTGATCGGGACGAGGCGGAAGCCGCGGTTGGGCACCGCCTCGACGGTGCCTTCGGTGACGAGCGCCATCATCGCCTCACGCACCGGACTGAGCGAGATGCCGAGCTGCTTCGCGAGCCCGGCGGCCGAATAGATCCGATCCTCGGCGAGCTCACCCGTGGCGATCGCGTCGCGGATGATCGAGAGCGCATGCTCGCGCAGCGAGGGCTGCTTCGCTCGGTCCATGCCATCTCCCCCTGCCGGAACTCTCGACCTCCCCTGCCAGAACTATTGACAGCATAGCCCGGAGAATCCACGATGGAAGACAGGTAGTCGGTAATCGATTACCTGACAATCAGTACCGGCCCGACAAGCCGTACCGGCACCGCAACCAGTCCCGCACCGCAATCCGCTCCAGCACCGCGAACCACGACCCCGACAACCCATACCAGCCCGACAATCCGTTCCAGCCCGGTAACCCCGCTCCGGCTCCGGAACCCGTTCCTGCGATGGAGGAGGAATGGACGACCCGCTGCTCCAGCCGTACGACCTCGGCGGACTCACCCTGCGCAACCGCATCGTCTCGACCTCGCACGAGCCCGCCTACACCGAGAACGGCATGCCGACGGACCGCTACCGCCTCTACCACCGGGAGAAGGCGCGCGGCGGTGTCGGGCTGACGATGATCGGCGGGTCCGCGATCGTGTCGAAGGACTCGCCGGCCGCGTTCGGCAACATCGACCTGACGACCGACGAGGTGATCCCCTGGCTGCGCGCGATCGCCGAGGACTGCCACGCCGAGGGTGCCGCGGTGATGATCCAGGCGACGCATCTGGGGATGCGCTCGTCGAACTTCGCCGGGGACTGGCTGCCGCTCGTCTCGCCGTCACGGACCAGGGAGGCCGCGCACCGGTCGTTCACGAAGGCCCTCGAGGACTTCGACATGGACCGCATCGTCGCCGACTTCGCGGCCGCGGCCGCCCGGGTCGCCGCTGCCGGGTTCGACGGCCTCGAGATCATGCACGCCGGTCACCTCCTCGACTCCTTCCTCGCGTCCTGGCTCAACGAGCGCAGCGACGAGTGGGGCGGCGACCTCGACGCGCTCATGCGCTTCCCGCTGCGCGTCATCGACGCCGTCACCGCCGCCGTGCCCGCGGGCTTCCTCGTGGGCATCCGGATGGCCGTCGACGAACTCCGCGACGACGGCATGCGCGAGGACCGGGCGACCGATGTGCTCGAGACCTACGCCGCCCACGGCCTCGGATTCCTCAATCTCAACGTCGGCACGATCTCCTCCGATCGGGTCCTCGCCGAGGCGATCCCCGGGATGGGCACGCCCTCGGCACCGTGGCTCGAGACGTGCCGCCGGATCCGCAAGGCCATCGACATCCCCGTCCTCCACGCCGCCCGCATTGCCGACGTCCCGACCGCGCGCTACGCGATCGAGGACGGCTGCCTCGACCTCGTCGGGATGACCCGGGCACAGCTGGCCGACCCCTACCTCGTCGCCAAGATCACCGAGCACCGCGAGGACGACATCCGCCCGTGCGTGGGCGCGAACATGTGCCTCGACAGCATCTACACGTCCGGATCGGCGACGTGCATCCACAATCCCGCGACCGGCCGCGAGGCGGATCTGCCGCAGGAGGTGCCCGCGGATTCCGTCGCCGAGGCGAAGCACGTCGTCATCGTCGGCGCCGGTCCCGCCGGCCTCGAGGCCGCCCGCGTCGCCGCGGTCCGCGGGCATCGGGTCACCCTGCTCGAAGCCGATTCCGCGCCCGGCGGTCAGGTCCGCATCGCCGCCCGGTCCGAGCGTCGTCGCGACCTCATCGGGATCGTCGACTGGCGGGTCGAGCAGTGCCGCAAGCACGGCGTCGATCTGCGCCTCAACACCTATGCCGACGCCGAGGCGGTACTGGCGCTCGCCCCCGACGTCGTCATCGTCGCGACCGGCGGCATCCCCGACTCCGGTGACCTCGCCGCGTTCGACGTGTGGGACGTCATGGACGATCACCTCCGCGGTCGACAGCGCGTCATCGTCTTCGACGACCACGGGGCGTACCCGGCCCTCGACGCCGTCGAACGGCTCGCCCGCGCCGGCCAGCACGTCACCTATGTCAGCCCGGAGCGGACGATCGGCATCGACGTCGGGTCGATGAACTCCCCGGCCTACCTGCGGACGTTCTCCGAATGCGGGGTCGAGGTCCGCCTCGGCGAGCGCCTGACGACGACGCAGCCGCACGGCACCGGGGTGCGAGCGGTCCTCACCAGCGAATACTCGGACCTCGAAACGGAGATCGAGACGGATGCCGTCGTCGTCGATCACGGGACGCTGCCCAACGATGAGATCTACCTCGAGCTGCGCGACCGGGCGTCCAATCGCGGGGAGATCGACCTCGATGCGTGGGTGCGCGGGCAGCCGCAGCCGGATCCATCCGCCGAGGCGACCGGCTCGTTCGCGCTCTACCGGATCGGTGACGCGGTCGCCTCCCGCAACGTCCATGCCGCCGTGCTCGAGGGCCTGCGGGTCGGGATGGGGGTGGGTCGATGAGCAGGACGGACGACCACCGGGGAGGGCCGCGCGACATGGGCACCGTGACGACGGTCGACTATCACACGGCCGGTGAGCCGTTCCGGATCGTCCCGGAGCCCCCGGTCGACATCCCCGGGACCACCGTCGCCGACCGGCGGGCATTCGCGACCCGCTCGGCCGAGGTCGACGGGCTGCGGCAGCTCCTCTGCTTCGAACCGCGCGGGCACGCCGATATGTACGGCGGCTTCCTCGTCCCACCCGAAGACGACGGCGCCGACTTCGGCGTGCTCTTCTGGCACAAGGACGGATTCTCCACCGCGTGCGGGCACGGCACGATGGCTCTGGGCGTCTGGGCGGTCGAGTCGGGACTCATTCAGGCCGACGATTCCGGGATCACCGAGGTCGTCATCGACGTCCCCTCGGGCAGGGTCCGGGCGGCGGTGCACACGGACGAGACGGGCGGGGTCACCTCGGTCGACTTCGTCAATGTGCCGAGCCGCCTCGTCGCCACCGGCCTCCCGGTGACGACAGCACGGGGAGAGGCCGCCGTCGATCTCGCATGGGGCGGGGCGCTCTACGCACTCGTCGACGGGGACGCGTTGGGGATCGCGGTCGAGCCGGACCGCCTCGGCGAGCTCATCGCCCTCGGGAGGGAGGTCAAGGCCGCTCTCGCCGGGCATCCGGCCACCGCGCACCCGAGCGATGACCGCCTCAGCGGTGTCTACGGGACGATCATCGTCAACCGGCTCGGCACCAGCGTCGATGGTGAGGTCTGGCAGCGCAATGTCACGGTCTTCGCCGACGGTCAGGTCGACCGCTCGCCCTGCGGGTCGGGCACGGCCGCGCGCATCGCGGCGCTGAGCGCGACGGGCGAACTCGACTCGGGGCAGACGCTGCTCCACGAATCGATCGTCGGCACGCGGTTCCGGGCCAGGGTCCTCGCCGAACTCGAGGGCAGTGACGACCACGGGGACAGAGTGGGCACTGGGGGCGCTGACGGTCTCGGGGACAGTGGAAACGGCTGGGCCTCTGCCGACAGTGTCGTCCCGCTCGTCACGGGCACCGCACACCGGGTCGCGACGTGCACCTTCGAGGTCGACCCGCGGGACGATCTCGTACCGGGATTCGTGCTGCGCTGATCACCGCTCGATGACGAGGTCGCTGAGCGGCGTCGAGCAGCACGGCAGGAACCTGCCGGCGGCGATCTCCTTCGGACGGATCCCCCCGGAGTGGCGCATGTCGACCTCGCCGCTGACGAGTGTCGACTTGCACGTCCCGCACATTCCCGCTCCGCACGACGAAGGGACGGGCAGGCCGGCGGCGGCAGCGGCCTCGAGGACGGTGGTGGCGGCATCGCAGGCGACCCGCGTGCCGTTCGACGCGAAGTCGATCGCGAACGTCGCGCCAGGCACCGGGACGACCGACTGCTCGGCCCGGTGCCTGGCCACCCGGTCTGCGGGCGCGGTGCCGAAGACGAACGACTCCTCGTGCACTCTCCGGGCACCCACCGCGGCGAGAAGCGGGCGAACGGTGTCCATGTACGGAGCCGGGCCGCACACGAAGGTCTCGCGATCGCAGGCATCGGGGGCCGCCTCGGCGAGGATCTCCCGGCCGATCCGCCCGCGCGGGCCCGTCCATCTCTCCTCGGCCGCGTCCCGGGAGCAGTGCGCGACGACGCGGACTCCGGGGACGGTGGCGAGCTGGTCGAGCTCGGTCCGGAAGACGATGTCCTCAGGCGTCGAGGCGCTGTGGATGAGGACGATGTCGACGGGATCCGGCAACTGGTTGGCCAGGAGTGCGCGGATCATCGACATGATCGGGGTGGTCCCCGAGCCCGCACAGACGAAGAGGTGCTTGTCAGCAGGGTGGAAGCTGGTGCTGAAGAGGCCGTAGGGGCCGTCGACGTGGAGGGTGTCGCCGATGCGGAGAACGTCGTGGAGATGCGTCGAGACCGCACCGCCGGGCACGCGCTTGACGGTGAGGGTGAACGTGTTCGTGCCGAACGGCGCCGAGGAGATCGAGTAGCAGCGCTCGAGACCGAGCTCGGGCACGCGCACCGTGAGGTACTGCCCGGGTTCGAAGTCTGCGGAGGCCAGCCACGGTGCGCGGAGTTCGATCGTGATGATGTCGTGGGTGACCCGGGTGATCCCGACGCATTCGGCGAGACCGGTGATCCCCTCGGCCTCACCGGCCATCGTCGCGGACGGCACCGTTGCCGTCAGCACGCCGCTCACTGCGACGGCAGCTGTGGCTGCCGTGGCGGCCGAGGATGCGGGGACCGCCGCACCCGCACCCCGCGCCGGCACGCGGAACGTCGCCTTGCTCGCCGCCGCCCCTGGCCGCGGGCCTGCCTCGATGGGAAACGGTGACCGGATGTATCTCATCGCCCGTCCATCCTCTCCCGGTGTGCCGTGAGCCTCTCGATGTACCACGTGCAGAACTCGTCGAGGTGCGCCTCGGTGGGGGCGTAGGGTCCCGGCAGGTACGCCGGGGACGACACCCCGAGCTGCCCGCGCTCGCAGAACGTCGCGTCCTGTTCGTTCGTCTTCATCCACACCGTCGTGAGGTTCTCCAGGTCGTAGTCGACGCCCTCGACCGCCTCGGCGTCGACGAGCCACGTCGTGCGCACGAGCGTCCGATCCGCGGCGAGGGGGACGAGGCTGAAGGTGACGATGTGATCGCCCATCGCGTGGAACCACATGTTCGGCTGGATGTGGAGGGAGGCGCGTCCGAGGGTGAAGGTGTCGAGGTCGCCGAGCAGCTTCGCCGAGGCGGCCGATCCGTCCATCGTGTACGACTCACCCTTCCCGTCGAGGGCTGCCCGTTCGATGCGGAATCCGGTGGGGCGTCCGCTGAGGTCTTCGACGAGGGCGTAAGGCACGCCGTTGCGGTCGCAGTTGTCGTGGAGTCGGCGCTCGGCATCGAGGAAGCGCTGGTAGGCGGGTTGCAGCCGGGCCGGGATCTCGTCGGCGGCGTATCCGTAGGTGGGGAAGAAGGTGCAGGTGAGCTCCGGGTGGCCGGCTTCGCAGTGGTAGCACTCGCGGTTGTTCTCCATGACGAGCTTCCAGTTCGAGTCCTCGATGAGGTCGACCTGGGCTGCGACCTTCGCCCCGGCGATGTCGTGGGGTGCGATGTAGGGGGCGATGACGTCGGCGACCTCGGCGATGTCGTCCGGGGGCGGTCCGAGGCAGATGAAGATCAGTCCCGCGATGATTCGGACATTGACCGGACGCAGGGAGAAGCACGCGGGGTCGAAGCCCGGTGCCTGCACACCGGCGGAGATGAGCTCGCCGCCGGGGGTGTAGGTCCACTGGTGGTAGCTGCAGACGATGTTGCCCACCGACCCGGACAGGTCGTTGAGCAGCCGGGTGCCGCGGTGGCGGCAGACATTGTGGTGGGCCCGGATCGCGTCATCGTCGTCGCGGATGATGATGACCGAGTACGTGCCCACGTCGATCGTCACGTAGTCGCCGGGTTCGGGCACCTCGGCGACGGTGCCGACGAAGATCCACGTCGAGGCGAAGATCGCTTCGACGTCGCGGGCGAAGAACTCGGGGCTGGTGTAGAACGGGGCCTCGAGGGACCAGCCGGGGCGACGCTCGTCGATGAGCCGGTCGAGCGCGCCCGGTGCGCTGAGGTCGGCGGGCGGTGCGCTGAGGTCGGAGACCGAACTGCTGAATTGGGCAGCCGGCCCTCCGGGGTGGGGGCCTGGCCCACCGGGGTGGGCGGGCGCGGCGACGTGGTCGGTCGGGGCAGCCGTTGCGGACCGGGTCCGCGGAGCCATCGTCATCTCTGCACCTGCCTTTCACCTTCTGCCGCATCGTGCTCGCCTCGGCCAGTCGGGTGATCGCCTCCGCCGACGCTCCACCACACCGGGGATCGGCCGCCTCAGCGGTCGGCGTCCCCTGTACCGCCGGGGATGCGGCCGGCGGCCCCCTGCGGCTGGCGGTGAGGCGTCTGCCGAGCATCCGACATCTCGCTGTGACTCCAGTGTCGAGGCGGCAGAAGACGAAGAAAAGCGAATCATTTCGCGGATGGTCGTGAAAGAATATTGCATGATCGATCGTCGCCTCCACGTCCTCCGCGTCCTCGCCGAGGTCGGCACCGTCACGGCTGCCGCCGAGCGCCTCGGCTTCACTCCCTCGGCGATCTCGCACCAGCTGAGAACCCTGTCGAAGGACCTCGGAGTCACCGTGCTCGAACAGCACGGCCGCACCCTCGTGCTCACGCCGGCCGGTCACCTGCTCCTCGAGCGCACGCAGGAGCTGTTCACCCGGTGGGAGGAGATCCGCGGGGAGCTCTCTGAGGCAGGGCACGCCGTCAGCCAGCGGGTCCTGCGGCTGTGCGGCTTCTCGACGGCCGCGGCGAGCCTGCTGCCGCTCACCGCCGAGCGCATCATGGCGTCGCATCCCGGTGCCGGGGCGCGGATCATCGAAGCCGATCCGCAGGAGTGCTTCGACCTGCTCCTCGCCGACCAGGCCGACATCGCCGTCGTCGTCGCGACCGATCCGCTGCCGCCGCGCAGCGATGCCCGGTTCGAGCAGTCCGCGCTCTTCACCGACCGTCTCGATCTCCTCGTCCCCGGCCATCATCGCCTCGCCGGACGCGAGTCGGTGGCTCTCGGCGAGGCGGCCGAGGAGAAGTGGATCCTCGATCGGCCCGGCACGCCCTACCACCGCCTCGTGCGCACCGCCTGCGCCGCCGCGGGCTTCGTCCCCGAGGTCGCCCATGAGTCCCATGAATGGGAGACGGGCGCCGCGCTCGTCTCGGCCTCGCTCGGCGTCGCGCTCGTCCCCCGCCTCGCTCACCTGCCCGAGGGCTATGACGCCGTGCGCGTGCCGCTGCGCGGGGATCCCGTCCCGGCCCGGAAGATCCTCACCGGGATCCGCAGCGGGTCGGCGGGGCAGCCGCTCATCGCCGCAGCGCTCACTGTCCTCACCGAGGCGGCTGACGCCGTCGCCCGACGCACGACGTGAGGATCCATCGCTCAATGCTCACGCGCGGCACCCGGGGTGCGACTCTGCGATGGCGGCCGGCACGACAGTGCGGCCCGACTCACGGACAGTGCTTCGCCCTGTGGTCGGCATCACCTAGCCTGGTGGTGACCGCCCCTGCCACCCGGTGCTCCGCTCCGTCGGATGTCCGCACACCCGATGGCCCGCAGCACCGTCGCAGCGCGAGGGGTCCGCAGTGAGGAAGGACGTGACGATGAACGATGTGACCTACCTCGACGCCGACGCGGTGGTCGCGGCCCTCACCCCCGCCGAGGCGGTCGCCGCCCTCCGCGAGGCACTGGCCGGGGATTTCGATCCGGCCGATGACATTCCGCGCACGATCGCCGACATCAGCGCCGGCAACATGATCTTCATGCCCTCCGAGCTCGGCGCATGGGTCGGGGTCAAGCTCGTCGGCGTCTCGGTCGACAATCCCGACCACGGCCTGCCGCGCATCCAGGGGCAGTACCTCATGTATGCGGCCGAAACGCTGCAGCTGCGCACGGTCATCGACGGTGCGGCGCTGACGACCCTGCGCACGCCGGCGGTGTCGGTGGCGGCGGTCGAACCGGCGCTGTCCCGGTTCACCGGTCCCGTGCGCGTCGTCGTCTTCGGGGCGGGCCCGCAGGGCGTCGGACACGTCGACACCCTGCGCGAGGTCCTCGACGTCGATCTCGCCGATGTCGCGTTCGTCGTCCGGCATCCCGACCGTGTCACCGCCGGGGTCCGTGAGCGCGGGCGTGTCATCGCAGCGACCACCGCCGAGGCGAACGCCGCCCTGCGGGAGGCCGACATCGTCGTCACGGCGACGACGGCGAGCAGCCCGCTCTTCGACGGTGACCTCGTCCGTGAGGGTGCGATCGTCATGGCGTGCGGTTCGCACGACCCGCACGCCAGGGAGCTGCCGGCGTCGCTGTTCTCCCGCTCGGCGGTCGTCGTCGAGGATGTCGGCACCGCGCTGCGCGAATGCGGGGACGTCGTGCTCGCGATCACCGACGGCGCACTCGACGCGGAGACTCTCATCACGATGAAGCAGCTGAGCACCGGCGAGGTCGTCGTCGACGACGATCGGACGCTGATCTTCAAGGGGTCGGGGATGTCGTGGGAGGATCTCGCGGTGGCCGCGAGGCTCACCGAGGAGGCATCAGCCGCCTCGGCGGGGTGAACCGCCTCGGCGGGGTGAACCGCCTCGGCGGGGTGAGCCCGAACTCAGGCCCAGTCCTGCATGGGACGCGGTGACCAGTCGTCGAACCACGGGCGCGCCCGGTGCTTCGCGGGTTTGTGCGCGGCGTCGCCGGAGAGCTCTCCGGCCGCGTCGAACGAGGTGCGGTAGCCGGAGTACTGTCCGCCGGACTGCGCCTCGACGGAGCCGTCGACGATCGAGAAGATGAGGCTGTCGAGCTGCTGGAGGAGGACGTCGGAGCCGTAGTCGCAGAAGTCGCAGCCGCAGTCGGGCACGCGGGCCAGGGACACCGCGGGATCGCCGAGGGCGATGACGACGTTCGCGACGAGGTCGACGCCGTGGTCATCGGGGACGTAGTCGTTGAAGCCGATGACGAGTTCGGGGTTGTCGGGGACTCCGCTGGTGAGCACCTCGGCGTGATCGGCGGATGCGAGGAACGGATCATCGGTCGCCCAGTCGACGTCGGCGGTCTCCCGTGCGCTGCCTCCCCGCCGGCGCAGGACGTTGATCCATGCGCGGGCCCGGGCGTGGACGATGTCGAACTTCGCGTGGTCGGTGACGTCGGCCTGATCGTCGGGGCCGTTGACCCTGCCCCATTCGAAGTCGGGATTGCGGTGAGGGTCGTCCCACCTCGGCGTGTCGGCTCCGGTGATGAGGAATTCGTCCTCGACCTCGCGGAACATCTCAGCGGCCCGATCGGACACCGGCATCGTCGCGATCGCATGGTTCCACCGCTGGTCAGAGCGGTCATCGAAGGATCGGGCAAGGTTGGTTCTCAGCTCTTGCCACCAGAAAGTCATGGTCCGATCTTAGTCCGGGTTCCGCGTCGGACCGGCGGGGCCTCGGCCGAGGTGGTTCCTCAGTCCTGCAGACGCGTCGTGCCCTCATACCCTCCTGAGGTATTCAGCTGCTTCGCGTAGCAGTTGTCGGGACCGAGACCGTTGGACGAACACCACGACAGCGCGTCCTCGGGATCGTCATAGCCGATGCCGACGATCGTCACCCAGAAATCATCTTCTTTGAAACTCGCGAAATCCCCCGACCACACCAGTTGTACGCGCGGATATTCCTTTCGCATCTGCTCGTGTTCGGCGAGAATGTCCTTCGGCTCCCACGTCTTCCCCTCCGCTTCGAGTCCGACTTTCTTCGAGCTCAGCTGGGGCACCCATTTGCCGTCGAGGTCGGCGATGACGGTCTTCCGATCCGTGGTGACGATCTGGTCGAGCGCCTGCTTCGGGTCGGCGGGAAGCGTGGGGGACGACTCCGGATCGTCGCTCGGTGCAGCGTCCTCGCTCGGCCCGGCGCTCGGAGCCGTCGAGGCGTCCTCGCCGGCCGGTGCCGTCGTCGCTGCGACAGTGGAGTCCTCGTCACCGTCCCGGTTGAGGAACATCATGGCGCCGAATCCGATCGCGGCCGCGGCGATGACCGCGAGCACGACGACGGCGGCGATGAGTCCCTTGCTGCGCCGAGGCGGCTGACCGGCGGGTGCGGCGCCGGCGGGGATGTTTCCGGGCGGCGGCTGGTTCGGGCCCGGTGGACTCGGCGGTGGCTGCGGGAATGTTGCGCCGGGTGGAGTTCCGGGCCAGGCCGCAGCGTTGGACGGCGGCGTTGCCGCGTTCGCGGGCGGGGCTCCTGGTGTTCCGGTCGCCGCGGACTGCGAGCGCGGGGGCCGCGCGGGGTTCTGCTCGGCGATGTAGGGCGTGTTCGGTTCCCCGCCGCCGCGGCCCCAGCCCGTATCGGCGCTCTGGCCCCAACCGATGTCGGTGCGTCCGGCGTCAGCGCTTCCGGTGTTGGCGCCGTGACCCCAGCCGGTGTCGGACTGCCGACCCCATCCCGAGTCGCCGTTCTGGTTCCACGCATTGTCGGCACGAGGATTCTCCGCTCGAGCGCTGCCCGCCGAATCATCGCGCGGCCATTCGTCGCCGTTGCCCTGGGGCGGTTTCGTGCTCATCGGCAGCTCCAGATCACTTGTCGGTCGAAAAGTTCTCTTCTCGGAAACTTCAATCGCCATTCTCAGCCTAATATAAGGGCATCACTACAACTGAATGGATCGGTGGAAACATCGATCTGCAGGGAAACCGCAGTCAGACCAGCGGCCACGTCAAGCGCACTGCAGCGACCGGTGTGCGAGAGCAGTCGGAGGACTCCCCATGAGCAGAACGCCCACATCTCCCCCATCCGGGCACGACGACGAGTCCGACCGTCGCCCGACCCCCGAGGACTCGAACAGCAAGCCCGGCTCCGCCTCTGCCGCCAAGGGCACCGGGAGGGCCAAGGGAACCGGCGAGGTCAAGGGCACCGGGGAGAAGAAGACTGCCGACGGCACCAAGGACACAGAACCGGCGAAGTCGACCAAAGGTGCCAAGGGAACCGGCGCGGCAAAATGGGCCGACAAGGTCAGTGCCGACAGGGCAGCGAAGCCGACCGACGGGGTCAAGGGCACTGCTGACACGACGGCGGCCAGCCAGGTCAATGGCACGGGCACAGCGAAGTCGACCAACGAAGCCCCGGCCGCCCAGTCACCAGAGGGCGGCAGGGCGAGCGCCTCTGCCACGCCTGATGCAACTGCCAGGCCTGCCGCTGACTCGCCGAATGCCGCGGACACTGACACGGCCTCCGGAACCGATGACCTCGGCGGCGAGGCGGACGTCCCTGTGAAGCCGGGAGCTCCACCGACCAATTCCGCTCCTGACTCCACCGAGGCGACGGCGCAGTATCCGCGCTTCTCTCCGGAGGCCGCAGCGGCGGCCTCCGCAGCCGGAGCCGATTCCGGCGCTGCAACGAAGCAGGCCGCCGATCCCTATGCGTCACCGGACACGCCGTCGACGACGCCAGGAGTGCAAGCTCCCACACCGGGCACACAGCCTCAGCGACCCGGAACACAGCCTCCGGTGTCGGGTGCAGCCGACGGCGCCTCAACTGCGGCGGACTCAGCAAGCTCACCGGCTGGATCGCCCTACCCGGGCCAGCCCTCTCCGCAACCGGGCCAGCCGTACGCCCAGCAGAACCAGCCCGCTGCCCAGCAGGGCTCGCCGTACCCAAACCAGGGCTCGCCCTACCCGGGCCAGCCCTCTCCGCAGCCGGGCCTGCCGTACGCCCAGCAGGGCTCGCCCTATCCCGGTCAGAGCCACCTCGGTGCTCCGAGACCGTCATCGCGCTACACCGCTCCGCTCTCCCAGGGTGCGACGTGGCGGGCGATCCTCCTCCCGCCGGGAATCGCCCTCGCCGCGGGCATCGTCGTTGCGATCATCCTTGCCGCGATCGCCGGTTCGATGTCCGACCTCGACTCATTCACCGAGTACACGGGCATGAGCACCGACAAGATCGGCTACGCGCTCCCCTTCGTCCTCCTCGCCCTGGCACTGTTCGGCTCGGCGGCCGTGCGGTTCGAGTTCCAATCCGACGGATTCGCCGCGGCCAGTGGAGACATCATCCTCTCCGGCGCCCCGCTCATCATCACCGCAGTCGTCCTCGGCACGCTGTGGTGGTTCACCCGGTGGAGCGAGCTGCGTTCCCCCTCCCCCAATCGGGGGTCGACCTGGATCCGCATCGGCATCTCGGCCCTCGCCTTCACCGCCGTGCTCTTCGTCCTCCAGCTCATCTTCGCCGCCCGCTACTCGCTCATGGAAGGCAGTCAGGGCGCCACCCTCGAGTTCTCCGCGGTCACCCCGCGATCGTTCTTCCTTCCACTCCTCGTCGTCATCGCCGTGAGCATGTGGGGTCGCATCGCCGGTCATTTCAAGGGCACCGAGGCGGTCGGAGCGCGATTCCTCCGCTGGGTCGTCCCCGCCGCGCTCGTCGCCTGGATCCACCTCATCGTCATGGTCGCGATCATGTCCGTCGTCGCCCTCTTCGTCCTGCCTCTCGGGCTCGACCTTCCCGGGCAGCTCGTCCCCCTGACCTTCGTCAACATGGGCCTCGTCCTCACACTGCTCGTCCACCTCGGCGGCCTCACCGCCTCGATGACCGGCGTGTTCGGCATGGAGTCCGGAGGCTTCTCGGAGACGCTGACGATCTTCAGCGACGATGTGCCGGGGCAGCTGTGGCTGGGGCTGATCGCGGTCGTCCTCGCGGTGCTCGCGGCCTCCCTCGTCGCCACGGTCACGCGGCGTCCGTACTGGACCGCGCAGGGCCCCGATCCCCGGCAGTGGAGCACCGCATGGCGGATCCCCCTCGCATTCGCCGTGGTGTGGGGGCTGCTCTCGGTTCTCGCGCTGCCTCTGCGCGCGGCTGTGCAGGGCTCGGCACAGGCGACGGAGGTGTTCGGCGGCATGGGCGCGGCTGAGGCCGGCATCGGCGTGCTGGCCTGGTCGTTCCTCATCTTCGCTCTCTGGGGCGGTCTCATCGAGGTGGTCTCGCGCACCCTCGGGCCGAGGCTGGCGCTGACGATGCCCGGAGTCGCGAAGTTCCTCGCCGGGCGCGCGATTCATCCGCACTGGGGACACGCCCTCGGGATGAGCGAACCGCGCTATCCGCTCATCCACCCCGATGCCGTCGCCGGCGGATCGACTCCGCCCCCGCCGCCACCGGTGGCACCCGGGTACGCGGCGCCGGGCGGTGACGCGGGTGCGCCCGGACAGTCGGGCGCGGCTTCCCCGGGAACTGCCGGCACGTCCAGCCCAGCCGGTCATTCCGGTTCTGTCGCCCCGTCCGATTCCGCCGGATCTGCTGGCCCGGTCGCATCGGCTGGATACGTCGGATCCGCGGGCGGCCCGGGGTCCGGTGGCAGCAATCCCGGAGATGCGCAGTCCGCCGCGCCGACCACCTCGGCGTCGGGATCACAACCGGCAGGGGAGTCCCCTGCCCACCCCATCGCAGGGTCCTCCCCCGGCCGTCCCACCGTGGGACAGGACGCGTCTGCGCCCTACTCGTCTGCGCCCTACACGGCAGCGGCGGGCCCCTATACGACAGGGAACGCTGCGTCGGCATCGAGTCAGCAGCCGACCGCCCAGCAGTGGAACAGCAGTGCGGCCCCGCCGTCCGTTCCTCCGGCCGGATATCCCGCGGCCCCGCCGGCCAAGCCCTTCAACCGCAGGAAGGCGACGCTCGTCGGAGTGATCAGCGGCGCGGCGGTCCTCGTCCTCGTGGCGGGTCTGATCGTCGTCACGCAGGTCAACGGCGGAATGTTCGGCCCGGAGGCCACCGTCGAGAAGTATCTGCAGCGCCTCGCCGACGGTGACGCTGAAGGTGCTCTCGAGATCGCCGATGTCGACGTGCCCGCCGAGCAGCGGCAGCTGCTGACGAACGACATCCTCGGCGGCGCCAAGGCACTGCCGACCGACATCTCGGTCGCCGATGCCGATGTCGCCGATGATCAGGCGCTCGTGTCGGCGACGTTCGACCTCGGCGGGAGCAAGAGCACGACCGAGTTCTCGCTGGTGAAGTCGGGCAAGACCGCGGTCTTCTTCGACGAGTGGACGCTGCAGTCGCCGGAGCTCGCGCCCCTGACGGTGGACACGCCGGGGCTGAGCACGGTCAAGGTCAACGGGATCGACGTCGACACGACCGACTCGGCGCTCTCCCTGCCGGCGTTCCCCGCCCTCTACACCGTCGGGTGGGACTGCCGAAGGTTTGGTTGACTCCAAGACCGCATGATTCCTGAGAGGGCGTCGTGCTGA